>NZ_CP063362.1:687000-1030500 GCF_016807805.1 Xanthobacter dioxanivorans | reverse complement strand
ATACCCTGCAGGCCCCCGCCCAGGTGGACGAGAGCGCCTTCACCGTGGTTCCCCTCGCCCAGGAGCGGCCGGACAGGTGGATCGAGGAGCACCTGCCCCGCGGTGCCCGGCTGGGCTACGATCCCTGGCGCACCACCCTCGACGGGCGTGACCGGCTGGCGAAGGCGGTGGCGGCGGCAGGCGGGATCCTGGCGCCGCTGGAGGCCGACCCGGTCGCCGCCGTCTGGCCGGACCGGCCGGCGGCGCCCCAGGCGCCCATCCGCCTGCTCGACCTGTCGGTGGCGGGGGAGGACACCGCCGCCAAGCTTCGCCGGGTGCAGGAGAAGCTCGTGGCGGAAAAGCTCGACGGAGCGCTGATCTCCGATCCCCATGGCGCCGCCTGGCTGTTCAACATGCGCGGGGCCGACGTGGCCCACACGCCGTTGCCGCTCGCCTGGTGCATCGTGCCGGCGGAAGGGCTGCCGGACCTGTTCGTGGAATCCATGAAGCTGTCCCATGCGGTACGGGCGGCGCTGGCCGGGCATGCGCGCCTGCACGGCGTCTCGGACCTCGACCGCGTGCTCGCCGCCTTCGCCAAGGGGAACGAGCTCGGGCGGAACGAGCTCGGGCGGAGGGTGCGGGTGGACCAGGCGACGGCGCCGGTGCGGCTCGCCGGCCTGATCGAGGCGGCGGGCGGCGTGGTGGACAAGGGGGCCGACCCCATCGCCCTCCTGAAGGCGCAGAAGAACCCGGCGGAGATCGCCGGCATGCGCGCGGCCCACGTGCGTGACGGAGTGGCGCTGGCGCGCTTCCTCGCCTGGTTCGATGCCGAGGCGCCCACCGGCCGGCTCACCGAGATCGACGCGGTCGAGGCCCTGGAGACGTTCCGTCGCGGCACGGGCCAGCTCAGCGACGTGTCCTTCCCCACCATCGCCGGGGCGGGGGAGAACGGCGCCATCGTGCATTACCGCGTCACCCGCACCACCAACCGGGCGATCCATCCCGGCGAGCTGTTCCTGCTGGATTCCGGTGCCCAGTATCCGGACGGCACCACCGACATCACCCGAACCCTCGCGGTGGGGCGGCCCACCGAGGAGATGCGCCGGCACTACACGCTGGTGCTGAAGGGCCATCTGGCGCTTAGCCGGGCGGTGTTTCCCGAGGGCATCAACGGGGCGCAGCTCGATCCGCTGGCGCGGCAATATCTGTGGGCGGCGGGGCTCGATTTCGACCACGGCACCGGCCACGGCGTGGGGGCGGGGCTCTCCGTGCACGAGGGGCCGGCGCGCATCTCCCAGCTCGGCCACGTGGCGCTGGCCGAGGGCATGATCCTTTCCAACGAGCCCGGCTATTACCGCACCGGTGCCTACGGCATCCGCATCGAGAACCTGATCCTGGTGGAACGGCGCGCGGTGGAGGGGGCGCAGAAGCCCTGCCTCGGCTTCTCCACTCTGACCCTCGTGCCCTACGACCGGCGGCTCATCGATCTGGCGCTGCTGGATGCAGCCGAACGGGCACAGGTGGACGCCTATCACCAACGGGTCGCCGAGGCACTCGCCCCGGAGCTCGACGCGGACGTGCGGGACTGGCTCCAGGCGGCCACCGCACCGCTCTGAGCCACGCCGCGGGCGCCCAGGAGCATCAGCGGCGGAACTTGGACGCGGCATGGGCGTTTTCAGAATCGAGAGGCCGGCGGGTCCGGCCCTCGTTCAAACCAACCGCCCGCGTGTCCGGGCCGGTTCGCTCGCGCGGCCGGCGGTGCCAACGCGTGCGCCGAAGGGAGGCTGCCCCGTGTTGTCCACCATCCTCATCATCGTTCTCGTGCTGCTGCTGGTCGGTGCCCTGCCTAACTGGGGCTACAGCTCGGGCTGGGGCTACGGGCCGGGCGGCATCGTCGGGGTGCTGCTGATCGTCGTGATCGTGCTGGCGCTGACAGGACGCCTCTAGGGGCGATCGACCTTCAGTGGCCGCGTTTTTCTTCGGCCTTCGTCATGGCCGGGACACGCCCGGCCATGACGAAGGCGTCTGGCGCGGCTCAGGCCCGCAGCGTCGCGCCGGTCTTTTTCGCCACTTCCGCGACGATGCGGCCGGCCACGTCCTCGATCTCCTTGTCGGTCAAGGTGCGCTCGCGCGGCTGGAGGGTGACCTCCACCGCCACCGACTTCTTGTCGGGGTCGATGCCCTTGCCCTCGTAGATGTCGAACACGCCGACGCCGGTGACCAGCTTCCGGTCGGCGCCCTGCGCCGCCTTCAGGATGTCGGCGGCGGCCACATCCCGGCCGACCAGGAAGGCGAAGTCGCGCTTCACCGCCTGGAACGCGGACAGCTCAAGATTCGGCTTTACCCGCGTCGCCTTGGCCTTGGGCTCGGGGATCTTGTCGAGCACGATCTCGAACCCCACCAACGGGCCGGCGACATCGAGCGCCTCCAGCACGGCCGGGTGGATCTCGCCGAAATGCGCCATGGCATTGGAGCCGAGGCGCAGGGTGCCGGAGCGGCCGGGGTGGTACCAGCCCGGCGCATCGGTGGTGACCTGGAGGTTGGACACCGGCGCGCCGCAGGCGGACAGGGCCGCGTAGGCGTCCGCCTTGGCGTCGAACACGTCCACGGCCGCCGCGTTGCCGGACCAGTGCCGGCCGGCGCCCGAGGGCTTGGCCGTGCCGCGGCGGATGCCGGAGGCGGCCTGCCGCTGGTCGTTCGGCGTGTCGCCGGCGAACACCTGTCCCACCTCGAACAGTGCCACGTCGGCGAAGCCGCGGTCGGCATTGGCCCCCGCCGAACGGATGAGGCCGGGCAGCAGGCTCGGCCGCATGTCGGACAGGTCGGAGGCGATGGGGTTGGACAACGCCAGCTCGGGCGCGCCGCCGCCGAACAGCTTCGCGGCCGCCTGCGAGACGAAGGACCAGGTGACGGCCTCCACCATGCCGCGGGCGGCGAGGGCGCGGCGGGCCTTGCGGCTGCGCAGCTGGAGGGGCGTCAGCACCGCCTTGCGCGCGTCTTCGCCGCGGGGCAGCTCGGTTGAGGGCACGCGCTCCAGGCCGAGGATGCGCACCACCTCTTCCACCAGGTCCGCCTTGCCCTCGATGTCGCCGCGCCAGGAGGGCGGCACCACCTCAATCACCGGCGCCGCGCCGGAGAGGGAGAAGCCGAGATTTTCCAGCACCTCGCGGATTTCCGCCTCGGTGGCGTCGAGGCCGGACAGGCGCTTCACCTCGGAGAGGGGAAAGGCAATGGTGCGGGTGGTGTCCGGGATTGCGCCGGCCAGCACCAGCTCGGACGGCTCGCCGCCGCACAGCTCCATGATGAGGTGGCTGGCGAGGTCGAGGCCGGGGACGGTGAAGGCCGGGTCGACGCCGCGCTCGAAGCGGAAGCGGGCATCCGAATTGACTGAGAGCCTGCGCCCGGTCTGGGCGATGGTGATGGCATCCCACAGGGCGGATTCGATCACCACGTCGGTGGTGGTCTCGTCGCAGCCGGACGCTTCCCCGCCCATGATGCCGGCGAGGCTCTCGACGCCGGTGTCGTCGGCGATCACGCACATGCTCTCGTCGAGGGTGTAGGTCTTGCCGTCCAGCGCCAGCAGCGTCTCGCCCGGCCGGGCGCGGCGTACCACGAGGTCGCCCTTCACCTTGGCGAGGTCGAAGACATGGAGCGGCCGGTTGCGGTCGAACGTCATGAAATTGGTGACGTCCACCAGCGCATTGATGGGGCGCAGGCCGATGGCGCGCAGGCGGTCCTGCATCCATTGGGGGGAGGGGCCGTTCTTCACCCCCTTCACCACGCGCAGCGCGAAGGCGGGGCAGAGCGGGGCGGTCTCGCCGAATTCCAGGGTCACGCGCAGCGGGGCGGGGAAGGTGCCCTCCACCGGCTTCACCCGCGGCGCCATCAGCTCGCCGAGGCCGGCGGCGGCAAGGTCGCGGGCGACGCCGGCGACGCCGAGGCAGTCGGCGCGGTTGGGGGTGACGGCGATCTCGATCACCGGATCGTCGAGCCCCAGCACCTGCGCGAACGGCGCGCCCACCGGGGCGTCGGCCGGAAGCTCGATGATGCCCTCATGCTCCTCCGACAGGCCCATCTCGCGGGCCGAGCAGAGCATGCCGCGGCTTTCCACGTCGCGGATCTTGCCGATCTTCAGTTCCGTGCCGGTGGCGGGAATGACCGTGCCCGGGGCCGCGAAGACGGTCTTCAGCCCGGCGCGGGCGTTGGGGGCGCCGCAGACCACCTGGATGGGGGCGCCTTTCCCGATGGAGACGGTGCAGACCTTGAGCTTGTCGGCATTCGGGTGCTTCTCGGCGGTCAGCACCTCGCCCACCACGAAGGGGGCCAGCTGCTTGGCCTTGTCCTCGACGCCCTCGACCTCCAGGCCGATGAGGGACAGGCGCTCGACGATCTCATCGAACGAGGCGGTGGGCTCCAGGTGGTCCTTGAGCCAGGAGAAGGTGAATTTCATCGGTCCTGCTCCTTACGCGCTCAGGCCGCCGGCCAGCGTCGGGAAGTCCAGCGGGCGGAAGCCGTAGTGGGAGAGCCAGCGCACGTCGGCCTCGAAGAAGGCGCGCAGGTCGCTCATGCCGTATTTGAGCATGGCGATGCGGTCGATCCCCATGCCCCAGGCGAAGCCCTGGTATTCGTCCGGGTCGATGCCGCAATTGCGCAGCACGTTCGGGTGCACCATGCCGCAGCCGAGGATCTCCAGCCAGTCGGAACCCTCGCCGAAGCGGATCTCGCCGGGACGGGAGCGGTCGCACTGGATGTCCACTTCCATGGACGGCTCGGTGAAGGGGAAGAAGGACGGGCGGAAGCGCATCTTCACCCCGTCCACTTCGAAGAACGACTTGCAGAATTCTTCGAGAATCCACTTGAGGTGGCCGAGGTGCGCGCTCTTGTCGATCACCAGCCCCTCCACCTGGTGGAACATGGGCGTGTGGGTCTGGTCCGAATCGCAGCGATAGGTGCGGCCGGGGCAGATGACGCGGATGGGCGGCGTCTTGGTCTGCATGGTGCGCACCTGCACCGGCGAGGTGTGGGTGCGCAGCACCTTGCGCTCCCCGTCCGCGCCGGGGGGCAGGAAGAAGGTGTCGTGCATCTCGCGGGCGGGATGGCCGGCCGGGAAGTTCAGCGCGGTGAAATTGTGGAAGTCGTCCTCGATGTCCGGTCCCTCGGCCACCGAGAAGCCCATGTCGGCGAAGATGGCGGTCAGTTCCTCGGTCACCTGGGCGATGGGATGGACGCGGCCCGCCTCGGCGGCGGCTTCGCGCACGGGCAGGGTGACATCCAGCGTCTCGGTGGCGAGGCGGGCTTCCAGCGCCTCGCGCTTCAGGGCCGACCTGCGGTGGCCGATGAGGCCCTGCACCCGGTCGCGCAGGCCGTTGATGGCCGGGCCCATCACCTTGCGCTCGTCCGGGCTCATGCCGCCCAGCGACTTCAGCAGGTCGGAGACCGAGCCCTTCTTGCCGAGGGCCGAGATGCGCACCTCTTCGAGGGACGCTTCGTCTGGAGCACGCAGGGCGGCGGTCTCGATGTCTTGCTCCAGGACCTTAAGGGCGCTCGGGTTGGTCAGCACCGGGTCGGACATGGGAAATCCCTGAGAATCTGGCATCGCCGCGCGGCACCGGGCGCACCCGGCCGGGCGATCATGAGGTCGCGCCGCTTATAGACGGGGCGCGCCCAATGGCAAAAGCCCCGGACGGATCACCGCACGGGGCTTTTGAAGGTCTCGGAAAGGCGGAACGGAAAAGCGCGGGTCGCAGCGCATGTCCTGGGACAGGCGCTGCCGTGACCTCGGGCAGAACTCAGGCGAGCGCTGCCTTGGCCTTCTCCACCAGGGCCTTGAACGCGTCGGGCTCGTGGATGGCGATATCCGAGAGCACCTTGCGGTCGACCTCGATCCCGGCCTTGCCGAGACCGTCGATAAATCGCGAATAGGTCAAATCGAGATCAAGCGCGCGCACGCCGGCATTGATACGCTGGATCCAGAGCGCGCGGAAGTTGCGCTTCTTCACCTTGCGATCGCGGTAGGCATACTGCATCGACCGTTCGACGGCCGACTTCGCAGCGCGGATGGTATTCTTGCGACGGCCGTAAAAGCCCTTGGCGGCTTCGAAGACCTTCTTGTGCTTGGCGTGTGAGGTAACGCCACGTTTCACGCGGGCCATGGAAAAACTCCTTCAGATCGCGGTGCGGCGTCAGCCGTTCGGCAGGAACGACTTGCGGATCACGCGCCCGTCGCTCTCGCACAGGATGGCGGTACCGCGCTGGTTGCGGATCTGGTTGTTGGTCCGCTTGATCATGCCATGGCGCTTGCCAGCCTGGGCCGCGATCACTTTTCCCGTACCCGTGAGACGGAAGCGTTTCTTCGCTCCCGACTTGGTCTTCATCTTGGGCATTTGGCTCTCCGTGGCATGCGTCCGCCACGCCTTTCGGCGGGGAACGCTCAGCCTCTTGTTGCTGTTGAGCGATCTGAGCCAGCGCGGCAGCCCTTATTCGCCGGCCGGCTCGAAGGCGGCAGTCGTTACAGGAGAGTGGATGGAAAGGCAAGTCGGCCGCGGCAAGTCGGCCGCGGGAAAGGCCGGCGCCCCGTTGGGGCTGCCGCTGCACTGCGGCGAGGTTTGTGTGCCGCACTGTCACGCAGGGTTGAACGGAAGCCCGCCGAATTTGAGCCGTGGCAATAACTTCGCCGCGTTGTAGCCGTAACTTGACATAGGTCCGGCGAAACAAACGACACAAATTCGGTCGAGGCTGTACAGCGTAGAGGGAGTGAGCATCATGTTCGGAACGAAGAGGGTAGCCCTGCTTGCGGCCATAGCCGTGGCAAGCGGCGTGCTTTCGTTCTCCGGAGCCCCCGCGGGCGCGCAGGCGTTGCGGCTGGGCCTCGTAGACCAGCAGGCCAATCGGGACATCGCTGCCGTCGACACCGTTGCCTATCGCGGCGGCGGTCGTGTCGGCGGATTCCGTGGCGGCGCCCGCATGGGCGGCATGCGCTACGGTGGTGGCATGCGCTACGGCGGGGCGCGTTACATGGGCGGCGCACGCTACATGGGCGGGGCGCGCTATGTCGGCCCCCGGCGTGCTGTGGTTGCCAATGCCTACCGTCCCGGCTTCCGTCCCGGACCGGTCCGCCCCGGCTGGGGTCCTGGCCGTCCGGGTTGGGGTCCTGGTGGTCCGGGCTGGGGTCACCCGGGGTGGCGTCCTCCGGTGGGCGCGTGGGGTCCCGGCGCGTGGCGCCCGGGTTGGGGCTGGTACCGTCCCGGCTGGGGCTGGGGCTATTATAACAATACCGGCGCCTGGATCGCGCTCGGCGTGGCGAGCGGCGTGGCCCTCGGCGCGGCGGCGGCAGCTGCGGAGACGCCGGTCTACAGTGACTCGGTGGCCTACTGCATCCAGCGTTTCCGGTCCTACAACCCGGCAACCGGCACGTACACGGGGTATGACGGCTTCCAGCATCCCTGCCCGTAAGGGATGACGGCTGCACGCATGCGGAGGGGCCCGGCCGGCAAGCCGGGCCTTTTCTTTGCGGCGACGCCGAAGCCTGCCGGCACAAGGCCGCCGGCCTGCGCACCGGGGATCGCACCCGGCCCGAGACAAAAAAGCCGGCCTGCGTGGCAGGCCGGCACACTCTCAAGGTCTCAGAGCGGGAGACCGCGAACTGCGGGCCCGAACAGACGCGTCCTCACCTCGGGGAGAGGATCATGATCATCTGCCGGCCTTCCAGCATGGGCTCGGCTTCCACCTTCGCGATGGTAGCCACATCCTCCTTCAGCTTCTGGAGCAGCTTGAAGCCGATGTCCTGATGCGCCATCTCGCGACCGCGGAAGCGCAGGGTGACCTTCACCTTGTCCCCTTCCTCGAAGAAGCGCTGCATGGAACGCATCTTCACTTCGTAGTCGTGGATGTCGATGCCCGGGCGGAGCTTGATCTCCTTGACTTCCACCACCTTCTGCTTCTTGCGCGCCTCGCTCGCCTTCTTCTGGTTCTGGTATTTGAACCGGCCGTAGTCGAGAATCTTGCAGACGGGGGGAGCGGAGTTCGGCGAGATCTCGACGAGGTCGAGGCCGGCCTCCTGCGCAAGGGCGAGAGCATCGCGAATGGCCACCACGCCGCGGTTCTGTCCATCCTGGTCGATCAGCTGGACTTCGCGGATGCGGATTTCCTCATTGACGCGCGGTCCATCCTTCTCCGGCGCGACGGGTCTCATGGGGCGGCGAATGGCTTCAGCTCCTCAGAAATTGACACAGACCCTGCGGGGCGAACGGGCCGCGGCGCCGGTCCTGCCGTCGTCAACGTGACCCGCCTCTCAGGGTAGGCTGGAAAGATCGTGACAAACGGTCGTAAAGTCAATGACCCTTCAGGATTCGCAAGCGGTCGCCGATGCTCCTCGCCCGCGCGCCCGGCCAGGCCGGAGCCACAGTTCAGCCCTCTTCCTTGCGCATGGGAACGGAAGTCATGCGTGCGCCCGGCGCACCCGACCGCAACCGCCGCCCCATCGGCTACGGACGCATCACATGATCGAGCCGCATCGCCCATCTGTCTACGCGCGCCGCCTCGCCGCCGCGATCCGTGGCACCGCGATCCGTGGCACCGCGATCCGTGGCACCGCGATCCGTGGCACCGCAATCCTTGGCGCCGCGATTATCGGCGTCCCGCTTCCCGCCCTCGCGGACGGCCGGCTTACCGCGAAATACACCCTGTCCGTGGGCGGGGTGGAGCTCGGCCGCGGCTCCATCGTGGTGGAGGCGGGGGACGCCGCCTACGAGATCTCCGGCTCCGCGCGCGTCACCGGCGTATTGCGGGCCGTGTCCTCCGGCAAGGGCGTGGCGGCCGCCCGGGGCAACCTCTCCGGCAACAAGATGGTGCCGCGGGTCTATGCCATGAACGCGGAAGCCGACGGCAAGGCGGAAGTCGCGCGCATCGCCATGTCCGCGGGTGCGGTGAAGGAGATGGACGTCGAGCCGCCGCTCAAGCCGTTGCCCGACCGGGTGCCGCTGACCCCCGGCGTGCTGCAGAACGTCATCGATCCCATGAGCGGCGCCTTCATCTATGTGCCCGGCACCGCCGACCTGCTGTCGTCGGCGGCCTGCGAGCGTTCGATCCCGGTGTTCGACGGGCGCCAGCGCTACGACATCTCCCTTGCCTATGTGCGCACGGAGAAGGTGAAGGCGGACGGCTATACCGGGCCCGCCGTGGTCTGCTCGGTGCGCTATGCCCCCGTCGCGGGCCACAGGCCGACCCGCTACACCGTCAAATACATGATGGAAAACAAGGATATGCTGGTTTGGCTGGTGCCCGTCGCCGGCACCCGGCTTTTGGCGCCGTTCAAGGTGTCCGTCGCCACCCTGATCGGGACCGCGGTGCTGGAGGCGGAAAGCTTCGAGACCCAGGCGAAGGCCGATCCGGTGTCGGTGAGCGCGCCGCGTCCCTGATGCGGAATCCGCGCCTCGGCCGCCCATGCCACCATATCTCGTAGGGGGCGAAGCAGGAACGCGCATGCCCGCGCGATTCGGTCGCGATTCGTTCAGGCCCTGTTCCCATTCCCGCCGATCGAGCCCCTTTTCAGGAAACGCGAGCGTGTCCTTGACAGGGGCGCGTTGACACTGCCCCGAAGGCAGGTGTTCCCTGAGGCTGCGTGAGCGGTTCACGCGAGAGGACATCATGTCGAAACGCAGCAAGGGTGCGCAGAAGAAGGAAATCACGGCGCCGCGCGGCGTCGCCTCCCTGACCGAGGCCAAGGCCTGGATGGCCAGCCGGGGAATTACCGAGATCGAGTGCACGGTGCCCGACCTCGCCGGCGTGGCGCGGGGCAAGATCATGCCGGCCTCGAAATTCTTTTCGTCCCCCGTGATGAACCTGCCGCTCTCGGTCTTCTTCCAGACCATTTCGGGCGAGTATCCCGACTATGAGGGGCTCGTCGATTCGGTGGTGGCGGACAGCGACCTGGTCCTGGAGCCGGACCTCTCCACCCTGTGCTCCGTGCCCTGGGCGCAGGACCCGACCGCCCAGGTGATCCACGACGCCTTCCATCGCGACGGCCGTCCGGTGGAGGTCTCGCCCCGCCAGGTGCTCAAGCACGTCATCTCGCTCTACGAGAAGAAGGGCTGGAAGGCGGTGGTGGCGCCGGAGATCGAATTCTACCTGGTCGAGACCAACACCGACCCCGACTATCCGCTGAAGCCGCCGGTGGGGCGTTCCGGCCGGCCGGAGATCGGGCGGCAATCCTATTCGATCCAGGCGGTGAACGAGTTCGACGCACTGTTCGAGGACATCTACGATTATTCCGAGGCCCAGGGGCTCGAGATCGACACGCTGATCCACGAGGACGGCGCCGCGCAGATGGAGATCAACCTGCGCCACGGCGACCCGCTGACCCTGGCCGACCAGGTGTTCCTGTTCAAGCGCACCATCCGCGAGGCCGCGCTCGGCCACAAGATCTACGCCACCTTCATGGCCAAGCCCATCGCCAACGAGCCGGGCAGCGCCATGCACATCCACCAGTCGGTGATCTCCGCCGAGACCGGGCGGAACATCTTCTCCGACGATGACGGCGATCCCACGCCGGAATTCTTCTCCTTCATCGCCGGCCACCAGAAATATATGCCGGCGGTGATGTGCATCATGGCGCCCTACGTGAACTCCTATCGCCGGCTCACCCGCGATTCGATGGCGCCGATCAATCTCCAGTGGGGCTACGACAACCGCACCGCCGGCCTGCGCGTGCCGCCCTCCACCCCGGAGGCGAGGCGCCTGGAAAACCGCGTGCCCTCGTCCGATGCCAACCCCTATCTCGTCATCGCCGCGTCCCTCGCCTGCGGCTATCTCGGCATCATGGAGAACCTGCGGGCCACCGATCCGCTGGAGGGGGACGCGAAGAACCTCGACTTCGACCTGCCGCGCGGGCTTCTGGAGGCGGTGGCGGCCTTCGAGGAGAGCGAGGCCCTGTCCGAGGTGCTCGGCCGCCGCTTCGTCGCCACCTACGCGGCGGTCAAGCAGGCCGAGTTCGAGACCTTCATGCGGGTCATCTCGCCCTGGGAACGGGAGTACCTGCTGCTCAACGTCTGATGGAGCGTTGCTTCGGGCCAGATCCCGCGGGCCGCACGCCCGCGCGCAATGATAAGGAAGGGGGAACGCAATGATCCGCGTGACCGCCCCGCTGAATCCCGCCGGCCATGCCCGCTCCTGGTACGCGGCGACTGCGGTTCCCTGTCCCGCCTTCGCTCCCCTTAGGGGCGGCGCGAAGGCGGACGTGTGCGTGCTGGGCGGTGGCTATACGGGGCTGTCGGCGGCGCTGCATCTGGCCGAGGCCGGCTTCCGGGTGGTGTTGCTGGAGGCGGTCCGGGTCGGTTCGGGCGCCTCGGGGCGCAATGGCGGCCAGCTTCATTCAGGCCAGAGGCGCGACCAGGACTTTCTCGAGAAGGCCGTGGGCCTCGATGACGCCCGCAAGCTCTGGGACCTCGCCGAGGAGGCGAAGGCGTTGGTGCACGACCGCATCGCCCGCCACGCCATCGCCTGCGACTACCGGCCCGGTCTCATCCACGCCGACCACAAGCCGCACTTCGTCGCCGAGAGCCACGCTTATGCCCGGCGCCTTGCCGAGGTGTACGGCTACGACCAGGTGACGCCCCTCTCCCGCGAGGAATTGCGGGCGCTGGTGGGCAGCCCCGCCTATCACGGAGGGACGCTGGACCGGGGCGCGGGCCATCTCCACCCGCTCAACTTCGCCCTCGGCCTTGCCACGGCGGCGAGCGCCGCGGGGGTGGAGATCCACGAGGGCACCCGGGTGGCGAAGGTCGCGGATGGCCCCTCCGGGGTGAGCGTGACCACCGACACCGGCGGCACCGTCCATGCCGACTTTCTGCTCGAATGCGGCAACGGCCTGATGGACGGGCTGGACCGGCGGGTGGGGGCCCACGTCATGCCCATCTGCAACTACATCGCCGCCACCGAGCCCCTCGGCGCGCGGGCGCAGGAGATCATCGCCAATGACGCGGCGGTGGCGGACAGCAAGTTCGTCATCAACTATTTCCGCCTGAGCGCCGACGGGCGGCTGCTGTTCGGCGGCGGGGAGAGCTACCGGCGCTCGCTCCAGCCCGATGTGCCGGCCTTCGTGCGGCCGTTCATGCTGAAGATCTTCCCCCAGCTCGCCGACGTGCGGATCGATTACGGCTGGGGCGGGGTGCTCGCCATCACCCTGCCGCGCCTGCCCTTCGTGCGGCGCCTGTCGGACCATGTCCTGGTCTCGGCTGGCTATAGCGGGCAGGGGGTCGCGCTGGCGCCGCTGTTCGGCAAGATTCTCGCCGAGGCCGTGCGCGGCCAGATGGAGCGCTTCGACGTGCTCCAGCGCTTGCCGGTGCCGCCGTTTCCGGGCGGCACCCTCATGCGGTACCCGCTGCTGGTGGCGGGCCTGAGCTATTACGCCCTGCGCGACCGGCTCTAGATTGGGGAAAGAGGACGCCGCGTCCCCTCTCAACGTCCTTAAGGGCGATTTGCCGAGCAAATGGGTTCAGTTGCT
Source organism: Xanthobacter dioxanivorans (assembly GCF_016807805.1). Lineage (NCBI taxonomy): Bacteria > Pseudomonadati > Pseudomonadota > Alphaproteobacteria > Hyphomicrobiales > Xanthobacteraceae > Xanthobacter > Xanthobacter dioxanivorans. The sequence continues at coordinate 1,018,022 of NZ_CP063362.1, read as the reverse complement.
CGGATCGCGCCTAGAGGCCGCCGAGCCGCCTGGCTTCCGCGAGGGCCTTGAGGCAGCCGGCCTCGTCGCCCGCGGCCTGTAGGTTGATGGCCTGGTTGAGGGCGCCGTAGGCGCCGGTCTGAGGCTCGCTGAGTCCGGCGGAGGAGAGCGAGCCCGGGGTGGGCTGCTGGTCGGTCTGCGCGCCGATGCTCTGCTGCTCTGTCGGCGGCTTCTGCGGACGGGGCAGGCGCGATTTCAGCTCGGCCTGCACGCCGACGATCTGCTCGAGGCAGGTCTGGGCCGAGGCGGGAGTGCCCCAGGCGAGCACGGCAAGGAACGGCGCCGCGGCGCAGGCGGCGGCACGGAGGAAGAGACGGGGAGGCATCGGCGAACCTCTGACTTTGACCTCGATCGGGGAGCGCGCCGGCCGGCAGCCCGGCGCAGCACCGAAGCATAGAGCAGATCGGGCCCGGCCCGCCATGCGGCGGAGCCGGGTTCCCGCATTGCGACGCCTCAGCCGTGCGGCGGCACCGTCCGGCGCCGCCGCACCAGCATGTTGAGCGCCTCGATGGCGGTGGAAAAGCCCATGGCGGCATAGACGTAGCCCTTGGGCACGTGGGCGCCGAAGCCTTCGGCGATCAGCGTCATGCCGATCATGATGAGGAAGCCGAGGGCGAGCATCACCACGGTGGGATTGGCCTCGATGAACTTCGCCAGCGGATCGGCGGCCAGGAGCATGCAGGTGACCGCCGCGATGACGGCGATGATCATGATCGGGATGTGCTCCGTCATGCCCACGGCGGTGATGATGCTGTCGATGGAGAAGACGAGGTCCAGCATCAGGATCTGGGCGATGGCGGCGGCGAAGCCGATGGTCACGCGGCTTTCCTTGACGTCCTCGGCATGGGTGACCGGATCCACGTTGTGATGGATCTCGGTGGTGGCCTTCCACACCAGGAACAGGCCGCCGGCGATGAGGATGAGGTCGCGCCATGAGAAGCCCTGTCCGAGGACCGAGAAGATCGGGGTCGTCAGCTTCACGATGATGGCGATGGTGCCGAGCAGCGCCAGGCGCAGCACCAAAGCGAGGCCGATGCCGATGCGCCGGGCCTTCGAGCGGTACTGCGGCGGCAGCTTGTTGGTGAGGATGGAGATGAAGATGAGGTTGTCGATGCCGAGCACGACTTCCATGGCCACCAGCGTCACCAGGGCCACCCAGGCGGCGGGGTCGGCGGCGAGTTGAAGGAGGTAGTCCATCACGGGGCACCCAGGAGCGATGAGGTTGCGGGAGAGGCGGCGCGGACCGGCGGCGCGTACACGCGGATGGCCGCCGGCCGGATGCGGAAATGCGCGGGGGTGAAGGTGACGAGCTCGCCATCGGTGTTGACGGGTCGGGGGCGGCTGGTCCGCACCACCACCTCGGTGGTGCGGAAGGCGCGCACGTCATCCCATTCGCCCTGCGTGCCCCGCCGGAGCGCGGGAAGGAGGGTCAGGAGCCGCCACCAATGGTCGACTTCAAGGCTGTAGAAATCCAGCTTTCCGTCGTCGGGGGCGGCCGAGGCCGCGACCGTCATGCCGCCCCCGTAATAGCGTCCGTTGCCCACCGAGACCTGCAGCGTGCGCACGGTCTCGACCTGGCCGTCATGCTCGATGAAGGCGGTGAAGAGCCGCGACTGCAGGAGCAGGCGGGCGGCGACGACGCCGTATCCCAATATTCCGAATTGCCGCTTGGCCTGCTGGGTCAGCGCGCGGGCGAGGTCGGCCGAGAAGCCGACGCTGGCGACGTTGAGGAAGGGATGGCCGTTGACCTCGCCGAGGTCGACGGCGCGCGGCTGCCCCGACACGATGAGGCGCGCCGCGGCGAGGGGATCGGGCGGGATGGCGAGGGTGCGGGCGAAGTCGTTGGCGGTGCCCAGCGGCAGGACGCCCAGCGGGAGCTGGGTGTCGAACAGGCCGGATGCGGCCGAGTTGAGGGTGCCGTCGCCGCCGCCGAGGATGATCAGGTCCACCTCTCCGGCGCGGGCCCGGATGAGATCGGACAGGGGGCGGTCCTGCGGGAGGTCGGCATCGATGAGGTGAAGGTCGTCGGACAGCGCGGCCCGCGCGGCCGTCAGCGATGCCGAGCCATTGCGGGCGCGGGGATTGACGACGAGGAGCGCGCGGCGCCGCCCGGCGCGATCGCTCGCGGAAGACGCAGCCGTCATGACGGCGGAAGAAAAAGCATGGGCGGTTCGGGTCCCAAAGAGTGCTGAGCACGCTGTGATCCGACATCACGCAGGTCGTCTGCGCCAGAGGGGCCCGGATCGGTTTCCGTAAAGTAGGGTGGGGGTGGAGGCCGCCAAGTCGGATGTGGCGCAATGTCGCGGGGTCCGGCGGGATCGACGGAGGGGCCGGAGGCAGGCCGGTTGTCCCGTTCGCAGCGCCGTCGCATCCGAAGGCCGGCCGAAATGAAAAAGGGAGGAGAGCGGGGGCGTTGCTCTCCTCCCTCGGTCCGATCAGCGCGTGGGTTGCGGAACCACGCGATTGACCGAACGGTTCAGTTCGATGAATGGAAGTTAGCCCAGTTCCGCGGCCTTGGCAACGGAGAACTGAACGGTTCGGTCAATTTTTTCCTTTCAAGGACTGTGGCGTGGGTGCAACCTGTTGGCCGGACATGGTGCGGCGGGCATTCGGAGCTTGCGCCGGGCGGGCGCCATCGCCGAGAACAGGGCGGGGAGAGAAAGCGACGTGAGCTTATGAGCGAGAGCGGTGCCGACGGGGACCTCAAGGTGCGCGCAGGCAACACGCGGGAGAGCCTGTCCGCCGCCGGGCAGGACCCCGAAAAGCGCAATCAGATCCTGGTGGGTGCGCGGGATGTGTTTTTCGATCGCGGCTTCGACGCTGCCAGCATGGGCGATATCGCGCGCGCGGCCGGAGTCTCCAAGGGCACCCTCTACGTTTATTTCGAGAACAAGGAAGACCTCTTCGCCGCCCTGGTCGCGAGCGAATGCGAGGAGACCGCAGAGCGGATGTTCGTGGTGGATGCCGAGGAAGAGGACGTGGAAACCGCCCTCACCAAGCTCGGCTATTCCTTCATCCACGCCGTCCTGCGCCCGAGCAGCATCGCGCTGCTGCGCACCGTCATCGCCATCTCTGCCAAGTTTCCCGACATCGGACGGCAATTCTTCGAGGCCGGCCCCTGCGAGGGGGTGAGCCGCCTGTCCCGCTTCCTCGCCGCCAAGGTGGAACAGGGGGTTCTCGACATTGACGACGTGGATCAGGCGGCGAGCCAGTTCCTCACCTTGTGCAAGGACGGCGTGACCATTCCCGTCCTCGTCGGCGCGCCGGACGCCCCCGACCCGGAATCGGTGGCGAAATCCGTACGGGGTGCGGTCCGCGTGTTCATGCGCGCCTATGGCGCCGACCGCTGCCGCCCGGACGCCTGAAGGCATCACGGCGCGGCGAGCACCGCACCCGCCGCGCACCGTGCGGCTCAAGATGCGGCTTTCTTGGGCACGGTCAGCCGACCTTCGGCATCGAATGGGAAGAAGGGATTGTGCGCCACTTCCCACAGGTGCCCGTCAGGATCGGCGAAATAGCCGCTCGTCCCGCCCCAGAAGACCTTCTGCGCCGGCTTCACCTGCGTGCCTCCGGCCGCAGCCGCACGGGCGATGAGTGCGGCCACCTCCTCTTCGCTTGCCACGTTGCAGGCGAGCGTCTGCCCGGCGAAACGCTGCGCGGGCTCGTCGGGAAGGGTTGCGTCCTCCGCGAGGCGATGGCGTGGGAACAGGCTCAGCACCACGTGCCCGGCCATGAAGAAGGCGACGCCCTCCGCTCCGGCGTCGCGCTGTTCGAGACCCATGGCCGAATAGAATGCGCAGGCGCGGGCGAGGTCACCGACGCCGAGGGTGACCAAATGGAGGCGCAGGGCTGGCGAAGGCGAAGTGGTCGGCACGGGCATGGGGCTCTCAATCGAACAGGGAAAGCTGCTGGCCGGGAGCGGCCGGACGGCGGAAATGGGTGGTGGTGAGCTTCATGCCCCGTCCCGCCAGGCCGAGGCGCCGGGCGGCGATCTCGAAGCGGCGGCCGATGGTCCACGCATAGGGGCCTTCGCCGCGCTGCCGCTTGCCGAAGGTGGCATCATAGTCCCGCCCGCCGTGCATCTGCCGGATGAGGCCCAGCACGTGCCGGGCCTTGTCGGGAAAATGCGCCACCAGCCATTCACGGAACAGGTCGGCGATCTCCAGCGGCAGGCGCAGCATGACGTAGCCGGCCTCGCAGGCGCCCGCGGCCTTGGCCGCGTCGAGGATGCGCTCCACCTCCATGTCGTTCAGCGCCGGGATGAGCGGGGCGGTGAGCACGGCCGTGGGGATGCCCGCGTCGGCGAGGCGGCGGATGGTGCCGAGCCGAACGTGCGGGCTCGCCGCCCTCGGCTCCATGGTCCGGGCGAGATGCGGGTCGAGGGTGGTGACGGAGATGGCCACCTTCACCAGGCCGCGCTCGGCCATGGGGGCGAGGATGTCGATGTCACGGGCCACCAGCGCCGACTTGGTCACGATGCCCACCGGATGGCCGAAATCCGCCAGCACCTCGAGAATGCGCCGCGTCACTTCGTAGCGCCGTTCGATGGGCTGGTAGGGGTCGGTGTTGGTGCCCATGGCGATGACGCGGGGCTGGTAGGAGGGGTGGGAGAGCTCCCGCGCCAGCAGTTCCGGTGCGTCCGGCTTTACGAACAGCTTGCTCTCGAAATCGAGGCCGGCGGAGAGGCCGTGATAGGCATGGGTCGGCCGCGCGAAACAATAGACGCATCCGTGCTCGCATCCGCGATAGGCGTTGATGGAGCGGTCGAAGGCGATGTCGGGTGACTGGTTGCGGGTGATGATCGTGCGCGCGCGTTCCTCCGTTACCTGCGTGCGGAAGGGGGGCAGCTCTTCGAGGCTCTGCCAGCCGTCGTCGAACAGCACCCGGGCCGCCGGCTCGAACCGCCCGGCGGCGTTGGACACCGCGCCGCGCCCACGCCGGCGCTCCGCCTCGACGCCCGCACCGCCCTCCCCGTGGAGCGCGGCGGGGACGGCAGGGGGCGGGAGCGCCCGCTCTTCCGCGAGGCGGCCGACAATGCGCGCCGACCGCGGCTCGGTCACCGCGAGCGGCGCCGCCTTCACCTTCCGCGCCGGGGGGGCTGGCTTGTCCCTCGGCGCGCCGTCGTCCGCAGGCGGGGACCGGCGTGCTGTGCGAGAGCGGGAATCACGATCGGGCATCATAAAAAAAGGCTAGCACCGCGCCGCGAACAAAACAAGAACATACGATGCCAGGCCAACGTGTTCTTCATATCGGACAATCGCTTCAGCCGAGCCCGCGGCACTCCCCCGGATTTTGGTGGCATATTGTACACCACAATGCGGTTGCCAGAAATTCGCAACTCCGCTAAAGGCCAATACAAACGCTGGAGCAGGGGGAAAAGATGGCTGACCACGCCACGGCCGAGTATGCCACCGCGGATGGCAACGACTACGCCGAACACGAGAGCACCTACGTCCTTTTCACCGCCCTGACCAAATGGGGCGCGATCGGCGTCGCTATCATCCTCGCCCTCATGTGGATCTTCCTCCTCTGACCCGCTGATGGGCGGGAGCACCGGAGACATTTCAGATGAAAATCGCTGTCCCCGCCGAGATTGATCTCGGCGAGCCGCGGGTCGCTGCGACCCCGGATACGGTGAAGCGTCTCGTCGCGCTTGGCGCCGACGTGGCGGTGGAGACCGGCGCGGGCGTGAAGTCCGGCATTCTCGATGCCGACTATGTGGCGGCAGGCGCCACCATCGCGCCGTCGGCGTCGGATGCGCTGTACGGCGCGGACGTGGTACTGAAGGTGCGCCGCCCGACGGAAGCCGAACTTTCGTCGTACAAGCCCGGCGCGCTGCTTCTGGCCATCCTCGACCCGTACGGCAATGACGAGGCGCTGGCGACGCTGGCCCGCTACAACGTCAACGCCTTCGCCATGGAGCTGATGCCCCGCATCACCCGGGCCCAGGTGATGGACGTGCTGTCCTCCCAGGCGAACCTTGCCGGCTACCGCGCGGTGATCGACGCCGCCGCGGAGTTCAACCGAGCCCTGCCGCAGATGATGACCGCCGCCGGCACCGTACCCGCGGCGCGCGTCTTCGTCATGGGGGCGGGCGTGGCCGGGCTCCAGGCCATCGCCACCGCCCGCCGCCTCGGTGCCATCGTGACCGCCACCGACGTGCGCCCCGCCGCCAAGGAGCAGGTCGCCTCCCTCGGCGCCAAGTTCGTCGCGGTGGAGGACGACGAGTTCAAGCAGGCGGAGACCGCCGCCGGCTATGCCAAGCCCATGTCCGCCGAGTACCAGGCCAAGCAGGCCGCCCTCGTCGCCGACCACGTGAAGAAGCAGGACATCGTCATCACCACCGCCTTGATCCCCGGCCGGCCCGCGCCGCGCCTGATCTCGGCGGAGATGGTGGCCTCCATGAAGCCGGGCTCGGTGATCGTGGACCTCGCGGTGGAGCGTGGCGGCAATGTCGCCGGCGCGGTCCCCGGCGAGGTGGTCGAGGTGGGCAACGTCAAGATCGTCGGCCACCTCAACGTGCCCGGCCGGATCGCCGCCTCGTCCTCTCCGCTCTATGCCAAGAACCTGTTCAACTTCTTCGAGACGATGGTGGACAAGGCCTCCAAGTCCCTCGCCGTGAAGTGGGAGGATGAGCTGGTCAAGGCAACGCTCATCACCCGCGACGGCGCCGTCGTGCACCCCAATTTCGCCCCGAAGACCGAGGGAGCGGCCTGATGAACCCCAATCCACAGCTGGCGGCCGACGCCGCACAACAGGCGCGCTACGCGGCCGAGGTGGCGCGACAGGCGGCGGAAGCCGCCCAGATGTATGCCGATCAGGCCGCCACCGCCCTTGGCGGTGTCGCGCATGCCGCCACCGGAGGCGCGATCGACCCGTTCGTGTTCCGCCTCTCCATCTTCGTGCTCGCCGTGTTCGTGGGCTATTACGTGGTGTGGTCGGTGACCCCGGCGCTGCACACCCCGCTGATGAGCGTCACCAACGCCATCTCCTCGGTGATCGTGGTGGGCGCGCTGCTCGCGGTGGGCGTGACCACGGTGGGCGACAGCGCCCATGCCTGGGGAGCGCGCATCTTCGGTTTCGTCGCGCTCGTCTTCGCCTCGGTGAACATCTTCGGCGGGTTCCTCGTGACCAGCCGGATGCTCGCCATGTACTCCAAGAAGAAGTGAGGCGGGGGACATGAACGCGAACCTCGCCGCCCTTCTCTATCTGGTCGCCGGCATCCTCTTCATCCTGGCGCTCCGCGGCCTGTCCCACCCCACCACCTCGCGGCAGGGCAACCTGTTCGGCATGGTGGGCATGGGCATCGCCATCCTCACCACGCTGGCCCTGTCGCCGCCGTCGGATCTCTTCGGCTGGGTGCTGGTGCTTGCCGGCATCGGCATCGGCGGTGGCATCGGCGCGGTGGTGGCCAAGCGCATCGCCATGACGCAGATGCCGCAGCTCGTGGCCGCCTTCCACTCGCTGGTGGGTCTCGCGGCGGTGCTGGTGGCGGCGGCGGCCCTCTATGCGCCGCGCGCCTTCGGCATCGGCGATCCAGGGCACCTGCACGGCGCGAGCCTGGTGGAGATGTCGCTGGGTGTGGCCATCGGCGCCATCACCTTCACCGGCTCGATCATCGCCTTCGCCAAGCTCAACGGCAACATGAGCGGCAAGCCGATCATGCTGCCGGCGCGGCACCTCATCAATGCCGGCCTCGGCATCCTGCTGCTGGTCCTGATCATCGCCTTCGTGCTCACCGGCTCGATCACGCTGTTCTGGATCATCACGGCGGTGTCGCTGGTGCTCGGCGGGCTGCTCATCATCCCCATCGGCGGCGCGGACATGCCCGTCGTGGTGTCGATGCTGAACTCCTACTCGGGTTGGGCGGCGGCCGGCATCGGCTTCACCCTGGGCAACACCGCGCTCATCATCACCGGCGCGCTGGTGGGCTCCTCGGGCGCCATCCTCTCCTACATCATGTGCAAGGGGATGAACCGCTCCTTCATCTCCGTCATCCTCGGCGGCTTCGGCGGCGACGCCGCGGCGGCCGGCGGCGGCGGGCAGGCGGAAGCCCGCCCGGTGAAGCAGGGCTCGGCGGACGACGCGGCCTACATCATGAAGAACGCCGAGAAGGTGATCATCGTGCCGGGCTACGGCATGGCGGTGGCCCAGGCCCAGCACGCGCTGCGCGAGATGGCCGACCTCCTCAAGGCGGAGGGCGTCGAGGTGAAGTACGCCATCCACCCGGTGGCGGGCCGCATGCCGGGCCACATGAACGTGCTCCTCGCCGAGGCCCAGGTGCCCTACGACGAGGTGTTCGAGCTCGAGGACATCAACTCCGAGTTCGCCCAGGCGGACGTGGCCTTCGTCATCGGCGCCAACGACGTGACCAACCCGGCCGCCAAGACCGACCCGCAGTCGCCCATCTTCGGCATGCCCATCCTCGACGTGGAGAAGGCCAAGACGGTCCTCTTCATCAAGCGCGGCATGGCGGCCGGCTACGCCGGCGTGGAGAACGAGCTGTTCTTCAAGGACAACACCATGATGCTCTTCGGCGACGCCAAGAAAGTCACCGAGGAAGTGGTCAAGGCGCTGGGCCACTGACGCATGCGTCCCGTGCAGCCTCCCTCCGGGAGGCCGCATGTTTTTCGAGGGCCGTTCCGCATCTGTGGAGCGGCCCTTTGTCTTTCCGGCCCGGCGGGCCCCGGAACGCCTTGACTGCCTACCACTTCTTAATCAGAAGCACATAAGGTCGCGCTCGGGATCTGGTGTCAGGATCCGGGCGAAACGCATCGACCCGCCTGCGGACACCGGTTACAGGCTTCAACAAGGTGAATGTGCGCGACGGGCCACCTTGCGAATCAGGCCGGCCTTTGCGCGCTCTCACATCTGATTCTTGGGGACTTGGGGGCGATGACACGTTGGACCCACGGCCTGGTCAACCGGCTCGTCCTTCTGTGCGACCTTGTCATGGCAGTGCTTGCGGCGGTGGTTGCGCACTGGCGGTGGGAGTTCCTCTCCTGGAGCCAGATGGCGATCCTGTGGGTGATCGGCGCGGTCACCTTCGTGCAGATCCTGCAGCTCGGCCGCGGCTACCGGGTCGAGCATTATGTGCGCCCGCTGCGCCAGATCGGCCACCTCGCCGTGGCCGGGGCGCCGGCGGGTGCGGTCGTCGCCATCTGCTACTACGCCCTCATCCCGATTGGTGACACCAATCTGGCCGCCTTGCTCGGCTGGGGCGCGGTCACCGCGATCGCCCTCATCCTCGGCCGCCTCGTCCTGGTGCGTATCGGCATGGGCCTGGTGCACAGCCACGCGGTGCTCCGGCGCAACGTGGTGCTCATCGGTGATCTCGACCGGGCCCGCGACCTGGTCCGCCGCTATGGCGAGGAAGAGGGCGCCGGCGGCCTTCTCACCTTCACGGCCCTGTTCGACGACGCCCATCCGATGGGCGCGCCGGCGCTGCCGGGGGCGCAGGACGATTTGCCCGTTCTCGGCGGTCTCAAGGACCTGCTCGAATACGTGAAGCACAATCCCGTCGACATCGTGGTGGTGACCAAGAGCTGGGACGACCCGCAGGCGATCAGCTCCATCGCCAACCAGATGTTCCAGATTGCCGCGGACGTGATCGTGGAGCTCGATCCCGATCGCTTCATGCTGAACTACGCCAACCTGACGCGGATCGCCGGGGAGCCGGCCCTGCAGGTGCAACAGCAGCCGCTCAAGGGCTCCCTCGGCCTGCTCAAGGGGGTCGAGGACTATGTGGTCGCCGCCATCGGCCTCATGCTCACCGCCCCGATCCTCCTCATCGCGGCCATCGCCATCAAGCTCGATTCGCCCGGGCCGATTCTCTTCCGCCAACCGCGTGTGGGCCTGAACAACCGCGTGTTCCAGTGCTACAAGCTGCGGACCATGCGGGTCGACCCCTCCGACGACGGCTCCAAGGGCACGTCCAAGGCCGATCCGCGCATTACCAAGGTGGGGGCCTTCCTGCGGGCCTCTTCCATCGACGAACTGCCCCAGCTTATCAACGTGATGAAGGGGGAGATGTCGGTGGTGGGCCCCCGCCCGCACGTGCCCAACATGCAGGTGGCGAGCAACGTGCGCTACGAGGCCATCCGCCAGTATGTGGCCCGCTACCGGATGAAGCCGGGCATTACCGGCTGGGCGCAGATCAACGGCATGCGTGGCGGCATCAACACCCTGGAGAAGGCCGAGCGGGGCGTCGAGCTCGACCTGTTCTACATCGAGCACTGGTCCATATGGTTCGACATCAGAATCATGCTTCTCACCATCACCAAGGGCATGGCCGGGCCGTCCGTCTTCTAACGCTCCTCCTGGTCTTCCTTGGCATGGCGGCTTCGGCCGGCGGCGCGCGCGCCGAGGACACGGCGCGCCCTTTCCTCGCCTATCTGGCCTCATGGACAGAAGTGAAGACCGACGATCCCGAGGCCACCCGTCTCGCCCGGCTGCCGGGCTACATCACCCACGTGGCGCTCGGCTTCACCCGGCCGGACCTCGCCTATGACGGCAACCTCGATCTCTCGCGCACCGGCCTGCTCTTTCCGTTTTCCGGGCAGGTGCTGAAGGGGGCGATCGCCACATTACACCAACGTCACCCCACGGTGCGGGTGCTCGTCTCCGTCGGCGGGTGGGGTCACTTCGGATGGGACGCGCGCAATTTCGAGGCCCTCGCCCGGTTGGTGAAGGATCTCGGCGCCGACGGCGTCGACCTCGACTACGAGACGCCGGACTCGGGCTGCACCCGCACCCCGGACGGGCGCGTCGCCTGCGCTGACGATGCTCGCGCCATCGCGGTTCTGGCGGATCTGCGCCGCGTCCTGCCGCGCCCCTATGTGGTATCCGTGGCGGGCTGGAGCGTCGGCGCCTATGGCGAGGGCACCTTCGCCACCGCCGAGCCGCGCTACGGCCCCTATGTGGGCATGATGCTCGCCGTGCTCCGTTCGCCGCAGGCGCGCGGCATCGACCTTGTCTCCATCATGGCCTACGACGCGGGCCCGACCTTCCGGCCGGAGCAGGCGTTCCGCGCCTATCGCCACCTCTGGAAGGGGCCGCTGGCGCTCGGCATCCCGGTGATGCCGTCCGAGTCGGGTGGCCCGCGCTTTACCGTCGAACGCACGGCACGGCAGTTCTTGGAGGTGCTCGGCGATCCGCAGGGCGGGGCCATGCTCTACGCCATCGGCCTCGAGCCGCCCGGTCCGCCGGGACCGGACAATCCGGACTATCGCTCCCTCGCCCTCACCATCTGCGTGAGCCTCGGGCTCAAGGACTGCGCCGCGCCGATGCCGTGACGGCGGCGAGGCGGCGCGCTTTCGCACGGATGGGCGCGGCCTTGCCCAGGCGCGTTGTTTCAACGCGTTGTCCTTCAGCCTTCAGGAATCCGCCTCGCTCGAAAGCCCTCCAACTCTAAGATGGATAACGCGTTTTCCGATCAGCTTGCGAGGCAGCCGATCGGCGCGTGCGCTAGCGTCGGCCTTCCACGGTATCCACGAGCTCGGCCATGGCGCAGGTGATGTGGTAGAGCGAGCTGCCGGGCGCCGGCATGGGCACGAAGGTGCCATCGGGGTTCAGCACGTCCTGCCACGTGCCGGGAACGGGCATGTCGAGATAGAGCTTGAGGCCCTGATAGGCACGCCGGGCCTCGCGCTCCTCGTCCGGGCGACCGGTGCGGCGCAATCGGGCGAGCGCCACCTTCAACCGTTCCGTCTGCGGCCAGAGGCGGGCGGTGGCCTTGTGCACCGAGCCGTCGGTCAGCACCTCGTTGATGGCCACGTCCTGTACCGGATCGATGCCGGTGCGCCGGCCGAAGGCGACGAGGCGGTCGGAAATCTCGGCGCCGGGCCAGCCCCAGGCCGAAAGTCCCTCGAACAGCCACGCCCATTCGAAGCAGTGTCCCGGCTCCACGATGGTGCCGTCGATGCCAGGGGCGGGCACGAGGTCCTGCGTGAAATATTCAATCAGCGCGCCCGTGGCCGGGTCGATGAAGCGGTCGCGGCACAGGGTCGCCATCTCCTCGGCCAGCGCCTTCCAGCGCGGTCTGCCGGTCACGGCGAAGAGGGCCGAGAAGGCCTCGAAGAAATGCATGTGAGGGTTCTGGTGGCGGAACGGGCGGGGAATGTCGTGCTCGACAAAGCCGCCGGCCGGATGCCGCCAGCCGTGCTCCAGCGCATCCGCTTGCCCTTCCGCGACCTCGAGCAGATCGGGCCGGCTCAGCGCCCGGCCCGCATGACCGAGGCAGAACAGCATGAAGGCCTGGTCGTAGAGATCGGCCCGCTTGTCCAGCACCTGCCCATCGGCGGTGAAGCGATGGATGAACAGGTCGTCCGGACGCCGTCCGTGGGCAAGCAGATAATCCATCGTCTCGCCGGCCAGCGCCTGCCACGGCCCGTCCCAACCGAGCCGGCCCATCTCGCAGAAGGCATAGACATGGCGCGCCTGCACGAACAGGCGGCGCGGCGCGTCGTCCGGTGCGCCGGCGCTATCGAGGCGCTCGGCGAACAGCCCCTTGGGGTGACGCCCCCTGCTCGCCCACAAGGGCGCCGCCGCTCCGAACATCCAGGCGCGGGCATCTTCGGCGAGATCGGCGAGGGGGTGGGCCTGTGCGGCGGGGCGGGTCATGGCCGCGGCTCCGGATGAGGAAGACGAGTCACGGGACGAGGGGGCGGGCGAAGGCGAGGAGATCACCGCCGGGAAACAGGTGGCCGGCGATGCCCGCCGCGGCCGCCGCTTCCATGTCGGAAGGCTGGTCGCCGATGAGCAGGCTGCGCGCCGTGTCCACCGGCCAGCGGGCGAGGAGGTCGAGGATCATGCCCGGCGCCGGCTTGCGCCAGGGATGAGCGGCGCGATAGGCCTCGACGGTGGCTTCCGGGTGGAACGGGCAATAGCGCCAGTCGTCCACCCATGCTCCCCCCTCCGCCAGTTGCCGGGCCATGAAGTGGTGCAGGGCGTCCACGTCTGCCTCGCCATAGTAGCCACGGGCGACCCCCGACTGGTTGGTGACCACGAAGACGAGGTAGCCGCTGTCGTTGAACAGTCGCACCGCCGCCTGTGCGCCGGGCACCCAGCGCAAGTCCTCCGGCCGATGGGCATAGCCCGTGTTCACGTTGAGCACTCCGTCGCGGTCGAAGAACACCGCAGGCCGGCGCGGGGGTGGGGGGCTCAAGAAAGATCTCCCGTCAGTCTGGCATTGTCCGGGCTGTTCCCGCATTCCGGAGCCAGCCTAACCCGGCGCTGCATCGCGCAGGCGGCGAAGCGCCAAGCTGCATTGGCCAAGAGGATGGTAATATCACGCCCCTGCGGTGTCCTTGTCTTCTGACTAGCGTCTGGTATGACCGGAGAAGCTACAGCATTCCACCCCATTTCCAGCGCAACGGGGCCGTTCCGGAATGGGGCGTGTACTGACGACATTCAAGGGCATCATCGAGAACCGCATGCCGCGGGTTTTCGCTTTCGTTTGCCCATGGATCGACGAGCACGTGGCGAGAGATCCGGCCAGCGAGATTGGGCTTCTCCCGATGCTGGTGGCGCAAGGCGACACTGTCTGCGACATCGGCGCCAACCGCGGGCTCTTCACCTACTGGCTGCTCAAGGCGGGCGCGCGGGTGTTCGCCTTCGAGCCCAATCCGCGCCTCGCCAGCATTCTGCGCCTGCGGTTTCCCGAGGAACTCGCCTCCGGCCAGCTGAGGCTTTTCGAGACCGCCCTGGGGAGCGGCAGCGGCGAGGCGGTGCTGCGCATTCCGCAGGACATGTCGCCGCTCGCCACCATCGACGGCAATCTCGCCAACGACATGCACGGTCCCGTCGATGACGTTCGGGTGACGCTGGCGCGGCTCGACGCGTGCGTGGACGCCGATGTCAGCTTCATCAAGCTCGATGTGGAAGGCTACGAGAATAAGGTGCTGGAAGGGGCGGCGGGCGTGCTGCGCGCCAGCCGGCCGACCCTGCTGATCGAGGCCGAGGAGCGCCATCGACCCGGCGCGGTGGCCGCCGTGATGCGCATCCTGGAGCCGCTCGGCTATCAGGGCTTCTTCCGCCTGGGCGGGCGCATGCAGCCCATTGCGGCGTTTGATCCGGCCATACACCAGGCGCTCCATGCGCTGGTGCCTGACGGCTCCCGGCCGCGGCGCGGGGCCGTCTATGTCAACAATTTCCTTTTTTCGGCCCGCCCCGCCGTGACCGGCCATCTGCGGCGCTGGACGGCCTGACGTCGACCCACGGCCAGCCAACGTCGGTGTCAGGCCGCGCCGGATGTCACGCCGCCCGATGGGTCGAGCCTTCGCCCAGGACCCGGCCCTGCGGATGGAGGGCGACGTAGTTGCCGAAGTCGGTGGGGCGTGCGGAGAGCGGCTTCAGCGCGCCGTTGTCCTCAAGCTGGAAGAAGTGGTAGCCATGTGCCGCCAGCGCCTTCCAGGCCCCGGCGGTGTCGCCGCCGTCCTTCACCAGGGTGGGGCAGTTCATCTCGAAGATGACGGTCGGGCGGAACGTCTCCAGCGTGCGGGCGGCACCGCCGATCACCCGGTCCTCCGCCCCTTCCACGTCGATCTTGATGCAGTCGACCCGCGTGAGGCCGAGGTCCGCCACGAGGGTGTCCAGGGTGGTGATCTCCACCTCCTCGCTGTCCGTGCTCGTGCCGTCGTTGATGAGGGAGAAGGCCTGGGGATCGTCGCCCAGGGGATTGTGAAACAACACCGCCTTCCCGACCGTGTCGGAAATGGCCTTGGGCACGATCGTGACGTTCTTGAAGCCGTTGAGGGCGAGGTTCTGCGTAAGCTGGAGGCCGGCATCGGCCCCGGGCTCCGCCGCCACCACGCGACTGGCGATGGTGGCGGCCTTCAGCGTGAACAGGCCGATGTTGGCGCCCACGTCCACGAACACGTCACCCGGCCGCACGAATTTGTCGAGATAGCGGACCTCGGGCTCCACGCTGTCGCGCAGGAGGTAGACCGAAGTGGTGGTGAAGCGCAGGTCGGCCGGAAGCTTGAGGCGTGCGCCGGGGGTGATCTCGGCGATGGGGCTGCGGCCGAAGGCGACGTGCAAGGCCAGGGAAATCGCCCGCCCGGTCACCGTCAGCGGGGCTTCGCGAAATGCCGGTTCGTTCACGAGCTTCTTCACCCGTCTCAACATCTCGCAGCCCCCTCAACTCTCTGAACCGATCGACGGTCGAACAACGCTGGCACCGTGGCCGCCCTTCCGCGCCTTCCGCAGGGGCGCGGCGCGCGAGCGGCCACGAAGGCCGGAATAGACAGACCTTGCCGGACTTCGGCAAGGCTTGAAAGGGCCCTTCGGTCGAAAAAGGCTGCCTCGGGGGACGTCGTGTCAGCTCCGCCCTTCCGGAGCGGCCTTGCGGGCGGGCCGCTTCTCGCTCATCAGGCGCAGGAGCGGGCGCTCCACCAGCAGATGGACCACGACGGAGACCACGATCGCTGCGCCTACCGCCGTCACCGCGCAGGCGATGTAGAGGGCCGGCCCCTGCAACGCCAGCTGCGGGGAGAGCCGAACGAACACCTGGCCCACGGCGGACAGCACCATGCCGTGAACCAGGTAGAGCGAATAGGAGGCATCCCCCAGCAAGGCGAGGAGGCCGACCCGGGGCACGGGCCGGGACCGTTCCAGCACCAGGGCGCCAACCACCACCATGGCCGCCGGGATGCCCCAGCGGAGCATGCGGGTCTCAGGTGGCACGTCGCCTTGCGAGAGCAGGGAGACGAAGCCGCACCCCATCAGCACCCAGCCCCATCCGCGCCCGATCGTCGGACCCTTGAGGTACCAGAGGCCGATCGCGAGGCCGAAAACGAACTCCAACATGATGGGAGATGTGTAGAAGGCGAAGAACGGGTTGTCGCCGGGCGCGGCGATGCCGAGGAGGGCGAGGCCGGCGATCGCCAGGCTCACTGCCGGTAGCCTCTGCCGCTGCGGCAGCAGCAGGGCCATGCCCCACAAGAGGTAGAAGAACATCTCGTAGTTGAGTGTCCATCCCGGAACCACAAGCGGCTCCAAGGTGCCGAGCACCGGGTGCCGGGCCGGCAGGAAAAGGTAGGAGGCGATGATGTGCCAGGTCTCGGCCCGTCCGCTCTTCACCAGCTGCGGCGCGAGCAGCAGCAAGGCGAGGCTCGCGGTGGTGACGATCCAGTACAGGGGGGCGATGCGCACGAGCCGCTTGTGATAGAAGCTGGCCGTGTAGCCGGTCCGACCGTAGGTGGTGACCAGCATCAGGAAGCCCGAGAGCACGAAGAAGATATCGACGCCCGCGGCGCCGGACTGCGGCCAGGGCGCGATAAGACCGAGCCGCTGCAGCGGCGCTCCGAGATGGAACACCACCACCATCAGGCTGGCGAGCGCCCGCAGGACTTGCAGCGATTCAAGCATGGGCGCCTCGGGTGCGGCTGCGCACGGCTTCAGCCCGCGCTCCTTGGGGCCCCGGCGCGGCCCAGCGTGACATGACGGGTGGCATGGCTGTTTCCCAGGGTTCGACTGATGCCGCGGTGCAGTGGTCCGCGCGATGCGGGAGGGCATGGCGTCCTGCGCCGCTGCCGATCCAGATGGACGATGAGCGCCATCACCACGCCGAGTTCGCCAGGGGTGAACACCACCGAATAGACGGCCGAGCTGACGAGCAGATACAGCACGTAGTCGGCGAGGGCGAGGGTGAAGGCGTCCGCAAGGTCGCGTGTCAGGCGGAAGACGTAGATGAAGCACCAGATGTAGAGCACGGCGAGGAGCGCTGCCCCGATCACCCCGTACTCGAAGATCACGCCGATCCAGCCCAGGTCGGCGATGAAGAACTGGTCGTTGCCGAAGATGTCGTTGAGCGTGGTGGTGCTGAAGCGGGTGGTGGCGCCCACGCCGAACGTCCAGCGCATGGGATCGTCACCGAGGAAGGCGAAGGCCAGCGCCGACGAATTCTGCCGCACCGACAGCGAGGCGCCGAGCGCGTCCTTCGCCCCGTCCAGGGAGCCGCCGGAGAACAGGCCGAGCTTGTAGGCGATGAAGACAATGCCGGCCGCCATCCCCAGCAATGCCGCGCCGAAGATGATGCGCCGCGCCTTCGGTGGCAGAGACATGGTCATCCCGTACGCAACCACCACCACCGCGGCCGCGATGGCGGCGCGCTGCTTGAAGATGAACAGCATGGGCAGGAAGGCGAGGGCGATGGCGAGGGCAAACAGCACGTTGCGCCGCAGGATGAACGAGCGCGCGAGGAAGAACACGAGGATCATGCCGAAGAACATCGGCATGTAGACGCGATAGCCGCGTTCGAGGTCGTACAGCAGCAGCTTGCTGTCCGCGGGATTGTTCGCGTACCAGGAGGTGGGCGCGGCCAGATAGATGAGGACCATCAGGACGAAGGTCGCAGCGCCGAAGGCCAGGACCACCTTGCGGATGCTCGTCACCGGCACGGCCAGCAGCGCGAGCATGGCCGACAGGCTGAAGTAATAGGTGAAGGGCCAGGCTTTGATGGTGGTGGTGAGCGCGTCGAGGAAGCCATTGCCCAGCTGGATCATGGAGACCAGCGGCGTGAAGCCGAGCGCATAGGCTAGCACCACGAGGAACATGCCGCCCACCGGCAGTTTCATCCGGGCCATGGCGTAGAGCGCCAGCGGCAGGGTCAGGAACGGCCAGCCCTTGGACAGGAGGTAAGGTGGGGGATACTCATTGAGATAATAGAAGACCTGCGCGAACAGCGGCAGGGTGGCGGCGAAGACCAGTTTGGCGAACAGCACCGCGCCGTGGTTCAGGCCCGCATCCGCGGGGGAGAACGCGACCGCCGCGCGCCGCAGCGGCATCACCACGCGGGGGCGCGCGACAGAGGCGCTGGCGCTGGTGCCGGGCGGGCCTGCCGCGCCATCCGCCATCATGCGGGGTCCGCGCCGGAGCGTTTCATCCCGTAGGCGGCGGGATCGCGTTTCGCCTTCGCTGCGATCCGGAAGATGGGCAGGGAATCGACGAACACCCGCTCGATGTGGGTCCCCGGGCTCTGGATCAGCCGGTACAGCCACTCCAGCCCGAGCCGGCGGAAGGCAGGGCTCGCCCGCTGCACGAGGCCGGTGAGGAAGTTGAGGGCGCTGCCGACGCAAAGGCCGGTGCCCACCGCCCTGCCGCGCGCACGGATCATGTGGGCGAGGTATTCCGAGCGGGGCGCCCCCGCCACCAGGAACACGTAGCGCGCGGGATGCTCCTCCACGAAGCGGATGGCCGCCTCCACCGCCGCGGGATCGTCGATGAAGCCCATGGGCGGCACATGCAGGTTGAGCGTGCGGATGCCGTAGCGCTCCACGAGGCGCCGCTTCATCTCTTCGCTCCCGCCGATCACGGTCACCGCATCGTCCGGCCCGATGACGTGCTCGAACAGATACGTGGTCAGGTCGCTGCCCGGGCAGAGCGGAATATCGAGGCCGAAGAGGTTGCGGGCCAGCCAGTGGGGCACCGAGCCGTCCAGCGTGTGCAGGCCGGCGGCGGCCAGCGCCGCCACGAAGCGCGGGTCGTCGTGCTCGTTGAGCCGCACCAGGTGCGAGGCGTTGGACGTGACCACGTAGCTGAACGGCGCGCCCGGCGCGCGCCCGGCGATCGCCTGCGCGGCGCCGGGGACGTCGAGGCAGGCAAACGGCACCTTGAGGAAGGTCTGCGTCCGGACGGCAGAAGCCGGGTCGAACTCCGCAAGCATCTTGGGTCCAAGCCTCTTCGGGCGCCGTGTCCGTTCGCGGCGCGGGAACTGCACGGTACCGGGGCGCGCCGCCGCAAGGTTACTGCAGGAACGAGCTTGCGCCGCCGGTCTGAGTGTAGGAACCGATCGTATAGCTGAACTGGCGCTGGAACGGCACCACCTTGGTGATGAACTGGTCGATCCAGAGATTGACCTCGGCAATGGACGAGCGCGGCACGTAGATGATGTCGCCGCTCACCAGCGGCACGTCGTTGGCGTCGAAGCCGGTCTGGATCACGTCGCGCACGTTGATGAGGCGCAGCATGGGCTCGTTGTTGGGGCCGCGGCGGATGAGCGCCACCTGCCCGGTGCGCGATTCCTCGGTGAAGCCGCCGGCCTGAAGGATGCCCTGCAGCACGCTGGTGCCCATGTCGGCAAGCCGGAAGGCGCCGGGATGCGCCACCGTGCCGCCCACATAAATGCGGGCCGAGACCGCCTCCTCCAGCGAGACCACGACCTTCTGGTCCGTCAGTTCCTTGCGGGACTCGCGGCGGATGTATTCCTGGATGCCGGACAGCGTGCTTCCTTCCACCCGGATCTGGCCGATGGCGCGGGGCGCGACCGACCCGTCGGGGCTGACGGTGAGGTCCTCGTCCATCTCGCGGGTGATGAAATACTTGACCTTGATCTTGTCGCCGGGACCCAGGCGATAGCTCGGCACCTGATCGGTCCAGGGCTTGAAGCGGTCGGAATTCAGTTCGGTGAAACGCAGCTCGTGCCCGGTGGTGAACGGCTCCGTGCCTGTGCTCTGCGAGGTGGCGATGGCAGCGCAGCCATTGAGCAGGAGGCTGATCCCCGCGATGGCCACCCCGATGCGCCAGGCGGCGGGCCCGCGGCCGCGGGTCGCGGAGCGGATCATGTCCGGTGCCGTGCCGCGAGCGGTGTCCACCCCGTCGCACTCTGGCAAGACCATCGACGAACCCCCGCAACGAATCATAAGCAAATGGTTAACGCGCAGGTGATCATGTTTCGGCCGCCTTGTGAGGAGGCGTCAACAGAGGAATCTGCGGCGAGAACCGTCGAACGTGGTAAAACCACCCTAAAGGCGCATGGTTAACGATCGCTTATTGACGGTATCGGACCGCTCACTAAGCTGCAAAATGTCGGTGCTTCAAAAACTTAAGGGGCGCCATCGCGCCCCTTTTCTTTCGGCGACAGCGGCTTTGTGCGCTGGCCTACGCGCGGCGATAGAGCCACTGCGGCAGGTAATAGCGTCTGCCGAGGAAGATGAATCCGAACAGCAGCCCGCCGCTTTCGACCACCGAATCACGCAGATGAATGGCGGCGGGCTTGCGGGTGCGCTCGGCCTGCACCGCCATGATGTTGCCGTCCACCAGCTGACAGAAGCGCTGGGTCACGAGCGAGGCGCGCGGCAGGTTGGAGCAGACGACGATGCAGTCGAACGCCTGCTTCAGCTCGGCCATCATCAACTCGGCCTCGGCGATGGGCAGGCGGATGTCGAGCAGGGGAGAGCGCTCCACATCCGCGGCGGCCCACAGCAGCGGCACCGGCGTGCCGGTCACGGCGATGCCGCCGCGCACTTCACCGCCGCCGGCATCCAGCGGATACGGGGTCGTTGAGCACAGGTCCACCAGCAGCGTGCGCTTTTGCCGCTGCCGGGCGAACTCCTCGGCCAGGCGCCGGGCGAACCAGGGCAAAGCGTCGTCCGCGTCGGGGGAGAGCAAGTGCATGGCCCGCAACGGCTCGTCGTCGATGCGCGTGTCGAGCAGCATGGTGGCGCAACTGCCGATCGCCCGTTCGGTGGCGAGGCTTTCGGGCTGCTCCGCATCCTCGTCGAGAACCGCGATCGCCGGCATGCCGAGCACGCGCTCGGCCTCGCTCGGCATGATGAAGGAGGTGCGCAGCGTCGAGGTGATGGCCCCGGCCGCGGCGCCGAACAATAGCCCGGCGAACAGGCCCGCCGCCAGCAGCGGCAGCGCCAGTGAGCGCTTGGTGACGGCGGAGCCTGCCTCCTGCACCACCCGCACCGACGATTGGCGAGACTGGGCTGCCGCCTCCTCGATGGAGGCCGCGACGGCCCGGCGCTGATACTCGCGGAAGCCTTCGCTCAGCGAGTCACGCTTGCGGTTGAGCTCGATCAGCGGTGTCTCGGCGGCGCGCAAGGCGGAAAGCCGCTCCTCCGCCACCCGCTGCTGCTGCACCAGCTCCCCTTTCTGACGGGAGAGCGAATCCTGCTCGACCCTGAGGCTCAGGATCATGTTCTGGATGTAGTTGACCTGAGGATTGCGGACCGCGCGGTCGGTGGAATAGCGGCGCTCGGAACGGCTCTTGATGCGCGCCCGTATGGTCACGATCTGCCGTTCAAGGTCGCGCAGCAACTGGCTGCCGGGGGCATACTGGGAGGCGATGCGGTCGCGCTCCAGCAGCAGCTTGCTGAGCGTGTTGTTGTCCTCGTCTCCGGGCAGGGCGTCGGTCTTCTCGGAGAAGTCGAAGACGGAGTCGGGCAAGGCGG
The DNA here is from genome assembly GCF_016807805.1 of Xanthobacter dioxanivorans. NCBI lineage: Bacteria > Pseudomonadati > Pseudomonadota > Alphaproteobacteria > Hyphomicrobiales > Xanthobacteraceae > Xanthobacter > Xanthobacter dioxanivorans. The sequence goes on along the minus strand of NZ_CP063362.1, from coordinate 996,807 downwards.
CGAGTTGCTTCTCGGCCTCGGTCAGCTGGGCGGTGACCGCCACCTCGCGCTCGGCCACCTGGCGGCGGCGCTGCAGGATGCCGTCCACCTGGTTGGCGGCGAGGATGGCGTCCTGGCTGAACTCGATGATGCCGGCCTTGGCCTTGAGCTTCTCGATCTCGGCATCGACCGTGCTGAGGTCGCGGCTGAAGCGGGTGACCTCCAGGTTCAGGATCTTGGCGGTGGGGTTTTCAAACAGGCGTCGCCGCGCCGCGAGATAGTTCTTCACCAGCGCGTCGGCGGCCTCCACCGCCAGGTCGCGGTCGGGATTGGTGAAGCTCACGCGGATCACGTTGGAATCCGACAGGACGGATGCACGCACGCTCGCCTGAAAGCGTTCCACCGCCTTGTCCAACACGTCCTTGTCGGAGCTGAACAGTCGGGTGATGGCCGAAAACCGGCCCGGGGGGAACAGGCGGTCGGCGCCCACCTGTTCCACCGTGGCGCGGGCGACATCCGCGCTCTCGATGATCTGCACCTCCGACTCGACCTGCTTCAGTCCCTCGATGCTGAGCACGGAGGGGCCGGTGTCGGTCACGTTCTGGGAGTTGGAGACCTCGCGGCTCACGATGACCATGAGCAGGCTGGAGGCGGTGTACTCGGTTCGGCTCGTCACCGCCGCGCCCACGCCCACGGCGAACGGCAGGAGCGCCGCCAGCAGCACGACCCGGATATGATAGAAGGTGGCGATCAGGAGGTCGCGCAGGGTGAACCCGAGGGGGGCGGTCCCGGTATCCGGAGCCGTGTCCGTGGCGCCCGGCTGCGCCGCGTGCGGCATCAACATGCTTCCCCCTGATTGCTCCGCGACGCGGGTCGGCACTGAGGTCATCGCTTGCCGCCCCCGCTCCGAAGCGGCCGGCGCCCCGCGTCTTGCGTGGCGTTGCCGGCCCGGCGCTGCGGCTCAGGCGGACGATGACGCCGTGAGACTGCAGCGGTGCCATTACTTTAGCGTTAACCACGGGTTTCCGCCGCCCCTCCCCACTCAATAAGTTGGAGGCGATAAGCGATCGGATGGAAAACCGGTCCTGTCGGTCCGGTCAGCGAATCGTCCCTCGGGCGTTTCCCGTTTCACGGTATCGGGAAACGCATTTCTTCACGCGAATCGGTCTCCACTTCGCTCGAAAGCGCCCTAGGTGTTTAGTCCCAGCATGTCATGGTTTGACCGGCGCCAGCGGTGCGGCGCGGATGCCCGGGACAATTCCTGGGGTCAATCCGCTAGCCAAGGCGCGACAGCTCACGAAACTGACGCGGCGTCACGCCTGAGATTCGTCGGAAGGCGCGACTAAAATGCGCAGGGTCCGTGTAGCCGGAGGAAAAGGCGACGTCGATGATCTTGCAATCGCTGTCGCGCAGCAGCCGGCTCGCATTCTCGTACCTGACCGTGTCGAGGAGGTCCGAATAGGACAGGCCGACATGGGCGAGCCTTCGTTGAAGCGTCCGCGCGCTGACGCCCGCAATCTCGGCGACGTCGGCAAGGGCCGTGGTGCCCTCGTCGAGATAGGCGGGCAGCATCAGCTTGAGCAGATCGACGATGTCATAGGCGGAAGGGCCGTCTTCATTGTCGCGCGGCGACGCAAACGAGGCGGTCGAACGGTTGGGGAGGCCGAGCAACGTGATCGGCAGGCTAATCCAGGCGGCATGCTGGCCTGACAGAAACCGCACATTCGGCCAGCAGGATCGCGTCGCCGGGCTCGGCGCATAAGACGACTCGAAGGCGATCGCCGTCGGCATCCAGTCAGGCCCCGCGAATTGCCGGACAATGTGGATCGGGAAAATATTCTGGATCCATTGCGCGTATTTCAGATGCAGTCGCCCCGTCCCGGCAAGCCGGCTGCAGACTCGCACATGATCGGCGCCATGTTCGATCCACATGCTGAGGATGGTGTCTTCTCGCGACGCCCAATAGCAGGCGTGCCGGAGCGCGACGAGCAGCGTCGGAGAGTGCGCGATCAGGGCCCGCGTCTTTTCTCTCATATGGGAGAAATGCAGGCGTTGGGCGGCGAGAAAGCCGAAATCCGCGATGCCCTGGGTTCTCTGGGCAGTCTCGACGAAGTGCAGCGCCGGCAGGAGCGGCAAATAGAGATCGCTCTTTTCGGCCAGAGACGAGGGCAGCCGGGACCGCTCCAGGAGCGTCTCCGTCGGAGCGCCGATATCGTCGAGGATGCTGACGAAGGGCAGCAGGAACTGGCCGCGTGTCAAAGGAATATCAGCCATCTGACCTCGCCGCGATCACCGCGTTGACGCCTTTCACAAGGCCGAATCCCAAGACATTCGCGACCGCAGGGTTGAAGACTACCCGGTGGCGATTGTCGCGAAAAGGCAAGACGGGCAGGTTGGCCATGCTCGAAAATCTCGCAGTCGAATTCGCTTGCCGATCTGGCCGCGATCGCGTGTTGCAGCGCCCCGAAGCGCGCACCGCCGAGGCCGCGGCTCTGTCCGGGCAGTGATGGCGTGGTCCCGTTGGCTCACGCGTGTGCTGGCCTTCGTGATGCAAGTGGGCGGGAAGGCTGGCAATGCAGGCAGGGACGGTTCAGGCGAGGGCGTCGTTGGAGCGAGCGCGCGATGGCATGATCTTCGTGCCTGCCGGAAGCTTCTGGATGGGATCCGATCATCATTACCCCGAAGAGAGGCCGGCCCATCGCGTGAGCGTCGACGGCTTCTTCATCGACGAGACCCCTGTCACCAACGCACAGTTTGCCGAGTTCGTGGCAGCCGCCGGATATCGCACGTTTGCCGAATTCGCGCCCGACCCTCGCGACTATCCCGGCATCTTGCCGGAGATGCTGTATGCGGGGTCGCTCGTCTTCCGGGAGCCTGCCGGGCGGGTCGATCTCCACGACTGGTCGCAATGGTGGACTTTTCTCAAGGACGCCAATTGGCGCCAGCCCCATGGGCCGCACAGCGGCCTGGCCGGACTGGACGATCATCCCGTTGTCCACGTCACCTACCACGACGCACGGGCCTATGCTCGATGGAAGGGCAAGGATCTGCCGACGGAAGCCGAATGGGAGTTCGCCGCCCGCGGGGGGCTCGACCGGGCGGAATATGCCTGGGGATCGGAACTGAGCCCCGATGGCCGCTACATGGCCAATACTTGGCAAGGATCGTTTCCGAAGGTCAATCGCAAGCTCGACGGATACGCCCGCACTTCGCCCGTAAAGGCCTTTCCGCCCAACGGATACGGTCTCTACGACATGATCGGGAACGTCTGGGAGTGGACGTCCGACTGGTTCGCCCCGAAACACGAAGCGGACGCGACGAAAGCCTGCTGCATCCCCAAAAACCCGCGCGGGGGGCCTGAGGCCGCCAGCTACGACCCGTGTCTCCCCCAGATCAAAATTCCGCGGAAGGTCTTGAAGGGCGGGTCGCATCTGTGCGCTCCGAACTACTGCCGCCGCTACCGACCCGCAGCGCGCCATGCGGAGGCGATCGATACGTCAACGAGCCATGTCGGGTTCAGGTGTGTTGTTCGAAATGGAGAAATGAATGAAACGGTCTCCTAGTCACCCATTTCGAGCGCGCTGGTTGGGCGTGAGCACGACGCTGCTGATGTTGGGAGCGCCAGCAGCGGCCCCGGCCCAGGAATCGCTGCCGTTCCCGCTGACGCCCTCGGGGAGCAAGGCTGGTCCGACGATCGCGGAGTCGACCTACAGCCCCTTGCCGGTGAAGTCGCACTTGCCCGCCAATGCACCCAACATCGTCGTCATCATGCTCGACGACGTCGGCCCGGCGCTGCCGAGCACCTTCGGCGGCGTGATCGATACACGCACGTTGAGCCGCGTCGCCGGTGACGGGATCACCTATAACCGCTTCCACAATGCCGCCATGTGCTCGCCCACTCGCGCGGCGCTGCTGACCGGGCGCAATCACCATCGCGTCGGCTACGGCCAGATCGCCGAACTGGCAAACGACTGGGACGGCTATTCCGGCCGGATCCCGCGCACATCGGCGACCGCGGCGAAGGTCCTCGGCTATTATGGCTACGCGACGAGCGCCTTCGGAAAATGGCACAACACGCCGGCCAACGAGACCACGGCCGTCGGCCCCTATACGAACTGGCCGGCGGGCCAGGGGATCGGCTTCGACTACTTCTACGGCTTTCTTGCCGGAGAATCCTCGCAATGGGAGCCTGCGGTCGTCGAGAATACGGTTCGCGTGAATCCCTCCGAAGGGAAGAAGGAATACCACTTCACCGAGGACATGACCGACAAGGCGGTTTCATGGATGAAGCAGATCCATGCGCTGACGCCGGATCGGCCCTTCTTCATGTATTGGGCGCCGGGGGCCTCTCATGGCCCGCATCACATTTTCAAGGAGTGGGCGAACAAATATGAGGGCAAGTTCGACGAGGGCTGGGACGTCATGCGCGAGCGCGTCTTCGCCCGCCAGAAGGAACTCGGCTGGATCCCGAAAGACACCGAGCTGACGCCGCGACCGAAGACGCTTGCCGCGTGGGCCGATATTCCCGAGGACGAAAAGCCGTTCCAGCGTCGGCTCATGGAAGTGTTCGCCGGATACACCGAGCACGCCGATGCGCAGGCCGGCCGGTTGATCGATGCCCTGGACGAGCTCGGCATCCGCGACAACACGCTGGTCTTCTACATCTGGGGCGACAACGGCTCGAGCGCCGAAGGTCAGAACGGCACGATCAGCGAACTCCTGGCGCAGAACGGCATTCCTTCCGACGTGAAGGATCACATTCGCACCATGAACGAGCTCGGCGGTCTGGACGTGCTCGGCTCGCCCAAGGTCGACAACATGTACCATGCCGGCTGGGCTTGGGCGGGCTCCACTCCGTATCGCTCGACGAAGCTGATCGCGGCGCATTTCGGCGGAACGCGCACGCCGCTCGCCGTGTCCTGGCCAAGCCGGATCAAGCCCGACAAGACACCGCGTCCGCAGTTCCATCACGTCAACGATATCCTGCCGACGATCTACGACGTCCTGCACATCAAGCCGCCCAAGCTTGTCGACGGGGTCACCCAGGATCCGCTCGACGGCACCAGCATGACCTATTCCTTCACATCCCCGATGGAGCCGGACCACAAGAAGGAACAGTATTTCGAGGTCATGGGCAGCCGCGCCTACTACAAGGACGGCTGGATCGCGTCCGCCTTCGGGCCGAGAGTGCCTTGGCAAGCAGGTGTCGATCCTTCAATCATGACATGGACGCCCAAGAACGACGTCTGGGAGCTTTACGATCTCAAGAAGGATTTTTCGCAGGCGAAGGACTTGGCCGCTACCAATCCCGGCAAGCTCGATGAGCTGAAAAAGGCGTTCGAGGTGAGCGCGAAAGCCAACAAGGCCTATCCCATCGGCGGAGGACTGTGGTCGGCTGTCTTTCACCCGGAAGACGCACCATCCAATCCTGCCAAGGTGTTCGAGTTCACCCAAGAGGTCATTGCGGTCCCGGAATTCACCGCGCCGCAGCTCGGATCGCGTAGCAACCTCGTCATCATCGATGCCGATCTGCAGGCGAACTCGAAGGGGGTGCTTTACGCGCTTGGCGCCGTCTCGGGCGGCGTCGCGTTGTGGGTTGAGAACGGCAAGCTCAGCTACGAGTACAACCTCTTCGAGGTCGAGCGGACGCGGCTGGAAAGCTCATCCCCCCTCCCGACTGGGAAGGTCAAGATCGAGGTCGAAACTCGCAAGGCCAACGGGGTACGCCCCGCGCCTCTCGACATCGTTGTCCGCGTGGACGGCAAGGAGGTAGCCAAAGGCCGCGTCTCGCGCTCGACCGCGATCGGGTTCACCGCCAACGATGCCTTCGACGTTGGCCGGGACAGCTATTCACCCGTCTCGCTTGCCTATTTTGACCGTAAGCCATTCGTGTTCAATGGCAAGATCCAGCGCCTGAAGGTCGAGTATCTGGATTGAGCGCCGACCACCCGGAGACGGCGAGCACGATCTTCGCCGCCTCCTTTCGGGATTCCGACAGCGCGGAAACTTCACTCTTCGGAGCAGTGAGGAGGCCATCCCGGCGGAAGCCGCGGCTGAATCACGAAAGGAACGTGATGATGAGACGAGTTGCTTTTGCCGCTGCACCTTCGACGCCGCTGGCTCCGGCCAAACGGAGGCGTGGCAGTTGAAATGATGAAAACGGCTCGACTGTCTCGCGAGTACCAAATCTCGGACCTTCTCCTCTAGCTTCCAGGCCAGACGTGATATCGTGATCCAGCCGGTAGAAGATCCTCCACGAAAATCGGTCTAATATCGACCAGAGATGGTTGTCATGCCGCATCTTGAGCATATGCTAGAAGACATTTCGGCCAAGAAGCGCTCGATCTCTCAAATAAAATCGGACGATCATTTCATTCGCGATGCAATCGATAGTACTATAATCGTAATATCAACAGATGTAAGCGGAATAATAACCTGCGTCAGTCGTAAATTTTGCGAGATGAGTGGATATTCCGAAGAGGAATTGATCGGCTCCAATCATCGGCTTCTCAAGTCCGGCGAGCACGACACGGCGTTCTTGCGGGGCATGTACCGTCAGATCGTACGCGGCAGAATCTGGCACGGGGAGATTTGCAATCGCCATAAGGACGGGTCGCTCTACTGGGTCTACGCAAGCATCGTTCCGCATATCTGCGAGCGCGGGAAGATCAACGGCTACACCTCAATCTGGTTCGATATCGCGGCGCGTAAGCTGCTGGAGGAGGAGCTGCGCGCGAGTAAGGAGGACCTCGAGCGACTCGCCAGCATTGATCCCCTGACGAATCTGGAGAACCGCAGGCGGTTCCAAGAACACATCAGTTCGCTGGTCCATGAGTATCCGCGCACAAAGCGCGAATTTCACCTCGCGCTTCTCGACGTCGACAGGTTCAAGGAGGCCCACAATACCTTTGGTCATCCGGCCGGAGACGATCTTCTCAAAATGGTAGCGACACGCCTGCGCGCGATCGCTGACGAGCACCTGCTCATTTCCCGCCTGGGCGGAGATGAATTCGGGCTGATCTTGACGGCCTGTTCGAGTGAACAGGCGAATGCTGTCTTAGAGGCGGCATTAGAGGTGATCCGCCAGCCCATGCTGATCGCCGGCACGTCGCGACGCTATTCGGCGAGCCTTGGCTTCGCGACTTTCCCGATGCACGCCGAGGATGGCGCCGACCTGCTCAAGGCCGCGGGCCTGGCTCTCCATCACGCCAAGATGAATGGCCGGGACTGTATCGAGAGCTTCCAGCCGCAGTTCCGAGATGTCGCCGAAAGGAGAGCGTTGCTTTTGGCCGAGGTTGAAGGCGGCCTTCGGCAGGGCGCCTTCGAATTCCACTATCAACCCATCGTTCCGGTCGCGGAGCACAATCCGGTTTCGCTCGAAGCGTTGATGCGCTGGCGCCACCCGCAACAAGGCCTGCTGTCGCCCGCCGGCTTCCTGGAGGGCTTCGCCGACCAACAGGTTCGCACCGCCTTCGGCACGTACATGCTGAAGAAGGTATTCGGCGACGTTGCTGCATTCCAGACGTACGGGCTCACGATCGGCCGCGTCGCGCTCAACTTGACTAGCTCCGACTTCCAATCGGATGCTTTTCTGGATCATTTTTTCAACCTCAGCGCAGGAACCGGCATTCCGCTGTCCAGTTTCTGCGCCGAGGTGACCGAAGGAATGTTTCTGGGAGCGAATCAGAAGCGTGTCGAGTGGGGCCTTCACCGTCTCCATGAAGCCGGAGTCGAAATCGCCCTCGATGATTTCGGAACGGGCTTTGCCTCGCTCACGCATCTACGCCAGCTTCCGATCGATCGCTTGAAAATCGACCGCAGCTTTGTCGCCAACATGGTCTTGTCAAACGAGGATCAGGCCATCGTCCGCGGGGTGATCGATATTGCCCATGGCCTGGGTGCGGTCGTTACCGCTGAAGGAGTCGAGACCGTCGAGCAGGTCGAACTTCTGACCGATCTGGGCTGTGACATGCTGCAGGGTTGGTATTTCGGTAAGGCTTGCGCAGCCGAACGCTTGCCCTCGCTTCTCAGTGCCATGCCTGATTGCCGAATACGGCGGCCTGAAGTTTAGGCGCCTCTCATGGTGGCGGCTTGTCGCTCGATCAAAACGCGCTCGAGCAAAAAATTCGTATGTCGCCCGTGAGTCCCGGAAATCCGTCACCAGGCTGCTGCGCAACCCGGCGCCTCGCCGCGATCGCCGCTGACGCTTTTTACAACGCCGAATCTCGGGGGGTTCGCTACCGGCGGGGGAGAATAGCGGCGCGCGATTGGCGCGAAATGGCAAGACGGGCAGGCTGGCCATGCGCGAAATGCCTACAACGACATCCGTCGGCCGATCGGGCTGCGATCGCGTGCGGCAGCGAGCCGGAGCGCTCGCGCATGCCGGTAGGACCGGCAGGGCAGAGGACACCCAGCAATGTCAAGCGCAACGGCGCGCGATTTCGCCATAGGCTTGATGTCGGTTTCCTTGTGCGGGTCGGCTTGGGCATCCGATCTCCCGGAGTCCGCCACGCGGCCGGCTCCCGTCCTGGCGTCCGCTCCCAGCTTCTCGGTCACCGGCTATGTCTGGGCAACCGCGATCGACGGCACGAGCGCGACGCTGCCGCCGCTGCCGGCGGCAGATATCAGCCTGCGCTTTCGCGACGTGCTCAAGGAACTGAACGGCGCTTTCATGGCATCTGCCGAGATGCGCATCGACCGCTGGAGCTTCCTGGTCGACGGACAGTTCTCGCAGCTGACGACCGGCGGTACTCTGCCCGGCCCGTTCTCCGCCAGGCTGAAGCTGCGCTCCCAGAGCCTGACCCTGCAGGGCTCGGCCTTCTATCGCGTCCATGAGGACGACGTTTTCGCGCTCGATGTCGGCGGCGGCGTCCGGTTCTGGAACCTCAACACCAAGCTCGAGATCGCTTCCGGGCTTACCAGTCTCCGCATCGATCACAGCGAAACGCAGATGTGGGCCGACCCGATCGTCGGCGCTCGCCTTGGTGTGGAGCTCGATGGTCCATGGAGCCTGACGGTGGCGGGCGACATCGGCGGTTTCGGCGCCGGCTCGCGCTTGACCTGGCAGGGTCTGGGCAGCGTCAACTATGCCTGGAGCGAAAGCCTGACGCTGAAAGTCGGCTACCGGGCGCTCCATATCGATTATCGCGACGGCGGCTTCCTTTATGACGTGACGCAGCACGGCCCCGCCGTCGCGGCAACGTACCAGTTCTGACCGGGGCCTGGATGAGTTCGGCCATGTCCAAAGGAATAGTAATGTCGATGACCGGAACCACACTGCGGGCCACCCGTGTTTCCCTGCTGGCGCTGCTCGCGCTTTGTGGACAGGCCCTGGCGCAGGCAGGCGAAGCGCCGCCCGCTGTCACCGACCCGCATTTCAAGATCGCGCCGGGCTATCTCAAGCGTTCCGACCTGCCGAACAGCCTGGTCCTGCTCGGCCCGCCGCCCGAGGCGAACTCGGCCGCGCTGGCCCGGGACGAGGAAGCGCGCAAGGCGACGATCCCCGCGCGAAATACCGAGCGCTGGAAGCTCGCCCATAACGACGCCGATCTCGCCTTTCCGCAGGCCGCCGACAATTTTTCCTGCGCAATGGGAGTTCGCATCGACAGCGAGCAGACCCCTCGCCTTTACGCGATGATGCTGAAGATGCTGTCGGATTTCGGCCTCTCCACCTATGGCGTGAAGAACAAGTACAACCGGACCCGTCCCTTTGTGGTTCACAACGAAGCGACCTGCCGGGCGGATCAGGAGGCCATTCTGCGAGACGACGGCTCCTACCCGTCCGGCCACACCGCGGCCGGCTGGGGCTGGGCTCTCGTGTTCGCGCAGATCAATCCCGAGCGCGCGGATGCCCTGCTGAAGCGCGGCCTCGAATTCGGGCAGAGCCGCGTGATCTGCAACGCGCACTGGCAGAGCGACGTCGATGCCGGGCGGATCATGGGCGCGGCGACGGTCGCGCGGCTGCAAACCGACCTGACTTTCCTCGCCGACCTCGAAGCCGCAAAAGCGGAAGTGAAGGACGCGAAGGCGAAGTCGGTGCCCTCGGCGGCCGAATGCGCTGTGGAGGCTGCCGCGCTGTCCGCGCAGTAGCCGATCGACCGCCCTTCGCCGGCGATCAGCCTAAAACACGGACGCGGTGCCCTTCGGACTTGCCCCGATGAGCAAATCAATCAAAGCGCCAATGAGGTACCGTTCAATGCGAATGACCTTGGTCTACAGCCTGAGTTTCCTGGTTCTCGCGCCATGCGCGGCGTCGTCGCAGCCGGTTCCTGTCAATGTCGACAACTTCAAGCGCGCCGAGACCGATTTCTACATGGGCAAGACGGCCGAGGCCGGCGGGCTCGGGAAGTTCGTCCATAACCGGACGCCGACGCCGATCGACAACCAGCCCGTGGTCCGGATGAACCGGGATACGCTCTATTCCCAGGCGCTCTTCGACCTCGATGCCGGCCCGGTGACCATCACCCTTCCCGATGCGGGCAAGCGCTTCATCTCGATGCAGGTCATCAACCAAGACCATTACACCCCGATGGTGGTCTACGAGCCGGGCCGCACGACGCTCACCAAGGATGAGGTTGGCACCCGCTATGTGTTCGTTGCGGTGCGTATCCTCGTCGACCCCAACGACACCAAGGACCTCGCGCAGGTTCACGCCCTGCAGGATGCGCTGAAGGTGGAGCAGACGTCAGTTGGCACGTTCGAGGCCCCGAACTGGGACTTGGCTCAACAGAAGAATATCCGCGCGGCACTCGAAGCGCTGGCTCAGGCATCCGGCAGCTTCGCCAACGCTTTCGGCCCGAAGGGAGAGGTCGATCCGGTCAAGCACCTGATCGGGACAGCCGCCGGCTGGGGCGGCAACCCCGACAAGGACGCCTCCTACCCCTCAGTGACCCCGGCCAAGAACGACGGCAACACGGTTTACAAGCTCAGGGTAAAGAAGGTCCCTGTCGACGCGTTCTGGTCGATCAGCGTCTATAACGACAAGGGCTTCTTCCAGAAGAACGATTACGATGCCTATTCGGTCAACAGCATCACCGGCACGAAGAGCGCCGATGGCGCGATCGACATCCAGTTCGGCGGCTGTGACGGCAAAATCGCGAACTGCCTGCCGATCACGAAAGGTTGGAATTACACGTTTCGGCTCTACCGCCCTCGGGCCGAGATCCTGAACGGAGAGTGGAAGATGCCGGAGGCGCAGCCTGCGCCGTAGAAGGCATGTGCATAAGTGCGGAGACGGGACGCTGGTTAGAAATGGCCTAAACCCCTTAAGACCTTTCATAAATCCCGAAGGTAGCCGGAGTTCCGATCGGTGCCGATAGGGACCCCAGGTGACACGAGCATCTTGAAGCTATTTCAATGAGTTGAAGCGATCTGAGCCGGGGGACCCGGGCGCTGATTCACATCCTCAACCGACGCACCACCAACCATCAGATCCCGAATCATGGTCGCCCATCGATTCACAAACCCTGAAAATGCAACTGTAGTGAGAGACCGGAATCGGTCAGGAGCGGGCCCTCCCGAGCGAGCCTCCTCCAATTTGAGCATGAGAACGTCGGCCCCGATGGCTCAATGATCGCGCTGCCGGCCCAGCTTCCACGCATTTCAAATCTCCGCGAAGAGCAAGTGTCGATCTCGGTCAAAACCTGCCGGGGCATGACGGTGGACGACGCGGACACTGAAGGTCGATCGTTCCTAGAAGGCGCGGGGCATCAGGCGGCGCACGGCGACGGCCGAGCCGATGGCGAGCTGGGCCGCGAATACGGCGGTGGCGATGGCCGCGCCGATCATGCCGAACGGTGGAATGAGCAGCACGCACAGGACGAGGCAGACCACCGTCTGCGCTACCGTGAGCCAGCGCAGGATGCCGCCGTGGCCGGCCATGGCCAGCACGATCTCCTGGCAGGGCAGGAGCGCGTAAACCAGCTGGCCGACCGCGAGGATGACGAGGGCGGTGGACGCGATCTCGAAGCCCGGGCCCACCAGGTGCAGAAGTGTTGCCGGGAAAAAGAACATGCCGGCGAGCAGCGGCGCGCTGAAGAGAGCGACCGCGAGGCGGACCTTGCGGTTCAACTGGCGCAGCTCGTCCCACCGGCCCTGCCGGTGTCGTGCGGCGAAGGAGGGGGCGGCCACGCTGCCGATGGAGGCGCTGACCACCCAGGTGAGCATGGAGATGCGGCTGGCCACGCTGAACGCACCGACCTGGGCGGGAAGCCCGAAGCTGGCCAGCAGCAGCACCGGCAGGGCGGGCAGGAGGATCTGCACGGTCTCCACCACAGCCAGCGGCATGGCGGTGCGCCAGAGCGCGGGCAGCCGCTCCGCGTTCGCCGTCTCCGACGGGGCGTCGACGAAGCGGTGGCGCTCCCGGAAGACCAGCGCGGCGCCGATGGCTGTTGCGGCCGCGTTGGCGGCGGCGAGGGCGCAGAGGATGCCGTCGAGCGAGTGCACTCCGGCGAAGAGGGCCGCGAGCGTGAAGAGGGGCCACAGGCCGTTCTGGACCAGCTGTCCCCATGCGCTCTTGTGCAGGCCCATCAGGGCGTTGCCGACGAAATAGCACAGGGCCTGCGGCAGGATGACGAAGGCCGCGAGGAAAAGCGGCCGGGCCGCCTCCGGGTCACGGAACAGGTAGGTGGCGATCGGCGCCGAGAGCGCGCCGGTGGCGATGGACACGACGAGGCCGAGCATGAGCACCGCCAGGGCGCCGGCCAGGAAGGCGTGTCCTGCGGCGCGGCCCTTGCCCACGGCGAGTTCGGCCGCCACATGGCGCACCACCGCCCGCTCGAAGCCACCCCGTGAAACCGTGGCGAGGACGCCGATCCAGGTGAGGCACAGGAAGAAATAGCCGGACTCATGCACGCCGAGGATGCGCGCGCTCACGATGTAGAGCCCGAGCTTGCCCACGAGTTCCAGGCCGCGCGCCATCATGGCGGCGACGTAGCCGCCATAGGTATTGATGAGGCTCGCCAGGGAGCGGGGCAGCGTATCGCTCACGGGCGTGCCGATCGCCGCCGGAGGAAGGCGGGCGCCAGGTCAGGGCGTGGCACCTGCGTCGGCTCAGCGCCGGCTTCGTCTTCCGCGCAGGTGTCGCCTGTCGTCCGCACGCCGATCCCCCCGCAAGGGCGTCACCGCCCCGTCCCGCCTGCCCATGGCCCATAATGGGCCTCCCGCCCGGCGGGGGTGATTCCCCAAAGCACCGTCCGGCTCTATGAGGGAGCATTAGTGCGCGCGCGTCGCGGAGGGAAGCCGCTGGGCGGGGGATGGCGCATTTTGCGCCCGCCGCCGATGCTCCCGCTCTCCCGTGAGGTGTGGCGCGGCGACTTGAGGGCGTCGGCGGATGATCACAGGTACCGCATCATGCAAGGGACGCCCACAACGGCGCGCGCGCGCTCCGGCGCGGGCGGCTCACTTGTGGCGGGCGGGAGTCGTCGTGGCGGCGTGCGTGGGGTGGCTCATCGGGCCGGCTCTGGGTCAGGCTCCCATGCAAAGTCTTGGCGACCTGCCGGGGCGTCCATTCATCGATCCGGATGTGGACCCCTACCCCTTCGATCCATTCCTTTCCCTGCGCACCTATCTGCGCCAGCGCCTGCCGGCGGGCTGGTGGGCGCGCGACCCGGTGTTTGACGCCGGAGCCTTCTCGGTGGTGGTGAACATTCCGGAGAACTGGCGGGGCAATCCCACCTCGGCCATGCTGCAATTGTGCCCGCAGCCGGGGAGCACGCTCTGGCAGGGGATCGGCGTTATCGAGCTCAAGCCGTTTTATCACAAGAGCCCGTGGCCGTCGGTGACATGCCGGCGGTGATATGCCGTCGCTGAACCGGGGGCTCGGCCCCGCAGCCTGCCGACGTCAGGCCACGTCGTTCAGACCTCGTCGTTCAGACCACGTCGTCGCGCAGGGAGCGGTGCACATGCACGGCGGCGGCGGGGGCGAGGTGCCGGCCGCTGTGGCGCTCCAGCCCGATGGTGGCCGAGATGAGCACGAACGCGAAGAACACGATGCTGCTCGCCGTGGAGAGGGTCAGCACGATGCTGCCGATAACGTGGAAAGTCTCGATCGGATGGGTGACCGCGGCGAACAAGAAGGCGACGGCCAGTAGGGCCGGGACCAGAACGCGAATGATAGACATGTCGCCTCCTCCGGCAACCCACACCAATGTTAAGCTCTCTTTAGCCTAACACGAGAAACCACACGTTGAAAAGCCGTGGCCGACAACGAAAGCGACCCCCCGGCCTCCCGGCCGGGGGGGCGTGACGCAACGGATCCTCGGCCGGGGTCAGATCTGGCGCTCGACCATCATTTTCTTGATCTCGGCGATGGCCTTGGCCGGGTTCAGGCTCTTCGGGCAGGCCTGGGCGCAGTTCATGATGGTGTGGCAGCGATAGAGCCGGAAGGGGTCTTCCAGGTAATCGAGCCGGGGGCCGGTGCGCTCGTCACGGCTGTCCTTGAGCCAGCGGGTGGCCTGGAGCAGGGCGGCCGGGCCGAGATAGCGATCGCCGTTCCACCAGTAGCTCGGGCAGGAGGTGGAGCAGCAGGCGCACAGGATGCATTCGTAGAGGCCGTCGAGCTTCTCGCGGTCCTCCTTCGACTGGCGCCACTCCTTCTCGGGGGCGGCCGTGTCCGTCTGCAGCCAGGGCTCGATGGAGGCGTGCTGCGCATAGAAATTGGTGAGGTCGGGAACGAGGTCCTTCACCACTTCCATGTGCGGCAGCGGGTAGACGTTGACCACGCCCTTCACCAGCACCTCGTCCATGCCCTTGGTGCAGGCCAGCGTGTTGGTGCCGCCGATGTTCATGGCACAGGACCCGCACACGCCCTCGCGGCAGGAGCGGCGGAAGGTGAGGGTGGGGTCGACCTTGTTCTTGATCCAGATCAGGCCGTCCAGCACCATCGGTCCGCAATCCTCGCGGTCCACGTAGTAGGTGTCGATGCGCGGGTTTCGGCCATCGTCCGGGTTCCAGCGATAGATGCGGAACTCGGTCAGCTTCTTGGCGCTCGCCGGCTTCGGCCAGACCTTGCCGGGCGTGATCTGCGAATTCTTCGGAAGCGTGAGCTCAACCATGGGACGTCCTGGAACGCTGGAGCGGTGACCGCCCGCAGGAATTCTGGCCATGCCCGCGCGCGGCGGGCGCTTTGGCCCTTACCGCGCGCGGTCGAGGGGATATCATCAGTACACGCGCTTCTTGGGCTCGATGTACTGGATGTCGTTGGACAGCGTATAGGTGTGCACCGGCCGGTCATCGAGGCGCACGTTGCCGGATGCCGTGTCGAAATACGACAGCGTGTGCTTCATCCAGTTGTGGTCGTCGCGGTCCGGATAGTCCTCGCGCGCATGGGCGCCGCGGCTTTCCTGGCGGTTGGCCGCGCTCTCCATGGTGACGATGGCCTGGGCGATGAGGTTATCGAACTCCAGCGTCTCCACCAGGTCCGAGTTCCACACCAGCGAGCGGTCGGTGACGCCGATGTCGCCCGCGCCCTTGTACACCTCGTGGATCAGGGTCTTGCCCTCTTCCAGCACCTCACCGGTGCGGAAGACGGCGCAGTTGTTCTGCATCACCTTCTGCATGGAAAGGCGCAGCTCGGCGGTGGGCGTGCCGCCGGAGGCGTTGCGGAAGTGGTCGAGGCGCGAGAGGGCGAGGTCGGCGCTGCCGGCCGGCAGCTCGCGGTGCTTCTCGCCGGGCTTCACCAGCTCGGCGGCGCGCAGGCCGGCGGCGCGGCCGAACACCACGAGGTCGATGAGCGAGTTGGAGCCGAGGCGGTTGGCGCCGTGCACCGACACGCAGGCGGCCTCGCCGATGGCCATGAGGCCGGGCACCACGGTATCCGGATCGCCCTGGCGCTTGTCCAGCACCTCCCCGTAATAGTTCGTGGGGATGCCGCCCATGTTGTAGTGCACGGTGGGGATGATCGGGATCGGCTCGCGGGTCACGTCCACGCCGGCGAAGATCTTGGCGCTCTCGGAGATGCCGGGCAGGCGCTCGTGCAGGATCGCCGGGTCCAGGTGGTCGAGGTGCAGGAAGGCGTGGTCCTTGTTCTTGCCCACGCCGCGGCCTTCGCGGATCTCCATGGTGATGGAACGGGACACCACGTCGCGCGAGGCGAGGTCCTTGGCCGAGGGGGCATAGCGCTCCATGAAGCGCTCGCCCTCGGAATTGGTGAGGTAGCCGCCCTCGCCGCGGGCGCCCTCGGTGATGAGGCAGCCCGAGCCGTAGATGCCGGTGGGGTGGAACTGCACGAATTCCATGTCCTGCAGCGGCAGGCCGGCGCGCAGCACCATGCCGCCGCCGTCGCCAGTGCAGGTATGGGCCGAGGTGGCGGAGAAGTAGGCGCGGCCGTATCCGCCGGTGGCAAGCACGGTGAGGTGCGCGCGGAAGCGGTGGATGGTGCCGTCGTCGAGCTTGATGGCGATGACGCCGCGGCAGCGGCCGTCTTCATCCATGATGAGGTCGATGGCGAAGTATTCGACGAAGAATTCCGCCTGGTGCTTCAGCGCCGCGCCGTAGAGGGTATGCAGCATGGCGTGGCCGGTGCGGTCCGCCGCGGCGCAGGTGCGCTGGGCGGTGCCCTTGCCGAAATGCGTGGTCATGCCGCCGAACGGGCGCTGGTAGATCTTGCCGTCCTCGGTGCGGGAGAAGGGCACGCCCCAGTGCTCAAGCTCGTACACCGCCGCCGGCGCGTTGCGCACCAGATATTCGATGGCGTCCTGGTCACCCAGCCAGTCCGACCCCTTGACGGTGTCGTACATGTGCCATTCCCACTTGTCCTCGCCCATGTTGGCGAGGGAGGCGGCGACGCCGCCCTGGGCGGCCACCGTGTGGGAGCGGGTGGGGAACACCTTGGTAATGCAGGCGGTGCGCAGGCCCGCCTCGGAGCAGCCCACCACGGCGCGCAGTCCCGCGCCGCCGGCACCTACCACGAGCACGTCGTAGGTGTGATCCTCGATGGGGTAGGCGCCGCCGTTATAGGCGGGCGCTGCGGTCCCGTTGGTTGCGGTGTCGGCCATCTCAGCCTCCCAGGCTGATCTTGAGCACGGCGAAGGCGCCGGCGAGGGCAACGGCGATGCTGAAGAAGGTGTTGGCCACGATGAGCAGCACCTTCATGCTTTCGGTGTGGACATAGTCCTCGATCACCACCTGCATGCCGATGCGCATATGCGTGGTTACGGAGAGCAGCGTCAGCAGGATGATCACCGCCACGAAGGGAT
This sequence comes from Xanthobacter dioxanivorans, assembly GCF_016807805.1. Taxonomy (NCBI): domain Bacteria; kingdom Pseudomonadati; phylum Pseudomonadota; class Alphaproteobacteria; order Hyphomicrobiales; family Xanthobacteraceae; genus Xanthobacter; species Xanthobacter dioxanivorans. The sequence continues at coordinate 979,633 of NZ_CP063362.1, read as the reverse complement.
TGCCGAGGGTCGCCCGGGTCTGCGCATAGCCCTGGCCGGCCAGGCAGATGACGATCGCGATGAAGGCGATCATCAGAATCAGGTTGGCAAGGCCGGTGACCCGCTGCTTGAAGAAATGGTCGGTGCCGGAGTGGGCGGAGCCGAGGCCGCGCACGCGGCCGAGCGGGGTGCGCATCGGGGCGTGGCCGGAAGAATGCGGAGTGCTCATGTGGTCCTCCTCAGCCCTTCACCGCGAGGCCGACGACCCAGAGGATCACGGTCAGCGCCACGGAAGCGGCCAGGCTGGCCTGGGCCAGGAGCACGCGCTCCTTGGGGCCGAAGCCGTGGATGAAATCCCAGATGAAATGGCGCACGCCGCCCAGCGCATGGTGCAGCAGGGCCCAGGTGTAGCCGAACAGGACGAGGAGCCCGATGGGCGAGCCCGCCACGGAGCGGAAGGTCTCGAACGCCGAAGGGGAGGTCGCCGCCGCCAGCAGCCACCAGACCAGGATCGCCGTCCCGAAATAGAGGCCGACGCCCGTGATGCGATGCACAATGGACATCACCATCGTGAACAGCGGGCGGTAGATCTGTAGGTGGGGCGAAAGCGGGCGATGAACGCGCTGAGGGCTGTCGGCCATGGGGCCTCCTCCAAAAAATCGACCGATCAGGTATCTCAATCGTCGCCTCTTCGCAACGATTCCAAAGCACCTTGGCGGGCTTTAAATCCCGATACGCGGTCGCCGGCAATTGGATGAATGTTGCATGCGGCCGTCGCCGGCCGGAGAATTGTTGCATTGCCAACGTTCGGGGCGCAAAGGGCGGCCTGACCTGCGGGCAAAATAAAAACAGCGCCGGCGAGCCGGCGCTGTCGAAAGATGCGCGAACCGTGCGCGATCGTCAGAAGCGGTAGGTGACGCCGGTGCCGAAGATCCAGGGATTGAGGTCGGCGGTGCCGGTGATATAGGCGCCGCCGACGGTCTGCAGCGTGAAGTCGGGCTGCAGGAAGATCTTCTTCACGTCGACGTTGAAGCCCCAATGCTTGTCGATCATCCAGTCGAAGCCGGCCTGCAGGGCGAGGCCCCAGCTGTCCTTCACCTTGACCTCGGCGAAGGCGGGGTTAGTGGCCTCCTGGCTGAAGAAGGCGGTGTAGTTCACGCCGGCACCGAGGTAGGGCTTGAACGGGCCGAAATCGGTGAAGTGATACTGCAGGGTCAGGGTCGGGGGCAGCAGCCACACCTTGCCCACCTGGCCGAGGCCGGAAATGGAGCCCGCACCGTTGATATCGTGCGGCGTCACGCCGAGGATAAGCTCGGCCGCGATATTCTTGGTGAAGTAATAGGTGATGTCGAGTTCGGGCACCACGGCGTTGGAATAAGTGAGGTCCGACCCCCAGATGCCGTTCACGCTGCCGCCGTCTTCCGGCATCACGTAAAGGGCGCGCACGCGGATCTGCCAGGGGCTCTGGGCTTCTTCGACCACCGGGGCCTTGTAGACGGGCGTCGACAGATCGGCTGCAACCGCGCTGCCGGCCGTCAGAGCGGCCATGCCCGCCGCGAGAATGACACCCAGACCGAACTTCTTCATTGCCCCGCTCCCGCGAACGTTCGTAGAGAAAACCATACGTCAACACTTCGCGCCGTGGGGGCGCGGGAAGTTTGATTTATGTCAATTTCAGGTCGGTGGCGGGCGAAGTGTGGCGCCCGAGCCACAGACCTGCCGCCGCCTCGCCGCATTCCTCCGCCAAGGGTGCGGGATGCGGGGCAGGTCCGGCGCCGTCTCGAATTTCGCTTTCTGGTGAAGGACTTCCCTTCGTATGCGCGGTTCGTTCGAGGTTGTGTGGCGCCGTCCGGCGCGTGGTCTTTCGACTTTCGTCCTGCGGCAATCGCGCCCGCGGTGGTTGCGCCATGCCGTAGCGGCAATCCTGCCCGCGGTCGCGCTTTTCTGCCTTTTTTCGGCGACGCCCGCGCAAGCGGATTCGGTGCGCGACCTCCGGCTCGCCGTGAACGGGGAGAATCGCCGCTATGTGATGGTGGTGCCGGACGGCGTGACGGGGCCGGCGCCGGTGGTCGTCGCGCTGCACGGGGCGGCGCAGACGCCGGAGAGCTTTCGCGCCTATTTCGGGCTGGACGCCGCAGCGGCGGCGCACGGCTTCGTGGCGGTCTATCCGGAGGGCGAGGGCCGGGTGTGGAATGACGGGCGGCCGGCGGCCATGCGGCTGAAGATGGTGCTGCGCCCTGGCGACGACGTGGCCTTCCTCGTCGCCCTCACGCGCAAGCTGGCGGCGGATGGGATCGCCGATCCCGGCCGCATCTACCTCACCGGCATCTCCAACGGCGGATTCATGGTCCAGCGCATGGCCTGCGAGCATACGGGCCTGTTCGCCGCCTATTCGGCGATCATGTCCACGGCGCCGGCCAACTACAAGGACGAGTGCCAGCCCGACCGGGCGATCCCCATCCAGTTCATCCACGGCACCGCGGATTCGGTCATCGCCTATGCCGGCTTCTGGACGCCGGTGGGGGCGACGCTCTCGGCGCCCGACAGCGCCCGCCTTTATGCCCGGATCGATGCTTGCGGCCCCGCCATCGAGCGCGAGCTGCCCGATTTGGATGCCGCGGACGGCACCACGGCGGTCCTGCGCCGCTGGGACGACTGCCGGGACGGGGCGGCGGTGGAGCTCATCAGCATCGAGCGCGGCGGGCACCAGTCCCCGCGCGGGTGGACACGAAGCCCGATCTCGCCACGCCGTTTCTCGGGCTGCGCAGCCGCGACATCGATGCCGGCGAGGAGGTGTGGCGCTTCGTCTCCGCCTATGGGGCCCCGGCGCGGGCGCTGCCGGCGGCCGTGCCGCTGCCCCCGCCCTCGCCGCTGCGCACCGGCCGGGCCGGCGCCGCCGCCCGCCCGGCGACGGCGGATCAGCGCGGGATCAGCGCCCAATAGTCCAAGTCGAGGATGACGCTCGGGTCGTAGTCGTCGCCGCTCTTGTAGGGGAAGTCGGCCGTCGGCCGGTCCTTGGTGGCCACGGTTCGCAGGCGCAGGGCGCCCACGTCCTCGCGTCCGGGCAACTCCTGGGCGTCGAGCACCTCGCTGAAGGCGTGCACGGTGAGCCCGGCGAAAAGCGGCGCCACATGCCGTCCGCCATTGATGGCGGCCACGTGGAAGGCATTGGCGAGGCCATTGAACGACAAGGCGCGGGCGATGGAGATCACGTGCCCGCCATAGATCAGCCGCCGGCCGAATCGGCCCTGGCCCTCGGTGAACTGGTTGAAGTGCACCTTCGCCGTGTTCTGGTAGAGGCGGGTGGCGATCATGTGCTCGGCCTCCTCCACCGTCATGCCGTCCACATGGTCGATGCGCTCGCCCACCTGGTAGTCGGCGAAGCGGGCGCTGGACCCGGAAAGGTCGGTGCGCCAGGCGTCGGTGTCGAGGATTGGCACGGCGCCGCCCAGGGTGTCGGGGGCGAGGGCGGCGGGCAGGGTGGGAATCACCGGGTCCGGCGCGGGCAGGGAGGTGTCGGCCTTGCGGACCATCACCCAGCGCACATAGTCCAGCACTTCCACGCCGTCCTGGTTGAAGCCGGTGGAGCGCACGTAGACCACGCCGCTCTGGCCGTTGGAATTTTCCCTGAGGCCGATGACCTCGGAAACGGCGGTGAGGGTGTCGCCGGGATAGACCGGCGCCAGGAAGCGCCCGCCGGCATAGCCGAGATTGGCCACGGCATTCAGGGAAATGTCCGGCACGGTCTTGCCGAACACCACGTGGAAGACCAGCAGGTCGTCCACCGGCGCGCGGGGATAGCCGATGTCCTGCGCGAAGCTGTCCGCCGACTGCACCGCGAAGCGCGTTCCATAGAGGGCGCTGTAGAGGCTCACGTCGCCGACCGTGATCGTGCGCGGCGTCGCGTGCCGGATCACCTGGCCGACGGCGAAGTCCTCGAAGAAGTTGCCCCGGTTGGTCTTGCTCATCACTCTCCCCCAGATCTGCCGGTGCATGTTGCAGAGCGCGCGCGTGCGACGCAACAGCCGCCTCCGGCGGCTTGACGCGGCGGGGCCGCATGGTCCTCATGGGGGCAAGGTGGGGCGGACGGCGCCGCCAAGCGACAATGGGGGTAGGGGTGTCGGGTTCCGCGAGCCAGAAACTGTCGTTCCAGGCCATGATCTTCACGGCCTGCCTGTTTCCCTTCTACATCCTCGCCGCCACGCTCACCAATTCCGCGGCGATCCTCACCGACCTCCTCGCCACGTCCTTCGACCTGACGGCGCTGACGGCGTGCTGGCTGGTGCTGCGCCTCGCCCACAAGGCCCATACGGGCAAGTATGCCTACGGCCTCGGCAAGCTGGAGAACCTCGCCGAGCTGATGATCGCCATCCTGCAGACGTTGCTGGTGTTCATCGCCAGCTCCAACGCCATCATGCGCATCATCCACCCGGAGGGAGTGAGCGGGGCGGAGCTCGGCCTCTTCGTCACCGCCGCGGCGGTGATCGGCAACGTGGTCCTCAATCGCAAGGCCACCCGCCTCGCCCACGAGACGCGCTCCCCGGTGCTCGCCGCGCAGGCGCGCGTGCACCTCGTCTCGGCCATCTCCTCGGGATCGGTGTTCACCGTCACCGTGATCCTGTCCATCTTCCACGACGTGTACTGGATGTTCTACCTCGACCCGGTCGCCTCGTTCATGGTGATCGGGTTCATGATCTACAACATCTTCGCCATGCTCTCGAACTCGGTCGCCTCGCTGCTCGACCAGGCCATCGACGAGGCGGGGCAGCTGCGGATCCTGCGGGTGCTCACCTCACATTTCGACGATTTCGACGAGCTGGGAGACATCCGCACCCGCCAGTTCGGCGGCAAGATGTTCGTCGAGCTCCACCTGGGCTTCGAGCCCGACTGGACGATGGCGAAGACACGAGCGGTCGTCGGCAAGCTCACCGAGGCGGTGAAGCGCGAATTCCGCGAGGCCGGGGACGAGGTGGATGTCTCCGTCGTCCTCATCCCCGACCATGCGCCGGCGGAGGCCGCGCCCGCGAACGCCTGAGGCAGCTCGGGCGGTTTCGCCTCAGTGCTCGGAGAGCACCACGTCGTCGGACCACTCGCCCTCCACCTCCTTCACGATGGCCTGGCCGCAGATGACGCGACCCTGGACGGAATCGAAGGTGAGGGTGGGCGCGCCGTGCAGCTGCCAGCCCCGGTTCAGGGCGGCGGAGACGCGCTTGCAGAAGGCCGCGTCGTCGGGGCCGGTGAGATAGCGGTAGAGCTTCATGACGGAGCCTGGGTCTCTGGCGGGGACGTGAAGGTCACGGTTCGGAGGGCAGGCGCGCGCCGGCGCGCCGGGCGGCCGCCTCGCGCTTGTCTTGGAAGGCGGCGGTCCGGGCCCGCACCTCGGCCACGAGGCGCGCATCCTCGCGGTCGCGGGACGGGAAGGCGGGGGCGGGCTGGTACTCGATGGCAAGCGCGATGCGGCGGGCCTCGTCCTCCCCCGCGATCTCGGTGGCGAGGCGCAAGGCGAGGTCGATGCCCGAGGAAACCCCGGCCCCGGTGAAGCGGTTGCGGTCCACCACCACCCGTTCCTCCACCGGCTCGGCGCCCAGTAGGGCCAGCTGGGGCAGGGACAGCCAGTGGCTGGTGGCCCGGTAGCCCTTGAGCAGGCCAGCCGCCCCGAGCACCAGCGAGCCGGTGCATACCGAGGTGATGTAGCGCGCCTCCACCGCCATGCGGCGCAGGAAGTCGAGGGTGGGCCCGTCCTCCATCAGCTCCAGCTGGCCGGGGCCGCCGGGCACGAACAGGACGTGGCAGCCGGCGATCTCGTTGTAGCTGGCGGTGGCGACGATGCTCAGGCCCGCCGCATCCTCCACCGGGTTGCGCCGGCTCTTGGCGACGATCTCGATCTTCGCCGCGGGCAGCCGCGCGAACACCTCGAACGGGCCGGTGAGGTCGAGCTGGGTCATGCGCGCGAATGCGAGCATGACGATGCGCAGGGGTTCGGCGGCAGCGGCCGCCGCGGCGTCAGCCACGGGCGGCGATGGCGTCGGCGAGCGCCACGGTGCGCTTGGCCATTTCGGCATGGAGCAGCTCCACCATGCGCCCGTCGAGGGTGATGACGCCCTTGCCCGCGTTCTCCGGCAGGGCGAAGGCGGCGATGATGGCGCGGGCGCGCGCCACCTCCGCCTCGGGCGGGCTGTAGGCGATGTTGCAGGGCTCGATCTGGCTCGGATGGATCAGCGTCTTGCCATCCATGCCGAATTCGACGCCCTGGGCGCATTCGGCCTTGAAGCCGTCGAGGTCCTGGAACTGGTTCCACACCCCGTCGAGCACGTCGACGCCATAGACGCGGGCGGCGGCCACCACGAGGGCGAGCCAGCCCACCATGGGGGCGCGGCCCGGCACCAGGGCGGCGCGGGTCTCCTTGGCAAGGTCGTTGGTGCCCAGCACGAAGACCGAAAGCCGGGTGAGCGGATCCCGCGCCGCCTGGGCGATGGCCTTGATGTCGAGGATGGCGAGCGGCGTCTCGATCATGGCCCAGACCCGCGTGGTCGCCGGCACGCCCAGCGCATCGAGCCGCCGGCCGACGGTGACGAGCTGCTCCACGGTCTGCACCTTGGGCACCAGGATGGCATCCGGCGCGGCCCGCGCGGCCGCCTCCAGGTCATCCGAGCCCCACGGCGTGTCGAGGCCGTTGATGCGGATGACCACCTCCCGCGCGCCGAAGCCGCCGGCCGTCACGGTTTCCACGATGCGGGCCCTTGCCTCGGCCTTGGCATCGGGCGCCACCGCATCCTCGAGGTCGAGGATCACGCCGTCCGCGGGCAGCGTGCGCGCCTTTTCGAGCGCACGGGCATTGGAGCCGGGCATGTAGAGGACGCTGCGGCGCGGACGAATGGTCATGAGGACTCCCTTCGGCAAATGAGGCAGCTCGGGATGCGCGAAGCGATGCGGTCGCTCCGGCGATCATCTTCTCTGACTGGAATCGGTAAAGCCCCGCCCGCGCTTTGAAAAGGGGCCTTGCTGCGGCGCAGTGCGGATGAGGGGTGGTTTTGCCGCCGCGGCACGCGGGGATGCCCCGGGATGGCCCGCAGGCGGAGCACGCCGACGGCCTATCGGGCGCTGGCGCCGGTATCCGTGGCGCCGGGCGGGGGCCAGGAAAAGTCGTCGGCGCGACCGCGCACCGGGTGGGGCGCGACGCCGTCCTTCAGCACGCGGGCGGACGCCTTGGCGCTTGCCGCGGTCGCCAAGGGCGCGTCGCTCGCCTTCGGCGGGTTCGGCGGCCCGGCCAGGGAGATGGCGCGGGCGGAGGAGGGACCGGCATCGGGCGCAGACGGCGCCTTGCCCGGTTCCTCAAGCATGCGGTTGATGTCCTTCTGGACGAAGAAGGCGAGCTTGCGTCCGCCGGCACGGGTGAAGCGGACGCCGTCGTTGAAGCGCAGCCGGCGGCGCTGGCCATCCACCGCTGGGCCGTTGGCCATGTACTTGCCTTCTTCGTCGACGAAGCCGTCCCACACATTGGCGAAGGGCAGGCCGGCCCGGGCGGCGCGGGCCTTGAGCACCTCGTTGAGGCGGGCATATTCCTCCGAGAGGCCGCCATTCGCGACCGGGGCGAGGCCCACGACGATCACGCGGCCCGCCTTGTCGCGCAGGAAGGCGAGCACCTCGTCCACCCGCTTGGAATAAAGTTCGAGCCAGCGTTCGGTGAGGGGCTGGGCGAAGGCGTCGCCGTCCTTGATCGGCTGGAGGTCGTCCGAGCCGAGGGCCACCACCGTCACCGACGGGCGGCCGGCGGCAATCGCCTCCGTCGCGCGCGCCAGCCAGTCCACCGGCTGCGGGAGGAAGCCGCTCTCCTCCACCGTGCTTTCGACGACGGCAATCCGCGCCCGGTCCGGCACATAGATGTCGGCGAGACCCTGGGCGAGCTGATTCGCGAGGCGGTCGCCGAGAACGAGGACGAACTGGCTGGGCGGCTGGCGCTTGCCCTGGATGGCGGCGTCCGCCGAGGAATAGACGACGCCCTCGGGCTCCGGCGGCGGCTTGGGCTTGGTCGCCTGCGGGGGCTGCACGGGCATGTCGGGCTGGGGCTGGAAGGGCCACCAGCCATTGGTGTGGCTCGGCCGCTGCGGGCGTGGCGCGGCGCGCGGGACATCGGCGGGCGGCCGCAGGAAGAAGAAGAGGTCGGCCTGCGCCTGCGCCGGATGGCGTGCATCCATGGCAAGGCCCAACCCGGCGACGAGAAGGGCAAGGAGGCACGCTGCGGCACGCGGCAGGAGTCCGGCCAGGGATAGGTCGTCCAGGGATAGGCCGGCGAGGGACAGGCCCGCCCGTAGCCGCCGCGCGAGCGTGCGCACGCCGGAGGCCGGGGGCGCGGCCAAGGGGGCCGCGGGGATGTCCTTGCGCCACATGCTCAAGCAATGGACCAGCGGGGCGGCAGTTTCAAGGCCGGCGCATTTGCGGCCGGCGGATCGCCGCGCGATCATTCGGGCATGCGGGCTTGGACGCACGTCGCTCCGTTCCCGACATCGGATCGACAGGGCTCCGGGTGCGCGCCGGTTCCAGGCCGCGGGGCCAGGAGCAACGGGGTGGCATTCCGCAAGTGAGGAGGCTTCGCCGCTGCGCGTGCCACAGGTCCCGGCTTGCGGGCGGGTCCGCATTTCGGCTGGCCGGCGATCGTGACGCCGGCCTTTGTGGTTTTGGGGCGGCGGTGCGGCGCCTTGGCCGGGTGTTCCCCCAACGAAAAAGGGCCGCCGGATGGGCGACCCTTCGGGAATTGCGGCCGCTCGCGAGCGGAAGGAGATCAGTTCAGCTTGGACTTCAGCTCGGAGATGGCGCCGGACACGAGGCGCTCGGCCACCTCGCCGCGCGCACCGGCAGCCAAAAGGGTCTCGGCCGCCTTGGCCGCGGCGTCGGCGGCAATGGCCTTCACGTCCGCCACCGCCTGATGCTCGGCGAGGGCGATCTTTTCCTGCGCCATCCTGGTGCGGCGGGAAATGAAATCCTCGATCTTGGTCTTGGCCTCGGCGGCGAGGCGCTCGGCCTCCGCCTTGGCGGCGGTGACGATGGATTCGGCTTCTGCCTCGGCCTCGCGCTGCTTGCGCTTGAACTCGGCCACCAGCTTCTGCGCCTCCTCCTTGAGGCGGCGGGCCTCTTCGAGCTCGGCGGCGATGCGGTGGCCGCGGGTGTCGAGGGCCGACGCGATGGCCTTGTGGGCGCCCATGTAAGCGAGCAGGCCGACGAAGACCACGAAGGCGACGGCGACCCACAGTTCGGCCAGACTCATCTCGTTCATCACAGGGTCCTCAGATCCGTCGGCGGCGCGACTGCCGCATCCTCGAGGCTGTCGCCCCTTGTGCCAACTTTGTACGCCAACTTTGTACGCCAACTCGGCACGCTAACCGGGTGTGCCCACTCGGTCTTCGCGCGCCCCTGGCCCAACGGGCCCGGCCGGCGCGCGCTTACCCGCCATCCTGCACCCGTCGTCCTCGAACATGCCGTCCCGATGGTGACGGCGGTCGACGGGGCTCGCCCCGATCCGCCGCGTTCCGAACCGGCACCTTCGCGCCGCGACCCGCTCAGGCCGCGTCCTTCCTGGCCAGCGCCCCGTCCACGGCCTGCTCCACATCGGCGGTGGCCGGGGTGGTGCCGATGAGGGTGTTGACGATGGTATTGGTGGCATCCACCGCGATGCCCTTCACATGGGTGAGAGCCTCGGTCTTGGTGGAGGCGATCCGCTGCTCCGCCGCCGCCAGCTTGTCGGCGAGCTCGGCCTCGAGAGCCTTGCGGTTGGCATCGGAATCGGCGGCGAGGCGGTTCCGGGTCTCGCCGGCAATGGAATTGGCCTTGGCGCGCGCCTCGGCGAGCGCCTTCTCGTAGGAGGCCTGCGCGGCCTCGCTCTCAGCCTTGTGCTTCGCCGCTTCCTCGAGGTCGTCGGCGATGCGGTCGTGCCGCTCTTCCAGGATGCGGCCGATGCGCGGCAGCGCGATGCGGCTCATCAGGAGGTAGAGCAGACCGAAGCTCAGGACGAGCCACAGGAGCTGGGAGGCGAAGGTGGTGCCGTCGAAGGGCGGGAAGTGGCTTTTCTTCCCGTGGCCTTCCTCGGCATGGCCCGCCGCCGCGCCCGGTGCACCCTCATGGGTGCCCTGGCCATGGCTCGGCTGGGCGTGATCACCCTGGGCCGCCTGCGCGACCAGGGTCGCCGGCGCGGCGGGATCGCTCGCCGCCGAGAGGGGAGCCGCCAGAAGGACCGCACCCGTCATCGCCAGCGCGACAGTCATTTTCCACGACTTCATCATGGCTCGCCCGCTTTCGCACCAGATCTTGCTTCATGCCCGGGCGCTGACGCCCGGGGACCTCGTTGGTCCGGGCGCTCAGGCCACGAACAGGAGGACGAGGGCAACGACCAGCGCGAAGATGCCGAGACCTTCCGCGAGCGCCGCGCCGATGAACGCGCGGGCGAACTGGCCATCGGCCGCCGACGGGTTGCGCAGGGCGCCCGACAGGAAGTTGCCGAAGATGTTGCCGACGCCGATGGCGGCGAGACCCATGCCGAGGGAGGCGAGACCGGCACCAATGTACTTACCAGCTGCGGGATCCATGGGACTGCTCCTTGAGAATACGTTGATTGTGGGATCTTCCGATGCGCCGCCCCGGCCTCAGTGGCCGGGATGGATCGCGTCGTTGAGGTAGATGGAGGTGAGCACCGCGAAGACGTACGCCTGCAGCACCGCCACCAGAAGCTCGAGCGCCGTCAGCGCGACGATCATGAAGAAAGGCAGGGTGGCGCCGAACCAGCCGAGCACGCCCTGGGTGGCCAGGCCGACGACGAAGAAGGCGAACACCTTCAGCGCGATGTGGCCGGCCAGCATGTTGGCGAAAAGACGCAGCGACAGGCTGATGGGGCGGGAGAGGAACGAGACCACCTCGATCACCACCAGGAACGGCAGCAGGAAGCCCGGCACGCCCGACGGCACGAACAGGTGCAGGAAGTGGGTGCCGTGGCGGACGAAGCCGTAGATGATGACCGTGCTGATCACCAGCAGCGCCAGCGCCGCGGTCACGATGAGGTGCGCGGTGACGGTGAAGGTGTAGGGGATGAGGCCCACCACGTTCGCCACCAGCACGAACATGAACAGCGAGAACACCAGCGGGAAGAAGACCATGCCTTCGCCGCCGGCCGAATCGCGCACCATCTTGGCGATGAATTCGTAGCTCATCTCCGCCGCCGACTGCGCCCGGCCCGGAACCAGGGTCCGGCCGCGGGTGGCGTAGGTGAGGAAGAAGAAGATGATCGCCACGATGGCGAACATGAAGACGGCCGCGTTCGTGAACGAGAACTGAACGTTGCTGAAGTTCAGCAGGTCCACGTAGCGCTTGATCTCGAACTGGTGGATCGGATCGACGACCATCCGAACGCGCCCCCCTGCAGTGCGGCGCAAGCCGCCAAATGAATATCCGGCAAAGGCTGCTCGCACAGCATCAGCCGCGAAAAATCAGGCGGCGTCATGCCGCAAACACCTTTTCCGATCCCGCCGCGCCCCCAGAAAGGGGCGCCCGTCAGGACCCGGTCTTGCCGCGGCGCCCGCCTTCGCCCGACGCGCGCAGCATGTTCAGCACCCCGGCGGCAAAACCGACCAGCGTGAAGACGATCAGGCCGAATGGCGTGATCGAAAAGAGCCTGTCGATGCCGTAGCCGATGAGCGAGCCCACCAGAACGCCCGACACGAATTCCGCACCCAGCCGGAAGGCAAGGGCGACACCCGAGGGGGACGAGGTATCCCGCGCCTTGTCGGCGGCAGGCGTCCCAGCCTTCGCGCGCACCTGGCCCAACGAGGTGTTGAGCCGCTCGAGCCTTGCGGAAAGCTCGGTCTCGCTCGGCCGGGAACCTTCCGCCCCGTCCGGTCCTCGGTTCCCCCCTTGGGAGGCATCTTCAGGTCCGGACATGGCGCAAATCCCGGCACAGGTGAAAGGCGGTGGCCTTCCCCCTGGAAACCGCGGCGCACCATAGTTGTGTCAAAATTGGGTGTCAAGGCACGCCGCACTGATATCAACTAATTGATAAAAAAGAAGAAAATTGTGGCTGCGACATCGTGTTTCGCAGGTGTCCCGGGCCACCTTCCGTTTGGACGTTCCGGCCTTCGCCGCTGCGGGCGCCGTGCCGGTGCCGGGATGGGGCAGGCCTACACCGCCTCGCGCAGCTGCTCGGCGCTCTGGAGGTCCACGGACACCAGCCGTGAGATGCCGCGCTCGGCCATGGTGACGCCGAACAGGCGATTCTGGTGGGCCATGGTGATGGGGTTGTGGGTGATGGTGAGGAAGCGCGTGTCGGTGAGGCGGGTCATCTCCTCGAGCAGGGTGCAGAAGCGCTCCACGTTGGCGTCGTCCAGCGGCGCGTCCACCTCGTCGAGCACACAGATGGGCGCCGGATTGGTGAGGAACACGGCGAAGATGAGCGCCATGGCGGTGAGCGCCTGCTCGCCGCCGGACAGCAGCGAGAGGGTCTGCGGCTTCTTGCCCGGGGGCTTGGCGATGATGTCGAGGCCGGCTTCCAGCGGGTCGTCCGCCTCGGTGAGCACGAGCTGGGCCTCGCCGCCGCCGAACAGCGTGTCGAACAGCTTGCGGAAGTGCCCGTCCACCACCACGAACGAGGCCTGAAGGCGCTCGCGGGCCTCGCGGTTGAGGCTCTGGATGGCGCCGCGCAGGCGCTTGATAGCCTCGATGAGGTCGTCGCGCTCGGCCACCAGCTTGTCGTGCTGTCCCTCGGTTTCCCCCAGCTCCACGTCGGCGCGCAGGTTCACGGCGCCGAGGCGGTCACGGTCGCGCTTGGCCCGCTCCAGTGTCGCCTCGATGGCGGAGACGTTGGGGGCCGGCCCGTCGGCGGAAAGGCCGGCCTGCTCGCGGGCGAGCTCCGGCGGGCCATCGAGCGCGTCGGAAATCTCGCGCAGGAGGTCGTCGCGACGCTGGCGGGCGGCCTCCAGCCGGGCATCGGCGCGGGCGGCCTCGGCCCGCGTGCCGGACATGGCTTCCAGCGCCTCGCGGGCGGCGCGGTCCGCGGCGGCGAGCGCCGCTTCTCCTTCCGCCAGGCGATCGGCGGCCGCGCGGCGGGCGGCTTCGGCCGCCTCCAGAGCGGTCATGAGCGCCCGGCGGCGGCGGATGAACTCGGCCGGGGCGTCCTCCAGCGTCGCGAGCTCGGCCTTCGCCTCGCGTTCGCGGGCGGCCACGGCGGCGAGGCGATCGGCGGTGCCGCCGGCGCGCTGGCGCCACGAGCGCTCCTCGGCGGCGACGGCTTCCAGGCGCCGCAGCCGCTGCGTGCCGTCGCGGCGCAGCGTATCGACGCGGGCGCGGGCCTCGGTCAGCGCCGCGCGGCGCTCGCTGGTCTCGGCGCGGGCGCGGGCGAGCTCGGTTTCGAGCACCTGCGGCGCGTCGAGGGCGAGAAGCTGGCCCTGCGCCTCGTCCAGGCGCGTGTTCCCCTCTTCCCGCACGGCGGTGAGGCGGGTCCGCGCCTCCGCGAGGGCCGAGAGGCGGGCGAGGTGCTGGGCGGCGCGGCGCTCGGCCGCTTCCAGCGCCATGCGGCTTGCCTCGGCGGCACGCTGGGCGGCGCGGCGCGCCTCGCGGGCCGCATGCTCCGCCTCCGCGGCGTGCCGCAGCGTGCCGTCACGTCCGGCGAGGGTGGCGCGGACCTCCTCCAGATGGGCGGCGGCGATGGCTGCCTCCGCCTCGATGTCGGCGAGCCGGTTGCGCTCGGCGAGGCGGCGGGCGGCGGCGGTGGGAGCATCGGCGGCGGCGACGACGCCGTCCCAGCGCCACAGGTCGCCCTCGATGGAGACGAGGCGCTGGCCGACCTTGAGCTGGGCTGAGAGGCCGGGGCCCTGCCCGCGCGTCACGATGCCCACCTGCGCCAGGCGTCTGGCCAGGGCGGGCGCGCCGGATACGAAGCGGGCGAGGGGCTCGATCCCGGCCGGCAGGGCGGGGTCGGCCGAATCGGCCGCCGCGCCCGCCCAGCGCGCCGGGGCGGCGGCGTCCACCGGCAGGTCGAGATCGTCGCCCAAGGCCGCGCCCAGCGCCGTCTCGTAACCCTTGGCGACGGTCACGAGATCCGCCACCGGCGGAAAGCGCCGGTCGGAGGATTGCAGCAGCTTGGTAAGGGTGCGGGCCTCGGTGTCGAGCCGGCCGAAGCGGGACTGGGCTTCGGACAGGGCCGGGCGCAGCTCCTCCACGGCGCGGCGGGCGGCCGCGTGGGCGGCCTCCGCGTCCAGGCTCGCCTCCTCGGCCTCGGCCAGGGCATCGCGGGCGGCCTCCGCGTCGAGGCGGATGGTTTCCAGCGCGTCGGTGCCCGCCTGCTGTTTCAGGCGGGCTTCCTCGGCCTCCACCGAGGCGCGCTCGGCGGCATTGCGCCCGAGCCGGTCGCGGATTTCGCGGATCGCCTGTTCCAGGCTGGCGCGGCGTGCGCCAAGGTCGGCGAAATGGGCGGTCTTTTCCTCCAGCGCCCGCTCGGCGTCCTCCAGATGGGCCGCGGCCTCGTCCAGGCGCTCGGCGGCGACAGCTTCCTGCTCGGCCGCCTCCTCCTGGTCGAAACGCAGGGTCTCGGCCTCGGCGGCGAGGCGCTCCAGAACCCCTTCGGCGTCGGCGGAGAGGGCTTCTTCCCGGGCGGTGTCCTGGGCGAGCTGGACGAGGCGGCGCTCCAGCTCGTCCTTGCGGGCGGAAAGCCGCGCCTCCTCGGCGTCGAGCTCGGTGCGCGCATGGGTCAGCCGCTGCAGGCTGGCGGCGGCTTCCGCCTCCTTCTGCCGCAAGGGCGGGAGCGCGTGGGCGGCCAGCGCCTGGAGCCGCGAGGCCTCGGCCTGCAGGCGCGTATGCTCGGCGCCGTCGCGGCCGGCGGCCTCCACGGCCTGCTCGGCCTCGGCGAGGGCGCGCGTCACTTCGCCCCAGCGCAGCCAGAGCAGGGTCGCCTCGCACTGGCGGATCTCGGTGGCCAGCGCCTTGTAGCGCACGGTCTGGCGCGACTGGCGGCGCAGGCTCTCCACCTGGCTGCCGAGCTGGGTGATGACGTCTTCCAGGCGCAGCAGGTTCTGCTCGGCCGCCTTCAGCCGGGTCTCGGCCTCATGGCGGCGGGCGTGCAGGCCGGCGACGCCGGCCGCCTCCTCCAGGATGCGGCGGCGGGCGTTGGGCTTGGCGCCGACGATCTCGCCGATCTGCCCCTGCCGCACCAGGGCCGGCGAGCGGGCGCCGGTGGAGGCGTCGGCGAAGATGAGCTGCACGTCGCGGGCGCGCACGTCCTTCCCGTTGATGCGGTAGCTGGATCCGGATCCGCGCTCGATGCGGCGGACGATCTCGAGCTGGTCCCATTCGTTGAAGGCGGCGGGGGCCGTGCGGTCCGAATTGTCGAGGCTGAGCACCACCTCGGCGGAATTGCGCGCCGGCCGCCCGGTGGTGCCGGAGAAGATGACGTCGTCCATGTCCTGGGCGCGCATGGCCTTGTGGGAGCTCTCGCCCATGACCCACCGCAGCGCTTCCACGAGATTGGATTTGCCGCACCCGTTCGGCCCCACGACACCGGTGAGGCCGGGCTCGATCAGGAGATCGGTCGGCTCGACGAAGGTCTTGAAGCCCACGATGCGCAGGCGGTCGAACTTCATTCGGGCGAGACGGGCGTGCGCGTGGTGCGCGGCTCGGCGGGGGATGCGGTCATCGGGGCGGGGTGTGCCAGCCTTCCAGGTTGCGGTCAAACCCGAGCGTGCCCGCCGCCGCCGTGCGGCGCAAGCCTCGGCCGGGCAACGATCCACAGGGGGAAGGGTGCGGGGGCCGGGTGCGGGGCCCTCGCGCGCGCCTCCTGGTTGCATCAAGGCCGCCGTCTTACCTTCCGCCGCTGAAAGCGGTAGAACGGCGCGGAACGCCGATTGCGCGTGCGCGGCGAACGCCCATTTAAGGGCTGCCCCTCCGGCGACGGCCGGGGCGGGCCGGGATTTCGGGGATTGCGACACATGCTGTTGAACCAGGCGGGCGCCGGACAAGGCGCGGGCAACGTGGCGGCCGGCGGCGACATCATCGACACCACCACCCAGACCTTCTTGGCCGACGTGATGGAGGAATCCAAGCGCCGCCCGGTGCTGGTGGACTTCTGGGCGCCCTGGTGCGGGCCGTGCAAGACCCTCACGCCGGTGATCGAGAAGGCAGTGAAGGCGGCCAAGGGCAAGGTGCGCCTCGCCAAGCTCAATATCGACGACCACCCGGTGATCCCGGGCAAGCTCGGCATCCAGTCGGTACCCACCGTCTATGCCTTCGTGAACGGCCAGCCGGTGGACGGCTTCATGGGGGCACTGCCCGAGGGCCAGGTGAAGGCCTTCATCGAGCGCCTCACGGGTCCCGCCACCGACGGGCTGGAGGAAGCGCTGGCCACCGCCGAGGCCATGCTGGCGGAGGGCGACCTCGCCGCCGCCGCCGAGATCTTCGCCGGGGTGCTCGGCGAGGAGCCGGACAACCTGAAGGCCCTGGCCGGCCTCGTGCGCGCGCAGGTCGCGGCCGGGGCGCTGGATCAGGCCAAGGCCGTCCTCGCCCAGGTCCCGGCCGACAAGCAGAACGACAGCGCCGTGGCCGCCGCCCGTGCCGCGCTGGAGGTGGCCGAGCAGGCGGCCTCCCTCGGCGATCTCGCGACGCTCAAGGCGAAGGTGGATCTCGACCCCAACGACCACCAGGCCCGCTTCGAGCTCGCCCTGGCGTTCAACGCCAAGGGGCGGCGCGAGGACGCGCTCATCCACCTGCTCGACATCGTCAAGCGCGACCGCGCCTGGAACGAGGACGGGGCGCGCAAGCAGCTGGTCCAGCTGTTCGAGGCCTGGGGTCCCACCGATCCGCTCACCCTTTCGGGGCGTAAGAAACTGTCGGCGATCATGTTCGCCTGAAGGACTTTTTTCGTGGCTGCCAACCGTTCTTATCTGTCACCGGCGGAGGTTCCGGCGGTGATCCCGGTTTTTCCGCTCGCCGGCGCGCTGCTCCTGCCGCGCGCGGACCTGCCGCTCAACATCTTCGAGCCGCGCTACCTCGCCATGGTGGATGCGGCGCTCGCAGGTCCGCGCCTCATTGGCATGGTGCAGCCCGACGAGGCTGTGCCGGAGACCGCGCAGGGCCCCGGCCTGTACAAGGTGGGCTGCCTCGGCCGCCTCAGCCAGTTCAGCGAGACGGGGGACGGCAGGTATCTCATTACGCTGACCGGCATCTGCCGGTTCAGCATCGTGGAGGAACTCGCAGTCACCACGCCCTACCGGCAATTCCGGGTGGATGCGTCGCCGTTCGCCTCCGACTTCCAGGCCTCGGCCGGCGAGGCGGCGGTGGATCGCGAGGCGGTGCTCGCCGCGCTCGCGGCTTTCCTCGACGCCAACAAGCTGGAGGCGGACTGGGACGGCATCCGCCAGGCCGGCACCGAGACGCTGGTGAACGCGCTTTCGGTGATGTCGCCCTACGGGCCGCTGGAGAAGCAGGCGCTGCTGGAGGCGGAGAGCCTCAAGGCCCGCGCCGACATGCTGGTGGCCATCACCCAGATGATGCTGGCCCGCATGCCCGGCGACGGCGACGGCTCGCTGCAATAGGGCCGGAATTCACGGGTACCAAGGAAGGCTCCGGCCCGCCTCACGGCTCCACGGCGAAACGCAGCCGGCCGGCCGGCGCGAGGGTCCGGGCGTCGAAGGTGCGGATCTCGGTGGCGCCGGCCACGTCCAGGATCAGGACCACCACATCGCCCGACACCGCGGTGGAGACGATCTTCGCCCCCTTGGGCAGCAGGGCGGTCACCTCGCCGGTGGCGAGGGGCTTGGCCCGCAGCAGGCGGTAGGAAATGACGCCGAGCACCGCCGCCACGCCGATCACCATGATCAGCAGGGAGGCGCTGGAGAACCGGCGGAACTTGCGGATGATGCGTTCCTGCTCCGGCGTCAGCGCCTCTTCCGGGGTGTCGGTGGGGGGCGGGCGGTGGAACATGAGGGGCCCTGGCTCCTGATCGAAAAACGGAGATGAACGCGACGATGAACCCCGCCGAGGACGGCTTCGACGACGGCACCGTGGACCCGAACACAGTGGGCCCGAACACACGGGACCCGGACACCGTCGACCCCGATACCGTCGACCTGGACGAGGGCGAGACCCTCACCGTCCAGGCCGGCGCGGATGACGCGGGCGAGAGGCTCGACCGTGCGCTTGCGCGCCTGCTCGCCCCCCAGGCGCCGGACCTCAGCCGCACCCGCATCCAGCGTCTCGTTGCGGAAGGGCAGGTCTCCATCGGCGGGCGTGTGGTAGGGGACGCGGCCGGCCGGGTCAATGCCGGCGACATCTATACCATCCACCTGCCGCCTCCCGAGCCGGCGGCGCCGGAGCCGGAGAACATCCCGCTCGTCATCGTGTACGAGGACGCGCACCTTGTCGTTATCGACAAGCCGGCCGGGCTCGTGGTGCACCCGGCGCCGGGGCATTCCAGCGGGACGCTGGTCAATGCCTTGCTCCACCATTGCGGAGACACCCTGTCCGGCATCGGCGGCGTGCGCCGACCGGGGATCGTCCACCGCCTCGACAAGGATACGTCCGGCCTGCTGGTGGTGGCGAAGTCCGATGCCGCCCACAAGGGGCTCGCCGCGCAGTTCGCCGACCATGGCCGCACCGGGCCGCTGGAGCGGGCCTACCTCGCCTTCGTCTGGGGGATGCCGGAGCCGCGCGGCACCATCGACGCGCCCATCGACCGGCATCCCACCCATCGCCAGAAGATGGCGGTGCGCACCAGCGGCCGGCAGGCCGTGACCCATTGGGAGGTGGTGGAGGCGTATGCCGGGCACGGCCGCGCCAGTCCCCGCAACAAGGGGCTGGTGAAGGGCGAGGTGAGGACCGAGGAGGGGGTTGCGAGCCTCGTGGAATGCCAGCTGGAAACCGGTCGCACCCACCAGATCCGCGTGCACATGGCCCATGTGGGCCATCCGCTCCTGGGCGACGAGGTCTACGGCCAGGGGTTTCGCACCAAGGTGTCGCTGCTGCCGGATGCGGCGCGGGAGCGCCTTTCGGGTCTCGGCCGCCAGGCGCTGCATGCGGCCCGCCTCGGCTTCGCCCATCCGGTCACGGGCGAGACGCTGTCGTTCGAAAGCCCCCTGCCGGAGGACCTCGCCGCGCTCGCCGCCGCGCTTTCGTGATCATGCAGGCCTGATGGTGCAGGCCCGATCGTGCAAGCGTGATCGTGCAAGCACGCAAACATCTCTCGCGTCGACGTGAGAGGGTGAAACCTATCCGCGTTGCGTTCGTATCTATATCATGACGCGTCGCGGTCGGCGTCACGCGGCCGCACAGGCGGCCGCCCGGACGGGGACCGCGGTAGAAGGAGGCCTTCCTTATGGCCCAGAAGTCCATGCCCATTCCTTCCGCGGAAGGCGGGCTCTCGCGGTATCTGGAGGAGATCCGGCGGTTTCCCATGCTGGAGCCGCAGGAGGAATATATGCTTGCCAAGAGCTGGCGCGAGCATGGGGACCGCGATGCCGCACACAAGCTCGTGACGAGCCATCTGCGCCTCGTGGCGAAGATTGCCATGGGCTATCGCGGCTATGGCTTGCCCATTTCGGAAGTGATCTCCGAGGGCAATGTGGGCCTCATGCAGGCGGTCAAGCGCTTCGAGCCTGAAAAGGGCTTCCGCCTCGCCACCTACGCCATGTGGTGGATCCGCGCCTCCATCCAGGAATACATCCTGCGCTCGTGGAGCCTCGTGAAGATGGGCACCACGGCGGCGCAGAAGAAGCTGTTCTTCAACCTGCGCAAGGCCAAGAGCCAGATTTCCGCGCTGGAAGAGGGCGACCTGCGCCCCGACCAGGTCAAGCAGATCGCCACCAAGCTCGGCGTCACCGAGCAGGACGTGGTGGACATGAACCGCCGCCTGTCCGGTGACGCCTCGCTCAACGCCCCCATCCGCGAGGATTCGGAAGGCGGGGAGTGGCAGGACTGGCTGGTGGACGAGCGCCTCGACCAGGAGGAGCAGCTGGCCGAGAGCGAGGAGCTGGACAACCGGCGCTCGGCGCTCTCCGGCGCGCTGTCCGTGCTGAACGAGCGCGAGCGGCGCATCTTCGAAGCCCGGCGCCTGTCGGAAGACCCGATGACGCTGGAGGACCTCGCCTCCGAATTCGGCGTCTCGCGCGAGCGGGTGCGCCAGATCGAGGTGCGCGCGTTCGAGAAGGTGCAGAAGGCGGTCATGGACAAGGTGCGCCAGGTCGAGGCGCCGAAGACGGAAGCGATCGGCGCCGCCTGACGGCGCCGGTCAGACGCGCGACACGACGTTGCCGCGCGTCGCTTGGTCCTGCGTCGCCGCGCCCGCCCCGCGCGGGACGGGCGTCAGCCCGTCACCACCGGGTGCTTCCCCTTGGGGCGGTCGCCGAGGGCGATGTGGATCATCATCAGCTCGCCCACATTCTCCGGGGTCAGCAGGCCGACCAGCTTTCCGGCCGCATCCACCACGCCCACCGCCGGCGCCTGCGCGGAGGTGATGAGCTTCAGCGCGACATCGAGCTTGGAGCGGGCTTCCACCGTGGGCACGTCCGCCTGCATCACGTCCAGCACCGGCGTCTGCGGCCCCTGGTCCTTCAGCGCGCGGATCATGGCGTCGCGGGTGAGCACGCCGCGCAGCCGCCCGGCCCCGTCCACCACGGGGAATTCCTTCTGGGTGGAACGGATGAGCGCATCCGCCGCGTCGTCCACGGTGGCTTGCGGCCCGAGCGTCTCGAAATGCGTGATCATGGCGTCGGAGACGAGCAGCCCGCGCGAGGCCTCCTTGAGCTGCACCTGCCCCGCCTCGCCGGACGCGGCGAGGAAGACGAACACGCCGATGATCATCAGCATGGGGTTGGTGAAGATGCCGAGCAGGCCGAGGCCGATGGCGAGGCCCTGGCCGATGGAGGCGGCGGTGGCGGTGGCCTTGGCGTGGCTCATGTTCATGGCGAGCAGGGCCCGCAGCACGCGCCCGCCATCCATGGGGAAGGCCGGGATGAGGTTGAACAGCACCAGGAAGATGTTGGCTCCGGCGAGCTTCACCAGCATGGAGGTGCCGGGATCCTCGACCTTGGCGAGGTCCTCGGGCTTGAGGTCCGCCCCGTTCAGGCTCGCGCCGAGGATGACGAGCAGGATGGCGGCGATGACCACATTCACCAGCGGCCCGGCAATGGCCACCACCAGCTCCTCCGAGGGCTTCTCCGGAATGCGTTCGAGATTGGCGATGCCGCCGAAGGGCCAGAGGGTGACGTCGGGCGTCTTCACCCCGTAGTGCCGCGCGGCGAAGACGTGCCCGAGCTCGTGCAGCAGCACGCAGGCGAACAGCAGGGCCACGAACACGACGCCTTCCCACGCCGCCTGCCCCCCCGGAACGGTAATAGGCGGCCCAGATCCAGACCAGGAAGAGCAGGAAGGTGACATGGATGCGGATGGCGGTTCCGCCGACGCGGCCAATGGTCAGGGACCAGGGCATGAACGATCTCCGAACGGTGTGGTCCACACATAGCGCCTCGATCCCACGGCGCAATGACATTGGATCTTGATGATAAGGTAGACTTACTATATATTTGCCTTACTATGGATGAGCCCTCCCTTGGATTTGTGCTGGTGGATGCCGCGCGGCTGTTCCGCGGGCGCACCGACCGGGCCTTCGACGCCGCGGGCCTCGGCCTCACGGCCGGGGAGGCGCGGACCCTCGCCTACGTGAATTTCCATCCCGGCCTGCGGCAGATGGCGCTGGCCGAGAAGATGAACGTGGAGCCCATGACCCTCGTCGGCTTCCTCGACCGGCTGGAGGCGGCCGGGCTCGTGGAGCGGGAAGCCGATCCCAAGGACCGCAGGGCCAAGACCGTCTCGCTGACGCCGGCCGCCACGCCCTATCTCGCGGCGATCCGCGCTGCCGGGGCGCTGGTGCGCGCCGAGGCGACGGACGGCTTTTCCGAGGGCGAGCGGCAGATGCTGCGCGACCTCCTCCTCAGGGTGCGGGCCAATCTCGCCCGCGAGCACAAGTGCAGGGACGAACGATGAAGCCCGTCGGCCCAGGTCGGCCCTCGGCGGCGGCCGGCTACGCTGCGCCGGTGCCGCTGATGACGGAGCGGGAAGTGTGCGTGATCGGCGGCATGATGGTCATGCTCGGTCCCATCAGCCTGTCGCTCTACACGCCCGCGATGCCGGCGATGGTGGAGGCCTTCGGCACCACCATCGCGACGGTGAAGCTGACGCTGACCGTCTTCTTCCTCGGCTACGCCTTCTCGCAGCTCGCCTGCGGCCCCCTCTCCGATGCCTTCGGGCGGAGGCCGGTGGCGCTCTGGTTCTTCGGCATCTATCTCGTCGGCAGCCTGGTCGCCATGCTGGCGCCGAGCATCGCCTGGTTCATCGCCGGGCGCGCCCTCCAGGGCGTGGGGTGCGCGGCCGGCATCGCTGTCTCGCGGGCTCTGGTGCGGGACCAGTATACCGGGCAGGCGTCGGCCCGGATCATGAACCTCATCGGCACCATGCTGGCGGTCGGGCCGGCGGTGTCGCCGACGCTGGGCGGCATCCTCCTCGGCACCGTCGGCTGGCACGTGATCTTCGTCGCCATGGCCGCCTACGGGCTCGTTCTGGTGGCCGTGCTCGCCTTCCGCGTGCCGGAGACCAACCGCGCGCCCGATCGCCGCCTCGCCTCACCCTCCGGCGCGATCGCGAGCTATGCCCGCCTCCTCACCGACGCGGCCTTCATGCGCGCGGCGGTGGCGGCCGGGGCGGCGCTGGGCGGCATCTACACGCTCGCGGCACTCCTGCCCTTCATCCTGATCGAGCGGATCGGCCTCACGCCCACGCAGTTCGGTCTCGCCATGCTGATGCAGACGGGTGCGTTCATGAGCGGCACCCTCATCGCCCGGCCGCTGCTCAAGCGCTTCCACGCGCACAGCCTCATTCTCCCGGGTCTCGGCCTCGTGGCGACCGGGGCGGTGGGGCTGAGCCTTGGGCCGCTGCTTCTACCCCTCTCCACGGCGAGCGTGATGCTGCCCATCTCGCTTTGGGCCTGCGGCGTCGCCCTTCTCCTGCCCGGCTGCACCACGGGCGCGCTTGCGGGAGCCGGCCCCATCGCCGGGGCGGCCTCGGCCCTCATGGGCTTCCTGCAGATCGGCAGCGGCTTTCTCGGCACGTGCCTGTCGGTGTTCTTTCCCTCGCCGCTGACCGCGATGATGGTCATCGTGCCTTTGTTCGCGGCCACCGCGGCGGGTGCGCACCTGCTGCTGGCGCCACGCCGCGCGCCCGGTACCGCCGCGCCGCCGGTGGTCGCCGAGATGGACGACAGGGTGGAGGCGACCGACCTTGAGCTCGCCGCCGATCCGCTCGGCCTGGTGGGCGCCGCCGGTGACGAGATCGGGGCGGGAGCCGGGGTCAAGGTCCAGCGCGAGCGCTAGAGCGTTTTCGAGCGAAGTGGAGACCGGTTCGCGTGAAGAAAACGCGATCACGCAAAGACATGGAGCGTTTCCCCGATTCCATGAAACGGGGAAACGCTCTAGGACCGGGCAGGGTGCGCGTCGTCCGATCCGCCTGCCGTTGAAACCGGTCTGCGTGTGCTCCGGGGCGGGAGGGTCCGTGGCCGCCGAAAGCGTCGAGCGCGGGGGACAACATCCGCTTTTCAGCTTACGGCGCGTCATCGCGGTTGACCGGCGACGACCCGCGATGATCAAGTTCCCTGCTCGCCAAGGGGGGCGGGGAGGGGGGAAGAGATGAGACGTGCAGGACTGGTTCTGGCGGCGCTGCTGGCGCTGGCCGGCGCAGAGGCGCGCGCCCAGACCATCAGTTACGCCCAGGCTGCCGGCCTCCTGGCGCAGCATTGCGGCGGGGACATCATGAAGGTCTGCCGGGGCCTCAACCTCGGCAACAACGCCATCCACGACTGCCTGGTGCAGAATTCCGGGCGGCTTTCCCCCGCCTGCGCCGCGAACCACGCGGCCATCCGCGAGATGACCGAGGCCCGCGCTGCCGCCCAGCGCCAGGTCCACCAGGCCTGCGACCGCGACCGCGCGCAGTTCTGCCCCGGCCTCGTGGCCGGCGACGGCAACATCGTCTCCTGTCTGCTCGAGGCGTCCAAGGTGGTGAGCGCGACCTGCACCGCCTCCCTCGTCAATGCCGGCTACGCGCAGTGAAGGGAGCAGGGGGAATGACCATGACCTCGAACATGAACAGGCGCCTCGGCGCCGCCTTGCTCTTCGCCGGCGCGGTGTTGGCCGCTGTCTCGCTGCCGGGCGCCGCGCCCGCCGTCGCCCAGGCCTTCACGCCCAACAGCGAGATCGTCCAGGGGCTCCAGAGCTCGCTGGACAACGTGCCGCCGGTGTCCGCCGAGGCGCTGCGCGGTCTTGCCCAGGCGCACATGCAGTATTCCGGCCCGCCCGAGAGCCGGCCCCCGCTGGCGATCCAGCTCGACCAGCTGGCGCAGATCAATGTGGAGATCGAGTTCGACCTGAACTCGGCGATGATCAAGCCGGGCTCCTACCGCACCCTGGGCTCCATCGCCGACGCCATGCACAATCCGGTGCTGCTGGGCTACAAGTTCCTGGTGGTCGGCAACACGGATGCCACCGGCACCCGCGAGTACAACATGAAGCTGAGCCAGGAGCGATCCGACGCCGTGGTTTCCGCCCTGTCCACCACGTTCCGGGTGGATCCGCGCCGGCTTCAGTCCGCGGGCCTCGGCGAGGAGGCGCTTCAGGACGTGAAGCACCCTGACGCCGCCATCAACCGCCGCGTGCAGATCTTCAACATCGGCCGCGCCGGCGCCCTGCCGCAGCAATAGGCTTCGATCCGGTCGCCGGGGACAGCCGCCGCAGGGGTCCTCCCGGCGGCGGCTTCTGTTTTGGGGTCGGCCTGCCGGGGGTGTCAGGAGGCCTTGCGGCCGCGCGCCGGCTTGGGGGCTGGGGCCTCGGACTTCTTGACCTCGGCAACCTTTGCCGCCTTGGGAGCGGGGGTCTTGCGGGCGGCAGCCTTGGGCGCGGGGACCTTGGGCGCAGGGACCTTGGGAGCCGGAGCCTTGGGGGCCGAAACCTTGGGGGCCGAAACCTTGGGAGCGGGAGCCTTGGCGGCCTTGGCCGCAGGCTTCGCCGCCAGCTTGGCCGGCTTGGCCTCCACCGGTTTCATCTCGACGGGCTTCGCCTCGGTGGCCTTGGCAGCTGGCTTGGCGGTGAGCTTGGCGGCGGGCTTGGCTGCCGCCTTGGCGGTTGCCTTCGGGGCGGCCTTCGCAACAGGCGCCTTCGCCACAGCCGGCTTGACCACGGCCTTCGCGGGCTTCGCGGCCTTGGCCGGTGCCTTCGGCGTCTCGATCTTCGGGGTGGCCGCCTTCACGGCCTTGGCGGGCGCAGCGGCCTTCGGGGCCGGGCCCTTGGCTGCGGTGGCCTTCGGCGCCTTGGCCGGTGCGGGCGCAGCCTTGACCGGTGCAGGAGCAGCCTGGGGCGCCGGCGCTGCGGCGGGCTTGGCGGCGCCCTTCGTCACGGCCTTGGCCGGGGCCTTCGGCTTGTCGGGAGACTGGGTGAGAGCGGAGCCGGCCAGCGTCCTGATCTCGTCGTGGGTGAGGCTGCCCGGGTCCTTCACGGCCTTCGCGGCAATGCTGCTCACCTTTGCACTCGTCACTTCCGGCTTCTTCGCCATGACTCATCTCCGATTCAACGCGCCGGCGCAGAACCGTTGGTCGAATCACGACGCCAGCATCCGATGCATCACGGGTAAGTTTTTCGGAATGGTTAACGCAGAATTTTAGTATTAAATTCCAATACGTTACAAAATTACGCCGGGGCCGACTCGCGGCGGCGTCGCGCCGTTTCAGCCGCCTTTTGGGGTAACAAAGGCCGCCCGGCGCCTCGAGTGATTCGCCGGGCGCGGGTGCATTCCAGTCCTGTCACACCTGCGTCGACCACACCGGCTAGGGTGCCGCTCGACCGGCGGGGCTTCGCGCGGCGCCTCGGCGCGGGGGCGCGGGCGGCCGATTGGAAGGAGCGTCTATGGCAATGACCGGGCGGCCCACCGTGCTCTTCGTCTGTCCCGACAATGGCGGCCTCAGCCTCCTCGCCGAGGCGGTCGCGCTCAAGGAGCATCCCGAGCTTCGCGTCTTCAGCGCCGCCGCGCTCACGCCCGGCGCTGTGGATCCGGCGCTGGTCGCCTGCCTCGATGCCGCCGGCATCCCGGCGGACGGGCTTTCCGCCAAGCCGGCGGGGGTCTTCGCCCTGTCGGGGGCGCCGCGCCTCGACGTGCTGGTGACCTTCGGGGACGAGGCGCGGCGCGCCTTGCGGCGCCTGCCGCTGCTGGGGCTGCTGCACCTTGAGACCTGGCATCCGGTCGCGGTGCGCCATGACGGCGCCGCCGGCTGGCGCCGCGCCGCCTACCGCCGCCTGCTGCCGGAGATCGGCGCCGCCATCGCCAACCTCGAGGCGCGCATCGCGCTGCGCCTGTCCGGCGCGGCGGCTTGAGGCAATCGGCGGCGATCAGTCCGCGATCCTGCCGCCGAGCTCGTCCTCCACATGGATGCGGATGATCTCCTCAAAGGAGGTCTCCGCCACGAAGCCGAGCGCGATGGCGCGGCGCGGGTCGAACTTGCGCGGCCAGCCCGACACGATCTTCTCGATCACCGGATCGGGCGCGCGGCGGATGCGCGCCACCGCCTTGGCGCCGGCCACCTTGCGCAGCGCCTCGATCTGCTCGCCCACCGTCACCGCGAGGCCCGGCATGGTGAGGTTGCGGCGCGCGCCCACCGCCGCGCCGTCGAGGGTTGCGGCATGGATGAGGAAGCCCACCGCGGCGCGGGGCGAGGCGTGCCAGTGCATCACGTCCTCGGAAACGGGCAGGGTCGCCTCCTGGCCCGCCAGCGGCTCGCGGATGATGCCGGAGAAGAAGCCGGAGGCCGCCTTGTTGGGCAGGCCGGGGCGCACGCAGATGGTGGGCAGGCGGATGCCGATGCCGTCGAAGAAGCCGCGCCGCGTGTAGTCCGCCAGCAGCAGCTCGCCGATGGCCTTCTGCGTGCCGTAGGAGGTGAGCGGGGTGTGGAAGAACTCGTCCGGAATGGCCTCCGGGAAGGGCGCGCCGAATACCGCGATGGACGAGGTGAAGACCAGGCGCGGCGCATATCCCTCCACGAGGCGCACCGCGTCGAAGAGGTGGCGCGTGCCGTCGAGATTGATGCGATTGCCCTTCTCGAAATCGGCCTCCGCCTCGCCGGAGACGATGGCGGCGAGATGGAAGATCACGTCCGGCCGCTCCGCCACCAGCGCGGCGGCCTCGCCGGGCACGGAGATGTCGGAGACACGGGTGTCGATGGGGAAGGGCGCTTCCGGCGGCCGGGGCACCACCACGTCGTGGGCGGTCAGGCGGGTGATGGCCTTGTCGCCGAGGCGCCCGTCGCGGGCGAGGCGCTCGATGAGCTTGCGGCCGACCATTCCGGCGCCGCCGATGACGAGAACGTACATGGACATTTCCTCAAGGCTTCTTGGAGCAAGCGGAAGGCGCCCTGTCCGGATCCGGCGCAGGGCGGTGCTTCGTGTGGAACCCGCGCGGCCGGCCCTGCGGTGGGGACGGGGGTGCGCCCGTCAGTTCGCCCAGCCGCCGTCGATGACGTGGATCTGCCCGGTGGTGAAGGCGCTCTCGTCGGAGGCGAGATAGAGGGCGAGCGCGGCGATCTCCTCGGGCGTGCCGAGGCGGCCCATGGGCTGGCGGCCGACGAAGTCGGCGCGCACCGCCTCGACCGGCCGGCCGGTCTCGGCGGAGATGGCCGCGATGCGCTCGTCGAGGGAGGGCGACTGGATGGTGCCCGGGCAGATGGCGTTGGCGCGCACGCCCTTGAGCACGAAGTCCGCCGCCACCGCCTTGGTGAGGCCGATCACCGCCGCCTTGGTGGCGCCGTACGCATAGCGGTTGGGCACCCCGCGGATGGACGAGGCGGCCGAGGCGATGTTGACGATGGAGCCCCGGCCCTTCTCCAGCATGCCCGGCAGGAATGCCGTGATGGTGCGATGCATGGACTTGACGTTGAGGTCGAAGGAGAAGTCCCAGTCGGTCTCGCTGGTGTCGAAGATGGTGCCCTGGTGCACGTAGCCGGCGGCGTTCACCAGCACGTCCACCGGCCCGATCTGACCGGCGAGCGCGTTGACCGCCTCGGTGGAGCGCACGTCCAGCGCGCGGGCCTGCGCGCCATCGAGCCCGGCGAGCTTGCTGGCGTCGAGGTCGGTGGCCACCACCTTCGCCCCCTCGCGCAGGAAGGCCTCGGCGATGGCGCGCCCGATGCCCTGGCCCGCCGCCGTCACCAGCGCGGCCTTTCCCTGAAGTCGTCCACCCATGGCGTTCCTCTTGGATCCGGTTCGGGTTTGCCGGGCCTCACATCGAGGCCCGGATGTCCTCCAGCCGCCGTTTCTGGCGGCCGTTCTCGTCGAAATTCTCGGGATCGAGCCACGCCTCGAAGGCCGCCTTGGCGCGCGGCCATTCGTGGTCGAGCAGGGAGAACCAGGCGGTGTCGCGGTTTCGCCCCTTCACGATCATGTGCTGGCGGAAGACGCCTTCAAAGGTGAAGCCGAGGCGCTCGGCCGCCCGCCGCGAGGGGGCGTTGAGGGCGTTGCACTTCCATTCGTAGCGCCGGTAGCCGAGATCCTCGAAGGCGTGGCGGGCCATGAGATACATGGCTTCGCTCGCCCCCGGCGTGCGCTGCAGCGCCGGCGTGTAGAGGATGTTGCCCGCCTCGATCACCCGGTGCGCCGGCTCGATGCGCATATAGGTGGCATGACCCACCGCCCGGCCCGTTGCCGCCTCCTCGATGGTGAACAGGAGAGGGTCGGCCTTGGTCGCCGCCTCGCCGTAATATCGCGCGAAGGCGGCCACGTCGGGAAACGGCGCGGGGGAGAGATAGGCCCAGAGCGCCTCCCGCTCCGGCCCGTGGGACAGGGCGTAGAGGGAGGCGGCGTGCCGGAGCGCGTCGAACGGCACGAGGCGGACGTGGCGGCCTTCCAGCGTGATGGCGCAGGGGCGCCGCGCCGGGTTGCCCTCGACCGGAGCGCCGAGGGGGATCGCCGGCGCTGTCTTTTCGTTCATGGCGGGTGGCTCAGTGGTTGTCGCGGGGCACGCCCATGGTCTGGGCGACGCGCTGGTACTTCACCGCGGGTTTCAGCACCATGCCCTCGTCGAACTGGGCCACCATGGAGCGCTGGATCTCCTGCCAGGGGGTCTGGCTCGGCGGCACCTTGAAGCCGCCATGGCCCTGCAGGTCGGAGCGGCGCTGCGCCAGTTCCTCCGGCGGGATCAGGATGTCGGCGGTGCAGGTGTTGAGGTCGATGCGCACCCGGTCGCCGGTCTTCAGCAAAGCCAGGCCGCCGCCCGCCGCGGCTTCCGGCGAGGCATTGAGGATCGAGGGCGAGCCCGACGTGCCCGACTGGCGCCCGTCGCCGATGCAGGGAAGGGCATGGATGCCCTTCTTGATGAGGGCGGCGGGGGGCTGCATGTTCACCACCTCGGCGCCGCCGGGATAGCCCAAGGGGCCGGTGCCGCGGATGAACAGCAAAGTGTATCCGTCGATGCCGAGGGCGGGGTCGTCGATGCGGTGGTGGTAGTCCTCCGGTCCCTCGAACACCACGGCGCGGCCCTCGAAGGCCTCGGGGTCGTCGGGGTTGGAGAGGAAGCGCTGGCGGAACTCGGGGGAGATCACCGAGGTCTTCATCACCGCATTGTCGAACAGGTTGCCGTGCAGGACGATGAAGCCGGCATCCTCCTTCAGGGGGGCGTCATAGGCCTTGATGACGGCGCGGTCCCAGGAGAGCTTGCCCTTGCAGTTCTCGCCCATGGTGCGCCCGTTCACGGTGCGCGCGCCCTCGTGGATCTTGCCCTTCTCGATGAGCTCCGCCACCACCGCCGGCACGCCGCCGGCGCGATGGAACTCCTCGCCGAGATACTCGCCAGCGGGCTGCATGTTCACCAGCAGCGGGATCTTGTGGCCCACGCTCTGCCAGTCGTCCACCGAGAGCGGGACGCCCACGTGGCGGGCGATGGCATTGAGGTGGATGGGCGCGTTGGTGGAGCCGCCGATGGCGGAATTCACGCGGATGGCGTTCTCGAACGCCGCGCGGGTGAGGATGTCGGAGGGCTTGAGGTCCTCCCACACCATGTCGACGATGCGCTTGCCGGTGTCGTAGGCGATCTGGCCGCGCTCACGATAGGGCGCGGGAATGGCGGCGCAGCCGGGCAGGGACATGCCCAGCGCCTCGGCCAGCGCGTTCATGGTGGAGGCGGTGCCCATGGTGTTGCAGTGGCCGACCGAGGGCGCGGACGAAGCCACAACGTCCATGAAGGTGTCGTAGTCGATCTCGCCGGCGGCGAACTTCTCGCGGTTCTTCCACACCACGGTGCCGGAGCCGGTGCGCTCGCCCTTCCACCAGCCGTTCAGCATGGGTCCGCCGGACAGCACGATGGCGGGGATGTTCACGGTGGCCGCCGCCATGATGCAGGCCGGCGTGGTCTTGTCGCAGCCGGTGGTCAGCACCACGCCGTCGAGCGGATAGCCGTAGAGGATTTCCACCAGCCCGAGATAGGCGAGGTTGCGGTCGAGGGATGCGGTCGGCCGCTTGCCGGTCTCCTGGATGGGATGGACCGGGAACTCGAACGGCACGCCGCCCATGGCCTCGATGCCGGCGCGCACGCGAGAGGCGAGCTCGATGTGATGGCGGTTGCAGGGAGACAAATCGGAACCGGTCTGGGCGATGCCGATGATCGGCTTGCCCGATTGCAGCTCTTCCCGGGTCAGGCCGAAATTGAGGTAGCGCTCGAGATAGAGGGCCGTCATCCCCGGATTGTCGGGGTTGTCGAACCACAGCTGCGACCTGAGCTTCAGGCCGTGTTTCTCGGGCTGCTCGCCTTGACCGGACATACGCGCCTCCGTGGCTTCTATCGGTCTCCGGCGTTCCGCCGCGCCGGATTTTAATCGATTTGATCGGCGGGATTTATGCGCCCCGCCGCGCCGGAAATCAATCGGGATTGGAATGCCTCGCAGGACGGCGGAAGCCGGATCAGTCGGCGGGCCGGGGTGCGATCCGGCGCAGGGCGAGGGACTCCCACGCGGCCACCACCAGAAGCGCGGCCGTGCCTGCCGCCGCAAGGCCGAGCGGGCTGAAGGCCCCGGCGAAGGGAGCCAGCGGCGCCAGCAGGACCAGCCCCGCCAGATGGGAGAGCGGGAAGCGGCGCAGCAGCGGATATTTGAACAGCCCGCAGCCCAGCAGGTAGAGCGCCGGACCGCCGACGATGGCCGCCGTCGCCGCCGGCGACACCTCCCCGCCGGGATGGGCGAGGATCAGTTCGTCGGACAGGGCGCAGCCGATGATGCCGAGGACGATGATCTGGTGGACATACGTGTAGCCCAGCCGGGCCATGTGGCCGCTTTCCTGCGCATGGGCGATGCGGCTGCTGGCGCGCTCCGAGCCGGTGTCGAAATAGATCCACCACATGGCCACGGTGCCCACGAAGGCGACGACGAAGGCGCTGAAGTTCGTCACCGTCCAGGCGAGCCCGGAGGCGGTGGCGCCGGTGACGAGGACGGATTCGCCGAGGGCGATGATGATGAACAGCGCGCAGCGCTCCGACAGATGCCCGCCTTCCACGTTCCAGTCCGCCGCCTTGGAGGCGCCGAGGCCGGGAACGAAGAAGCCGGTGGCCGCGGCGATGCTGTCGATGACCGCGGCCAGCGCCCATACGCCGAGCCGCGCGCCATCGTGCAGGAAGGCGCCGGCGATCCACAGCGCCGACGCCAGCGCCTGCCAGCTGAGGATGCGCGTGAAGTTGGTCGCCTGCGCGCGATCGTGGCGCGCCACCGCCCAGATGGTGAAGGCGGAGCGTCCCATCTGGAACGTGGCGTAGGCCAGGGCGAAGGGAAGGCCGCCGTCGTGGAACGCCTTGGGCAGGGTCGCCGACAGGACGAGGCCCACCAGCATCAGGACGAGCAGCGCCAGCCGCACCGGCTTGCGGTCGGGATCCAGCCAGTTCGTCACCCAGGCGGTATCGATCCACGCCCACCACACCGCGACGAACAGCACCAGCGTCTGCGCCAGGCCGGTGAGGGAGAGGTCGTGCAGCAAATGGTGGGAGAGCTGGGTGATGGCGAAGACGAAGACGAGGTCGAAGAACAGCTCGACGAACGTCACCCGGTGGTGCCCGTGCGCCGCCGCCTCGCGCAGCAAAGACCCGCGTGCCCCGAATCCGGTCATGACGCCCCCGTTTTGCGCCCCATCCGGCGAGGCGGCTCGATCTCTGGCCCGGTGCAGGATGCTGCCGCATCCCGCGGCGGCGCAAGTCCCGCCGCGCCCCGGCGCTGCCGGGTTTGCGGAACGCGGAAATCGGGTTAATCGGAAGGACCGAGCAGGAGACACGATGACCTTCTTCCGCCGCGCCGTGCCGCGTGCCCCAGCCGATGCCGGACCCGTCCGGCTTTCGGGGGTCGAGGTGACGCGCGGCGCGCGGACGGTCTTTGCCGGCCTCACCCTCACCCTCGCCGAGCGCCGCATCGGCCTCGTCGGCGACAACGGATCGGGCAAGTCGACACTGCTGCGGCTGATCAACGGGCTCCTTTTGCCCGATGCCGGCACCGTCACCGTGGGCGCCCTCGACACGCGCGCGGATCGTCGCAAGCTGCCGGCGAGCGTGGGCTTCGTGTTCCAGAACGTGGACCACCAGATCATCTTCCCCTCGGTGCTGGAGGAGATCGCCTTCGGCCCCATCGCCCAGGGCATGCCCAAGGCGGAGGCGAACGCCGCCGCCGACCACCTGCTCGCCCGCCACGGCTGCGCCGGCTGGGGCGAGCGGGCGGTGGCCGACCTCTCGGAAGGCCAGAAGCAGCTTGTGTGCATCCTCGCGGCACTGGCCGCGGGGCCGCGCATCCTGCTGCTCGACGAGCCCTTCTCCAGCCTCGATCTGGCGACGCGCCTCGCCTTTGCCGCGCGGCTCGCCGCGCTGGACCTCCAGGTGATCATGGCGAGCCATGACCTCCACCTTTTCGACGGCTTCGACCGGGTGCTGTGGCTGAAAGGCGGCTGCATCGCCGCCGACGGCCCGCCGGCACACGTGCTTGCGCTCTACGAGGCGGACGCCCGTGCCCGTGCCCGCGCGGCGGATCCCGGCATCGCGATGCCGGCGGGCGGCTGGGGTGGCGCGTCGTGATCGCCGGCTATTTCTCCGGCAGGAGCCTGCTCCACCGCATTCCGGCGGGGGTGAAGCTGGTGGCGCTCGCCGTGCTCTCGGTGCTGATCCTGCCGGTCAGCGATCCGGTCGTGCTGGCCATGGCGCTGGCGGCGGTGGTGACGGTCTATGCCGGCTTCGGCCAGCCGGGGCTGAAGCGCATCCTCGCGTGGCGCAGCCTGCTGCCGCTGCTGGTGCTGATCTTCCTGCTCCAGGCCTGGGCGGCCTCGCTCCATGTGGCGGCGGCGAGCGTGCTGCGCATCGCGGTGATGGTGCTCATCGCCGACCTCGTCACCCTGTCCACCCGTCTCCAGGACATGATGGACGCGCTCGCCGTGCCGCTCCGGCCGCTGGCGCGGTTCGGGCTCGATCCGGCGCGGCTGGCGCTGGCCGTATCGCTGGTGCTGCGCTTCGTGCCGGTGCTGCTGGACAGCTGGCGCGGGCGGGAGGAGGCCTGGCGGGCCCGCAGCCCCCACCGGCCCGGCCTTGCGCTCGTGGGCGCCTTCTTCTCCGGTGCCCTCGTCATGGCGGACCAGGTGGCGGAGGCGCTGGAAGTGCGGGGCTTCGACGCGCCGCCGCCGGAACGCTGAAGGAACAAGCATGGATTCACGCACCTTCGATACGCGGACCCTCGTGCGCGTCGCCCTCGTGGCCGCCCTCATCGGCGCCCTCGGCTTCGTCCCGCCGCTTTATCTGCCGGTGGCCGCCGGCGTGCCCATCACCGCCCAGAGCCTGGGCGTGATGCTGGCCGGGCTCCTGCTGGGGGCGCGGGCCGGCGCGGCGGCGGCGGCCCTGTTCGTCGTCGTGGTGCTGCTGGGCGTGCCGATGCTGTCGGGGGGCGGGGCGGCATCGGCATCCTCGCCACGCCACCGGCGGGCTTCTTCCTTGGCTTCATCCCCGGCGCCTTCGTCACCGGGCTCCTCGCCGAGCGCCTGCGCCTTGCGCCCCTCCTCTCGGCCTTCCTCGCCGCCGCGACCGGCGGCATCGGCGTCGTCTATCTGTGCGGCATTCCGGTGAGCGCAGTCATCGCGCACGTCCCGTTCGGCTATGCGGCGGTCGGATCGGCGATCTTCCTGCCCGGGGACGTGTTGAAGGCGGTGGGGGCGGCCCTGCTCGCCACCACCGTGCTGCGCAGTTGGTCGGCCGCGCCGCAACCGCGCCCGTGAGCATCACCCGCTCCCTCGCCGTCCAGGCCGCGACGCGCGCCGACGCGCCGGCGCTGACCTGCGAGGGGGAGCAGCTCACCTATGGGGAGCTGGATGCGCTGGTGGCCCGCTGCGCCGCCCGTTTCGCCGCGGCGCCGCCGGGCGGGATCGCGCTGGATCTTCCCAACGGTGCGGCGCTGGCGGTGCTGTTCCTCGCCGCCGCCCGTGGGGGACGCGAAGCGCAGGTGCTCGATCCCGCGTGGCCGCGCGCCCTGCGGGCGGATGTGCGCGAGCGGATCGCGCCCGGCCTTCTGGTGACGATCGCGGCGGACGGGGATGTGCGCCTTCCACCCGGGCAAGGCCTTGCCGGCCTCGCCGAGGCGGTGGGTGCCGGCGCGGCGGCGCCGCTGCCCGAGCCGGATGGCGCGCTGCCCTTCTATGTCGGTTTCACCTCCGGCTCCACCGGCGTGCCCAAGGGCTACCGGCGCACCCACCGGTCGTGGACCGAGAGCTTCGACGCGGACACGCGCGAGTTCGGCATCGGCCCCGCCGACGTGATCCTCGCCCCCGGCGCGCTCACCCATTCGCTCTTCCTCTACGGGCTGGCGCGCGGGCTGGACGCCGGCGCCCACGTGGTCCTGTGCCGAAGCTTCCGGCCGCGCGCGGTGGTGGAGCTGGCCCGGCGGCATGGCGCCAGCGTGCTCTACGGCGTGCCGACCCAGCTCGCCTTGCTGCTCGACCTGCTGGAGGGGGAGGGCCGTGTGCTGGACGGCATCCGGCTCGTACTCTGCTCCGGCGCCAAATGGCCGCCGGGGCGCAAGGCGGGGCTGTCGCGGCTCATGCCCGGCGCCCGTTTCGCCGAGTTCTACGGCGCCTCGGAATTGTCCTTCATCACCGTGGCGAAGGCCGAGGAGGAGGTGCCGGAGGGCTCGGTGGGGCGCGCCTTCAGCGGTGTCGGCCTTTCCATCCGCGACCGGGCCGGCCGGCGCCTGCCCGCGGGGCGCACGGGACTGGTCTTCGTCGAGAGTCCCTTCGTCTTCTCCGGCTATGCCACCGGCGAGAGCGCCGATCTCCTGCGCCATGGGGCGGCCCTGAGCGTCGGCGACATGGGCATGCTCGACGCCAACGGCTTCCTCACCCTCGTCGGCCGCTCCAAGCGGATGATCGTCACCTCGGGCAAGAACCTGTTCCCGGAAGAGGTGGAGCGCCTGCTGGAGCAGCATCCCGCGGTGCGGGCGGCGGCGGTGCTGGGGGTGCCGGACGGCCTGCGCGGCGAGCGGCTGGTGGCTTTCCTTTGCCTGAGGGAGGGGGCGGCGGCGACCCGCGCCGAGCTGACCCGCTGGCTGAAGCCGCAGCTACCGCTGTTCAAGGTGCCGCGCCGCTATGCCAGCGTCGCAGACTGGCCCCTCACCGCGTCCGGCAAGACCGATTTTCCCGCCGTCGCCCGCCTGTGGCCGGGCCGATGCGAGCTCCTGCCATGAGCGCCGTGGAGATCCGTGCCGCCCGTCGCACGGCGGTGGTGCCGCGCGGCGGCGCTTTCCGCGACGTGGAGGCCTTCGCCCTCGCCGCCGCCCTCATCGGGCCGGTGCTGGCGGACGCTGGCATCGCGCCGGAGGCGGTGGACGAGCTGATCCTCGGCAATGCCCTGTCCGGCGGCGGGAACGTCGCCCGCGTCGCCGCGCTCGCGGCGGGCCTGCCCGCGGGCGTGCCGGCATCGACCCTCGACACGCAATGCTGCTCGGGCCTCGACGCCATCCGTCTCGGCGCGGCGCGGATCGCGGCGGGGGAGGCGCGCTGCGTGCTGGCGGGCGGGGTGGAGAGCTTCAGCCGGGCACCGCTGCGCGCCCATCGACCGCGCATCAAGGACGAGGCGCCGGCCTTCTACCGGCAGCCGGCCTTCACGCCCTGGCCGGAGCGTGAGCCGGACCTGGCCGACGCCGCCGCCGCGCTGGCGCGGCTGGAGCACGTCACCCGCGCCGAGCAGGACGCCTTCGCCGCTGAAAGCCATCGGCGCGCGCTGGCCGCGCCGCCGACGGAGGAGATCGTGCCGGTGGAAGGGGTTGTCGCCGACCCGTTCGCCCGCCGCCTTTCGCCGGCCCTCCTTGCCCGCCTTCCGGCCCTCGCCGGGGAGGCGGCGTACGCCGTCACCGCCGCCACCACGGCGGTGGAGGCGGATGCCGCCGCCCTGGTGCTGCTCGTGCCGGCCGGAACCTGCGGCGTGCGCATCGCCGGGGCCCTGGCGTGCGGGGGGGATCCGATGATGCCGGCGCTCGCGCCCGTTGCGGCGGTGCAAGCCCTGTGCGCGCGGCTCGGGCTGCGCGCCGCCGAGGTGGAGCAGGTGGAACTGATGGAGGCTTATGCCGTGCAGGCCCTCGTTGCCATCCGCCGGCTCGGCCTCGATCCGGCGCGGGTGAATGCCCGGGGCGGCGCGCTCGCCCGCGGCCATCCCATCGGCGCCTCGGGTGCCATCCTCGCGGTGCGCGCCTTCCACCGGCTGCGCGCGGCGCGTGGCCGCGCCCTCCTCGCCATCGCGGGGGCGGGCGGAATCGCCAGTGCCATGGTACTGTCCCGAGGGGAGACGGAACCGGGCTCCCCGTGGCAGGATTGAAGCCGTGACCCCCTCGCCCGCTGCCCCATGATGAATGCTCCGTCCTCGATAACCGGCACGCCCGAAGATCTCGCGCCCGCCTCGCATGCGGGAGCGGCGCTGGTGCGCGCCCTGTCGGCCAGCCTCGATGCGCTGGAAAAGGCCGCCGCCGACCCGGATCCGGTGGAGATGGTCCACGACGCCCGCAAGGCCATGAAGGAATATCGGGCCTTGCTGCGCCTCGTGCCCGACGCCGTGGCCCGCGTGGCGCGGCGGCACTCGGCCGAGGCGGCGCGCGCCATGTCCCACGCCCGCGACCGCGCCACCGCCCACGAGGCGCTCGATCTGCTCGACGCCATGGGCCTGCTGCTGCCCTGCGACCTCGCCGATGCACGCGCCGCCGTCGGCGATGACGCCACGCCGGAGGAAGCCGAGCGCCACCGCGCGTCCCTCGCCGCCTTCCTGGCCGAGGCGCGGGAGCAGATCGACGGCGCGCTCGGTGCCGCAGCCGGCATGGCGGACGTGGGCGAAGAGCTGGAACACTCCTACCGGCGGGCGCGGAGCGCCGACTTCGGCACGCCCGAGGCCATGCACGAGGCGCGCAAGCGCGTGGTCGCCCACCGCTACCAGATGAGCTTCATTGCCACGGCGTTCGCCGGCCGTGGCGCCAAGCGCGCCCGCAAGGCGCAGCGCCTGCGGGACTTTTTCGGTGCCTACCAGGATCTGGAGACGTTACGCCCCATGCTCCACGGGGCGCAGCCGGCCCTGGCCGAGGGAACGCTGGAGCGGCTCGACCACGCCTTGAAGCGGGCGCAGGCGCACCTCCGGAAAAAGGCCCTGCGCCGTCACGCCGCGCTGTTTCGCCGCAAGCCGGAGGACTTTCGCCGTCACTACCGGGATATTCTCTAGGCGCGGCTGGAATTGACGCCGGTCATGGCGTTGCCATGGGCGCGCTGCATGCTGGCGCCTTGAAAGCGCCCCGAGAAGGGGCGAGGAGCTGTATTGCCTTGACGGCGCCCTGCCCGAGACGCGCCAGCGATCCTGAAGAGACCTGCCGATGCCCCTCGTTCCCCGCGCCCTGTCCGTCGTGCCCGCAGCGCCGCCCTCGCCGGCCGGCCCCGAAGCCCTGCCGGCCCCGAAGCCCGCTGACGCTCCGGCTGCCGCGGTGGCGCGCCCGCCCATGGACTTCACCCAGCTGCCCCATCCCGGACGGATGATGGCGGAGGTCTGGGCGCGGCTCGCCTGCCACGACGACGAGGATTTCGACGCGGGCTCCGGCCCCGACGCCTTCCGCGCGGTCGACCGGGCGGCGGCGGCGCTGGCGGCACGCGCGACGTCGGGCCTGTCGCCGGCGAGCATGACCCTCGCCTGCCTGGACTGGTGGATGCATCTGGCCGCCGCCCCCGGCAAGCAGGCGGAGCTGGCGCTGAAGGCCTGGCGCAAGGCGGCGCGCTTCGGCTCCTATGCCATCGCCTCCAGCTTCGACCGCAATTTCCCCAATTGCATCACGCCCCTGCCCGGGGACGAGCGGTTCAGCGCCCCGGCGTGGCAGGACTGGCCGTTCCGGTTCTGGTACCAGGCCTTCCTGCTCAACCAGCAATGGTGGCACAATGCCACCCACGGCGTGCCGGGCGTTGCCCCGCATAACGAGGCGATCGTCTCCTTCGCCGCGCGCCAGCTCCTCGACATGATGTCCCCGTCCAACTCCGCCGCCAATCCGGAGGTGATCCGGCGGACGCGGGAAACCATGGGGATGAACGTCGTGCAAGGGACGCGCAACGTCCTCGAGGACATGGCGCGCAAGGCGACCGACCAGCCGCCGCCGGGCGCCGAGGCCTTCGTTCCCGGCGAGACCGTGGCGGTGACGCCGGGTGACGTGATTTTCCGCAATCACCTCATCGAGCTGATCCAGTATCGCGGCGCCACCGAGGTGGTCGACGCCGAGCCGGTCCTCATCGTCCCGGCCTGGATCATGAAGTATTACATCCTCGACCTTTCGCCGCACAATTCGCTGGTGAACTACCTGGTGTCGAAGGGGCACACGGTGTTCTGCATCTCCTGGCGCAATGTCACGCAGGAGGACCGCAACCTCGGGTTCGAGGATTATCGTCGCATGGGCGTCATGGCGGCGCTCGATGCGGTGAACGCCGTGCTGCCGGGCCGAAAAGTGCATGCGGCGGGCTATTGCCTTGGCGGGACGCTGCTCTCCATCGCCGCCGCCGCCATGGCCCGCGTCGCCGACGACCGCCTCGCCTCGGTCACCCTGTTCGCGGCGCAGACCGACTTCTCGGAGCCGGGCGAGCTCCAGCTTTTCGTCGACCCGAGCGCCCTCCACATGCTGGAGAGCATGATGTGGGACCAGGGCTTTCTCTCCGCCGGGCAGATGGCGGGCGCCTTCGAGATGCTGCGCTCCAACGATCTCGTCTGGTCGCGCCTGGTGCATGAGTATCTGATGGGCCAGCGCGCGCCCATGAACGACCTGATGGCCTGGAACGCCGACGCCACCCGGATGCCCTACAAGATGCATTCGGAATATCTGCGCCGGCTGTTCCTCGACAACGACCTCGCCGCCGGCCGCTATTCGGTGGACGGGCGGCCCGTGTCGCTGCTCAACCTGCGGGTCCCCCTGTTCGTGGTGGGGACGGAGCGGGACCACGTGGCGCCGTGGCGGTCGGTCTACAAGATCCACCAGATCACCGACACCGACGTCACCTTCGTGCTGACCTCCGGTGGGCACAATGCCGGCATCGTCAGCGAGCCGGGGCACAAGCACCGGCATTTCCGCATCCACGAGACCAAGCTCGGCGACCTGCATCTCGGCCCCGACGAATGGGTGGAGGCGACGGCACCGCAGGAGGGGTCGTGGTGGCCGGCCTGGGAATCCTGGCTGGCGGCGCGGGCCTCGGGCAAGGTGGCGCTGCCCACGCTGGGCGGGCCCGGCTATCCGGTGCTGGGACCGGCGCCGGGAACCTATGTGATGCAGCGCTGAAGCACGGGAGCGCTCACGGCACCAGCACGGCGGCGCCCTTCAGGCGGCCATGGCGCAGGTCGTCGAGGGCGGTGTCGGCCTCGGCGAGGGGGTAGGGCGTCACATGGGTGGCGACGCCCGCCTTCGGCGCCAGCTCCAGGAATTCGCGGGCGTCGTCGCGGGTCAGGTTGGCGACCGACAGGATCTTCCGCTCCTCCCACAGCCAGCGATAGGGGAAGCCGGGGATGTCGCTCATGTGGATGCCGCCGCACACCACGCGCCCGCCCTTGCGCACCGCCCGGAGCGCCTGCGGCACGAGCTCGCCCGCCGGGGCGAAGATGAGGGCGGCGTCCAGCGGCTCGGGTGAAGGGGTGTCGGAGGGGCCGGCATACACCGCCCCGAGGGTGCGGGCGAAATCCTGCGCCGCCGTGTCGCCCGGCCGGGTGAAGGCGTAGATCTCGCGGCCCTGCCAGCGGGCCACCTGGGCGATGATATGGGCCGCCGCGCCGAAGCCGTAGAGGCCGATGCGCTTGCCTTCGCCCGCCATCTTCAGCGTCCGCCAGCCGATGAGGCCGGCGCAGAGCAGGGGCGCCAGCGCCACATCCTCGCCCGCCTCGCCGAGGGGGTACACGAAGGCGGCGTCCGCCACCGTGTGGGTGGCGAAGCCGCCATCCCGCGTGCAGCCGGTGAAGGCGGGGGCATCGCACAGGTTTTCCTCGTGCGCCGCGCAATAGGGACAGGTGCCGCAGGCGTGCCCGAGCCATCCCACCCCAACCCGTTCCCCCATCCGCAGATGCGTCACGCCGGCGCCGAGGCCGGCCACCCGGCCGACGATCTCGTGCCCCGGCACGATGGGAAGGATGGTCTGCGGCAGCTCCCCGTCCACCACGTGGAGATCGGTGCGGCACACCCCGCAGGCGGTGACCTTGATCACCACCTCGCCGGGGCCGGGCACGGGATCGGGCCGTGTTTCGGCGACGAGCCGTTCCCCGGCGCGCATCAGGACCATGGCATGCATGTGGGGCCTCCCCGCTTCGCTGCGGAAGACTGGCATCGTCCGCTCCGGGGCGCCATGGCCTCCCCCGGGGAATGCCGCCGTCAGCTGCCGCCGATGAAGATGCCCGCCGCCAGCACCAGCGCGCCCCCCAGCACCACCTGGAACACCGAACGCCAGAAGGGCGTCTCCATGTAGTGATTCTGGATGAAGGCGATGGCCCACAGCTCCACGAACACCACGGCGATGGCGATGATCGTCGCGGTCCAGAACTGCGGGATCAGGTAGGGCAGGGCATGGCCGAGCCCGCCCACCGCGGTCATGACGCCGGAGGCGATGCCGCGCTTGAGGGGCGAGCCGCGGCCGGAGATCACGCCGTCGTCGTGCACCGCTTCCGTGAAGCCCATGGAGATGCCCGCGCCCACCGCGGCGGCAAGGCCGACCAGCAGGGTGGTGTGCGAGTTCTGCGTGGCGAAGGCGGTGGCGAAGATGGGGGCGAGGGTGGAGACGGAGCCGTCCATGAGCCCGGCGAGCCCCGGCTGCACCCAGGTGAGCACGAACTGGCGACGGGCCTTCTCGTCCTCCTCCTTGCGCTTGTCCACCGGCAGATAGCGGGCTGCGAGGGAGCCGGCGATCTCCTCGTGCTGCAGCTCGACCTTGTAGAGCTCCTCCAGCAGCTTGCGGGTGCCGGGATCGGCCGTCTTCTTCTGTGCCTGAAGGTAGAAATTGGCCGATTCGTCCTCCATCCGCCCAACTTCCTGGCGGATGCGATCGAGGCCGAGGTTACAGATGTACCAGACCGGCCGGCGGCTGTAGTAGCCGGCGATGCTCTCGCGGCGGATCAGCGGCACATGGGCGCCGAACCGGCGCTCGAACTCGCGGGTAAGGTTGGTCTGGTGGCCGCGCTCCTGCGCTGCCATGCTTTCAAATACCTTTGCGGTATCCGGATAATCTTTTCGCAGGGTCTCGGCGTAATCCGTATAGGTGCGGGCATCGTCGTCCTCCGAGGTGATGGCGAGGGCGAGCATCTCCATTTCCGACAGATCGGAAAAACGGCGGCGGCCGGGGAAAAGCGACATCATCCCGGGTGACTCCAAATTAGAATATTTCTAATATTTAGTTTAGAGCACACCTGCGCAAAGGCAATGCGACGGTATCGCCGCGCACCATCGGGAGGCGGGCTTGGGGCGGCGGACTTGGGGGCGGTGGGCTTGGGGGCGGCGGCCATGATGCGGCAGCCGGGCGCCGCGCGGGACCGCTTTTTGCTGGTCGCCGCCGCCGTGCTGCCCCTTGCCGCCGGCCTCGGCCTCGCGGCATTCGGGCGGCCGGAGGCGGCCCACCTCGCCTTCATCCTCGGCACGCTGCCGGTGCTCGCCGTGCTGCTGTTCGACATCGCCCGCTCCCTGCGCGAGGGGCGGTTCGGCCTCGACATTCTCGCCGCCCTCTCCATGGCGACGGCGCTCGGCTTCGGCGAGCCGCTGGCGGGCAACGTGGTCGCGCTCATGTATGCCGGCGGCCAGCAGCTGGAGCGGTTCGCGGAGGGCCGCGCCCGCCGGGAGATGACCGCGCTCGCCGCGCGCGCGCCCCGCACCGCCATCCGGCGCGAGGGCGAAGCCCTGAACGAGGTGCCGGTGGAGGCCGTCGCGCCGGGGGATGTGCTCCTGGTGCGGCACGCCGATACGGTTCCGGCGGATGGGATCGTGCGCGGCGGAGCGGCGGTGCTCGACCTGTCCTCCATCAACGGGGAGGCGCAGCCGGTGCGCGTGAGGGCGGGCGAGGAGGCGCCCTCGGGGGCGATCAATGCCGGCGGCGCCTTCGAGATGGACGTGGTCCGGCCTGCGGGCGAAAGCACCTATGCCGCCATCGTCCGCCTGGTGGAGGCCGCGGCGGCGAGCCGGGCGCCCATGGCGCGGCTCGCCGATCGCTACGGGCTCGTCTTCCTGCTGGTATCGCTGGCCCTCGCCATCGGGGCGGCGCTCGTGGCGGGAGATCCGCGGCGCGCCCT
This sequence comes from Xanthobacter dioxanivorans, assembly GCF_016807805.1. Lineage (NCBI taxonomy): Bacteria > Pseudomonadati > Pseudomonadota > Alphaproteobacteria > Hyphomicrobiales > Xanthobacteraceae > Xanthobacter > Xanthobacter dioxanivorans. The sequence goes on along the minus strand of NZ_CP063362.1, from coordinate 936,802 downwards.
CGCGGTGCTGGTGGTGGCCACGCCTTGCCCGCTGATTCTCGCGGTGCCCGTGGCGCTGATGGCCGGGCTGTCGCGCACGGCCAAGCGCGGCGTGCTGGTGAAGAACGGCGGGGCACTGGAGAAGCTGGCGCGGGTCGGCGCCCTCGTCATCGACAAGACCGGCACCCTCACCCACGGACGGGCGGGGCTCGCCGAAATCCGCGCGGCGGAAGGTTTTCCGGCGGACGAGGTGTTGCGCCTTGCCGCCTCCCTCGACCAGGCGTCCAGCCATGTGGTGGCGTCCGCCCTGGTGGACGCGGCGCAGGCCCGCGGCCTCGCCTTGTCGCCGCCGCGGGCGGTGGAGGAGGACGGCGGCGTCGGCATTTCCGGCATGGTGGGCCGCCGGCAGGTGGTGGTGGGCGGCTCCGGCTTCGTTGTCGCGCGGTCGGCGGGGGATCCGGCGCCGTTGCGCGCGGGGCTGCCGCCGGCGAGCGCGATCGTCGCGGTGGCGGTGGACGGCCGGCTCGCCGGCATCATCGCGCTCGCCGACACGATCCGGGAGGATGCGTCGCAGATGCTCGCGGCGCTGCGGGCCGGCGGGGTGAGGCATATCTGCCTCGCCTCGGGCGACCGGTCGGAGGCGGTGGCGGCCCTCGGCGGCAGTCTCGGCCTCGATGCCTGGGCGGGGGAGCTCTCGCCGCAGGACAAGGTCGCCTGCGTCCAGGCGGCGCGGCGTCAGGCCGGCGAGCGGTCCGGGCGATCCGGGGCGGTGATGATGGTGGGTGACGGGGTCAACGACGCGCCCGCCCTCGCCGCCGCCGACGTGGGGGTGGCCATGGGCGCGCGCGGCGCGGCCGCGTCCGCCGAGGTGGCGGACGTGGTGCTGCTGGTGGACCGGCTGGACCGGCTCGCCGAGGCCATGGCTATCGCGCGGCGCGCGCTGGCGGTGGCGCGCCAGAGCGTGTTCTGGGGCATCGGCCTGTCCCTCGCCGGCATGCTGGCGGCGGCCTTCGGCTATCTGGAGCCGGTCGAGGGCGCGCTGCTGCAGGAGGCCATCGACGTGGTGGTCATCCTCAACGCCATGCGGGTGCTGGTGCCGGGGCGGGGAGAGGGCGCGGCGTAGCCGATGGCCCGCCGCCCGCCGGCGTCGGGGCGGACCGAGCCTCCTGCGTGGTCGGGCGGCGGGCGCGCCAGAACGGCGCGTCGGGCCAGCGGCCCTCGGCCGCGTAGAAGGCGGCGCGCAGGCGCACATTGGCGGTGAAGCGCGCGAACAGGCGCGCCTGATAGGCGAGGAGCGGGGCGGGTCCCACTCCGGCGCGGGCATCCGCGATGGCCGCGCCGGCCGCAAGGCCATCGTCGAGCGCCCGGACGATGCCCTGGGACAGAAGCGGATCGCAGCTGGCGGCGGCATCGCCCACCGCCAGCCAGTCCGCGCCGGCCACCGCGCTCAGGATGGCGGTGGGGGCGATGCGGACCTGCGGGGTCGCGGCTTCGTCGGGTCTTCCGCCAGCGAGCACGGGGCCGACGAGGCGGGTCTCGGCGAGCGCCGCGCGCAGGGCGCCGGCCTGCGGCAGCCCGGTTTCGCGGGCGGTCGCGGCGTCGGAGGCGCGGGCGACCACCATGCGTCCGCCGGGCACGCGGCTCGCATACCACCAGCCCTCGGGGACGGCCTCGACGAAGGTGCGGGGCGGCACGTCCCCGGGCCTGCCGAGGGGGAGGACGAGGCAGTGAAAGACAAGCTCGTCCAACCGGTTGCGTGCCACCTTCAGGCCCCGCAGCGCCACTGCGCCGATGCCCGAGGCGTCCACCAGGAAACCCGCCTCCACCGTTCGCGGCCCGGATGGCCCGTCGAAGCCGAGGGCGTAGCCGCCGGCCGCGCGGCGCACGATGGTGCGCAGCTTCAGCGGGGTGAGGACGGGAACGCCAAGCGCTTGCGCCCGCTCGCGAATCTGCCGGTCGAAGGCGGCGCGGTCGAGATGCCAGCCGGCGCCGAAGGGAAGGAAGACCGCATCGTTGTGGCCGGGCTGCTCCTTGCCCCACAGCGAGGTGCCGCCCGTCGCGCTCAGGTGCCCGGCCGCGGCGAAGCGGTCCCATGCGCCCAGGCGCTGCAGCAATGGCACGGCGGCGCCGGGGATGGTCTCGCCGATGCGGATGGCGCCAGGCTGCCCGCCGGCGTCGAACAAAGCGATGCCGCCGACGCCGCGCTGCGCCAGCGCGATGGCGCACGAACATCCGGCGACACCGGCGCCGACGATGGCGATGTCCACCCGTGTCGGCGGCGTGTCGGGCCGGATGTCGGGCGACATGTCGGCCATCGCCTCAGGGCGCCGGCGGACTGTTGAAGGTCGGCCACGGCGCGACCGCCTGGGTGGCATCGGCGGGGAAGCCGCAGGCCACCTCCAGGAACGGGTCGTCGGCCGAGGCCGCCCGCGCGGCCGGATCGATGCGGCTCGCCTGCACCACGAAGCCCACCTGGTGCCATTGCGAGATGAAGGTGATCTGCTCCTGGAAGCGGCCGGCATTGGCCGGATAGGGGGTCGCGGTGCCGGTGCCGCGGATGGCGAACAGCTGCGGCCCCGGGGTCCAGCCGGTGGCGGGATCGAAGCTGGCGAGGGCCTGCGGGTAGACCACCACCGGCCGCTCGGCCGGCCACGACCAGTAGAGGGCCTGGTCGTTGGCGGGGTTGGGGTCGAGGGGGTGCGAGGCGCAGTGGTTGTAGTCCGTGTGCCAGGGCACCGCCATGAACTTGGTGAGATCCCCGGGCTCCGCCGGGGCGGTGCGCAGCGGCACGTAGCCGACCGAGAGGAACGGGGCATCCGCCCGCGCCTTGGCGTAGTCGAGCCGGGCGGCATTGATGCGGAAGGCGCCCGCGGACGCCCAGTCCCGCACATAGAGGTTCGGGTCGCGCACCGGGAAGGAGACTTCGATGCCGGGGCTGAAGCGCCCGCCGAGGCAGTTGGCGAGGGCGACGCGGTCGAGGTCCTCGCCCGCCCCCAGGGCGTTGCGCGGACCCGGCGTGAAGCGGTGGCGGTGCCATTGCTTCAGCAGGAAGAACTGGGTGTGGGTGAGGGTGAGGAACGGCCGGTCGGTGTCGCCCAGCGCCAGCGGCATCATCGGCGCGCCGGTGGCGAAGGTCTTCGGATCGGAAGGGTTGCGGATCAGGGCGTCGAAATAGGGGATCTTCTGCGTCGGGTCGTCCGCCGGCGTGATGGCGCCGATGCGGTTGTGGGCGGCCACCGCCGGGGCCGGCAGGTTGGTGTTCCAGCGCTGCAGCGTCACCGCGTGGAACAGGGGGCGGATGTCGTCCTCGAAGGCGGGGGTAAAGTCCGGGTTGAACGCGCCGTTGTCATGGAGCGCGGGAGCGAGGGCGAGCTTGCGCACGAAGGTGTCGTAGACCTCGTCCCAGGCGCTGACCACGTTGCGGGTCTGCGGGGCGAAGCCGGGATCGCCGGTCATGGCCCAGGCCCCGGTCACCGTGTCGGTCGAGCCGTCGTCATAGACGATGAGGGCGTTCACCGGCCCGTCGCTCATGTCGTCGAACCAGTCGGTGTTCTCCGCCCCCCAGTATTCGCTGACGCTCGGCAGGGCGCCGTTCACGTCCATGCCGACCGCAGCCCCGAAGCCCGGGGCGAAGATGAGGCGCCCGGAGCCGGCCTCGATGCGGATGTCGCCGAGGCGCGTGAGCGGCGCGGAGGGGGCGTGCAGCTTGAAATGGTCCTGCGGGAAGGAGACCGGATATTGGGGCAATGCCTGCACCGGGGCCTTCGCCGCGGCGGCGGGCTCGGCCATGCCGCTGGCCGGGGTCTGCCGGTCGAACGCGAGCACCGTGTCCGCGGCTGCGCGGGCCGAGAGGGCGCGCGGGCCCGGGTCGATCACCAGCCGGCGCAGCCGGTCCGGATTGTCGAGGGGCCCGTCCTGCGGCCGGCGGACGGGCGGCAGCTTGCCGTTCTCGAAGCCGGCAAGGGCCGGGAAATGGCCCGGCGTATCCATCATGGCGTAAGTGTTGAGCTTCTTGTTGGCCACATGGACCTGCCAGACGATGTCGGCCACCGTCCGGCCGTTCACCAGCGATCCCTGGCGGATCTCGGTGCTTTCCCCGGTCGGATAGCCGCCCTTCGCATAGGCATAGATGCGAAAACGGATGGCCTGCCGCTTCAGCCGTCCCTGGGCGTCGCGGAAGTCGGCCGCGGTGATGGGCCGGTCGGTCGCCGGATCGAGCGGCAGGCCGCCCCAGATCGGCGGGCCGGAGCGCGGCAGCTCGCCGGCCGCGGTCTCCGGCGCCAGATAATAATCGGGGCTGTTGCCGACGCGGGCGATGCCGATGGCGGGATGGATGCGGAAGACCGGCTTCGGCGCGGCCGGGGCCGGCTGGCCCCGGGCCTCGTCCCCCGTGCGGGGGGGCAGCGCCGCCGCGGCGGCAAGCAGCGTCGTGCTCGCCGCCCCTTTCAGAAGGTCTCGCCGATCCATGCTCGCGCCCCCGCCCCGGTCAAGCTTTGGCGGAGTGTGCGCAGAGTTTCCTGCGGGAAAAAGCCGAAAGTGGCCTTCGGCCCGCTCTTATTCGGAGATCTTGCGCGCCCGGCTGCCGAGGGTGCGCAGCCGCAGGGCGTTGAGCTTGATGAAGCCCGCCGCGTCGCGGTGGTCGTAGGCGACCGCGCCTTCCTCGAAGGTGACCAGATCCTGGTTGTAGAGGGAGTAGGGGCTCTTGCGGCCGATGACGGTGGTGTTGCCCTTGTAGAGCTTCACCGTCACCTCGCCGGTCACGAAGGCCTGGGAGTGGTCGATGGCGGCCTGCAGCATCTCGCGCTCGGGGGAGAACCAGAAGCCGTTGTAGATGAGCTCCGCATAGCGCGGCATCAGCTCGTCCTTGAGGTGCGCCGCGCCACGGTCCAGCGTGATGCTCTCGATGCCGCGATGGGCGGCGATGAGGATGGTGCCGCCGGGGGTCTCGTAGACGCCGCGGCTCTTCATGCCGACGAAGCGGTTCTCCACCAGGTCGAGCCGGCCGATGCCGTTGGCCTTGCCCAGCTCGTTGAGGCGGGTCAGCAGGCTGGCCGGGGACAGCGCCTCGCCGTTGATGGCCACCGCGTCGCCCTTGTCGAAGGCGATGGTGATGATGGTGGGCTCGTCGGGCGCGGCTTCCGGGGAAATGGTGCGCTGGTAGACGTATTCCGGCGCGTCCTCGGCCGGATCCTCCAGCACCTTGCCCTCGGAGGAGGAGTGCAGCAGGTTCGCGTCCACCGAGAAGGGGGCCTCGCCGCGCTTGTCCTTGGCGATGGGGATCTGGTGCGCCTCGGCGAACTCCAGCAGGCGGGTGCGGGAGGTGAGGTCCCATTCGCGCCAGGGCGCGATGACCGTGATGTCCGGTTCAAGCGCGTAATAGGCCAGCTCGAAGCGCACCTGGTCGTTGCCCTTGCCGGTGGCGCCGTGGGACACCGCGTCGGCGCCCATCTTCCGCGCGATCTCGATCTGCTTCTTGGCGATCAGCGGCCGGGCGATGGAGGTGCCGAGCAGGTACAGCCCCTCATAGACCGCATTGGCGCGGAACATGGGGAACACGTAGTCGGCGACGAATTCCTCGCGCACGTCCTCGATGAAGATGTTCTCGTCCTTGATGCCGAGCAGCTGCGCCTTCTTGCGCGCCGGCTCCAGCTCCTCCCCCTGCCCGAGGTCGGCGGTAAACGTGATCACCTCGCACTTGTAGGTGGTCTGGAGCCATTTGAGGATCACCGAGGTGTCGAGCCCGCCGGAATAGGCCAGCACCACCTTCTTCACGTCACGCGCCATCACGTCTCTCGGGGGTTTTCAAGGTGAACAAAGCGGCGCGGACTATAGGCCGGCGCCGCGCCGTGGCAAGTAGCGCGCCGCAACGGCGCGCCCGCCGCGCCAGACGAGGCGGGCAAGACGGATCGCCGACCGCCAGGCCATGCGCACGAAAGCGTGGAGGCCGAGACCGATGCGGCCGATGGCCCGTTCCACCTGGTCGTCGGTCGGCGGGCGGGCGCGGTCGTAGAGCCACAGGCGGGTGAGGGCGACGATCAGCACCACGAGGACGGCGGAGAACACCACGTCGGTGAAGAAGTGGCCGCCAAAGGCGATGCGCAGGCCGCCGGCGACGGCGCCGAAGGTCACCGCCGCCACCATGGCCACCGCCCCCGCCGGCCCCGGCACGAGGCTCGCCGGCGCCGTCAGCCAGAAGCCCAGCGCGCCCTCGCCGGAGACAAAGGAGCAGTTGCCGGGGCAGGTGCCGTCGGTTTCATACCAGGACTTGAACGCGTCCTTGCCGCCGAAGCTGTCCACGTGCACCGGGCGCGGCCGGCCCCATTCCTGTTTCAGGATGCCGTTGACGATGAGGCCCGGCCCCACCGCCATGGTGAGGGCCAGCAGCACCGCCGCCCGCGCCGGCATGAACATTTTTCCCGCTGGGAAGATCAGTTTCAGCACGATGGCGGCGAAGGCCGGGGCGGCGATGGCCCAGGGGATATAGTTGGCGAGGGAGCGGGCGGTCCGGGCCCACGGCGCGGCGGCGAGCGCGAAATTGCGCCGCGAGGCATCCCAGAACAGGCTGGAGATGGCCATGTCCCATTGCGGGAAGACGGTGAACAGGATCGCCACGGCGGCCCCGGTCACCAGCGCGAAGAACACCACCCACTTCAAAGTGTCACCCGCTCCCGCCCCGCCTTGATCCGGAGCTCTTGCGAAAGGCCCTCGCTCCGCCGCACAGTCGGCAGGCGATGTACAGGCAGGATAAGCCCATGGCCAGCGCCCCCCTCGATTTCTATTACGACTTCTCCTCGCCCTACTCCTACCTCGCCGCGGCGCGAATCGCCGCGCTGGCGGAAGGCGCCGATGTGCGGATCGCCTGGAAGCCGTTCCTCCTGGGGCCGATCTTCGCCGCCAAGGGCCATGCCACCTCCCCCCTGGTCTCCGACCCGGACAAGAACGTCCACATGTGGGCGGATGTGACGCGGCTGGCGGAACTCTACCACCTGCCGCCCCTGCGGCGGCCCGATCCGTTTCCGGTCAACAGCCTGCTGGCGGCCCGCGTGGCGCTCCATCTCAACGACGCCTGCCGCCCCGCCTTCACCCGCGCGGTGTACCGGGCCGAATTCGCCGAGGGCCGCGACATCGCCGACCGGGAGACCATCTACCACCTGCTGGCCGGGCTCGGGCACTTCTTCGAGGAGGTCATCGACGAGGCGGAGCGCCAGGAGAACAAGGACCGCCTCCGGGCCCAGACCGAGGCGGCCAGGGCCGAGGGCGTCTTCGGCGCGCCCACCTTCATCGCCGCCGACGGCGCGCTGTTCTGGGGCAACGACCGGCTGGAAATGGCCCTCGACCACGCCCGGCGCCTCGCCCGGGCGGCCTGAGGCGGTCGCGACGGCGGGACGGAAGGCGGCAAGGAAGGCGGCAAGGAAGGCGGGAACTGTGCCGCATGGGCTGTCGCAATGCGGCGCGGCTCTGATATATGCGCGTCACAGTCCTGCGACCGAGGCCCACTTTCCATGGCGAACGTCACCGCATTCCCGGACAAGGCTACCATCGCCGAGCAGACCGCGCGGATGCTGCTCGAGGTGGAGGCGGTCCGCTTTTCCTCCGGGGAACCGTTCATCTTCACCTCCGGTTGGGCCAGCCCGGTCTATATCGACTGCCGGCGGCTGATCTCCTTCCCCCGGGTCCGCCAGACGCTGGTGGATTTCGGCATCTCCACCATCTTCCGCGAGATCGGCTACGAGCAGTTCGATGCCGTGGTCGGCGGCGAGACCGCCGGCATTCCGTTCGCGGCCTGGGTCGCCGACCGGCTGATGCTGCCCATGCAGTATGTGCGCAAGAAGCCCAAGGGCTTCGGCCGCAACGCCCAGATCGAGGGCCACCTCGCCCCCGGCCAGCGCGTGCTGCTGGTGGAGGACCTGACCACCGACGGCAAGAGCAAGGTGAATTTCGTCAACGCCCTGCGCACGGCCGGCGCCGAGTGCTCGCACTGCTTCGTCTTCTTTTATTACGACATCTTCTCGGAGGCCTCGGGCATCCTGGAGGACGCCGGCCTCACCCTGCACCGCCTCGCCACCTGGTGGGACGTGCTGGCGGTGGTCAAGTCCATGAACCGATTCGAATCGGCGCAGATCGCGCAGATCGAGGCGTTCCTGCACGATCCCCACAGCTGGTCGAAGGCCCACGGCGGCACCGCCACCACCGGCGAGTGACGCCGGATGGATGTCTACGCCCTCGTCCGGCCGTTCTTCCGCTTCGTCTCGCCCGAGCGCGCCCACGGCCTCGCCGTGCGCGCGCTGAAGACCGGGCTCGTGCCGGAGCTGTCCGGACCGGATGATCCGGTGCTGGCGACGCGGGTATGGGGCATCGCCTTCCCCAATCCGGTGGGGCTGGCGGCCGGCTTCGACAAGCATTGCGAGGTGGCGGACCAGGTGATGCGCCTCGGCTTCGGCTTCGTGGAGGCCGGCACCGTGACGCCCCGCCCGCAGCCGGGCAACCCCATGCCGCGCCTGTTCCGGCTGGATGAGGACGAGGCGGTGATCAACCGCTTCGGCTTCAACAGCGAGGGCCTTGCCCCCTTCGTCTACCGGCTCGGCAAGCGCCGGTCCGCCGGTGCCACCGGCATCGTCGGGGCGAACGTGGGGAAGAACAAGGAGAGCGAGGACACGCTGGAGGACTATGCCGCCGGCGTCTCCGCCACCTGCCGGCTGGCCGACTACGTGGTGTGCAACGTCTCCTCCCCCAACACGCCCGGCCTGCGCGCGCTGCAGGCGCGGTCCGAGATGGAGGCGCTGCTGGCCCATCTCATCGCCGTGCGCAACGCCTCCATTCCCGATCCGGCGGGCCGTCCGCCCCTGCTGGTGAAGGTGGCGCCGGACCTCGACGACGCGGCCCTCGCCGACGTGGCGGAGGTGGCGCTGCGCACCGGCGTGGACGGCATCGTCATGGGCAACACCACCCTGTCGCGCCCGGCGAGCCTCAGGAGCGGGCACAGGAGCGAGGCCGGCGGCCTGTCCGGCAAGCCGCTGATGGCGCTGTCCACCGAGCGCCTCGCCGCGCTTTCCCGCCTGGTGGGCGGCCGGCTGCCGCTCATCGGCGCGGGCGGCATCGGCTCCGGGGCGGACGCCTATGCGAAGATCCGCGCCGGGGCGAGCCTGGTGCAGCTTTATTCCGCCCTGGTGTTCCACGGGCCGGGCCTGGTCGGCCGGATCAAGGCGGACCTCGCCGCCCGCCTCAAGGCGGACGGCTTCGCCGCGGTGGCCGACGCCGTGGGCGCCGACGTGCGCTGAACCCGCGTCAGGGCTGGCCGGCGCGCTGGGCCAGAAGGTCGCGGATCTCGGCAAGCAGCGTTTCGGTTCGGCTGGGCGCCGCCGGCGGCTTGGCGGCCTCGGCCCGGCGCAGCGCGTTGAGGGTGCGCACCACGAGGAACAGCACCGCCGCGACGATCATGAAATTGATGGCGATGGTGATGAAGGCGCCATAGGCCAGCACCGCGCCCTGCTTCTTGGCGTCGGCCAGGTTCTCGGCGGTGACGGTCTTGGCCAGCGGGATGAAGTGGTTCGAGAAATCGAGCCCGCCGGTCACCGCGCCGATCACCGGCATGAACACGTCGCCCACCAGCGAGGTGACGATGTTACCGAAGGCGGCGCCGATGATCACGCCGACGGCGAGGTCCACCACGTTGCCGCGAACCGCGAACTCCTTGAACTCCTTCAGGATCGGCATTCTTGTCTCCCTTCGCCGCGACTGATGCGGGCCTGAGAATAAGGCCCGCATCACGGAAGGGAACGCGGTCGCATGCGGGCCGGTTCGCCCGCCGGCGCGGTTTCCGCCTGCCCGTGACGCTTTCATGACTTTGAGCGCGCCCCTGCCTATGTTAGGGAGGGCCGCCGCCGGCGACGGAGGCGGGCTTTCGGGCTCAATGGAAACGACCCTCATGAGCCTCGCGCATCATGGGCATCATGGCGACAAGCTTAAGAATGGCGGACCGGCAGACCAGCTTCGAGTATGAGGATCTTCTCGCTTGCGGACGCGGCGAGCTGTTCGGGGCCGGGAACGCGCAATTGCCCCTGCCACCCATGCTGATGTTCGATCGCATCGCGGAGATTTCCGAGACCGGTGGCGAGTTCGGCAAGGGCATGGTGCGCGCCGAGCTCGAGGTGAACCCCGATTTGTGGTTCTTCGGATGCCACTTCAAGGGCGACCCGGTGATGCCCGGCTGCCTGGGCCTCGACGCCCTGTGGCAGATGGTGGGCTTCTTCCTCGGCTGGCTCGGCTCGTCGGGCCGGGGCCGCGCGCTGGGGCTCGGCGAGCTCAAGTTCTCCGGCCAGGTGTTGCCCGACGTGAAGAAGGTCGTGTACGGCGTGGAACTGAAGCGCGTCATGCGCTCCAAGCTCGTGCTCGGCATCGCCGACGGGTGGGTCGCCGCGGACGGCGTGGTGATCTACCGGGCGAAGGATCTGAAGGTCGGCCTGTTCCAGGCCGAGGTGGCGCCGGTGGCGGCGGGAGCCGTGGGCGCCTGACAAGGCGCCGCCACGATCCGTGGCCATAATGGTGCTTTCCAATGGGGATTTGACATGCGGCGCGTCGTCGTCACCGGGATGGGCATCGTCTCGTCCATCGGCAACACCACGCAGGAGGTGCTTGCCAGCCTGCGCGAGGCCAAGAGCGGCATCTCCTTCGCCGAGGACTATGCCAGGCTCGGCTTCCGCTCCCAGGTGCACGGGGCACCGACCCTGAACGCCGAGGAAGTGGTGGACCGCCGCGCCATGCGCTTCCACGGCGGCGGCACCGCCTGGAATCACGTGGCCATGGACCAGGCCATCCGCGATTCGGGCCTGGAGCCCGGCGAGGTCTCCAACATCCGCACCGGCCTGATCATGGGCTCGGGCGGCAGCTCCACCAAGACCATCGTCGATTCGGCCGACATCGCCCGCGACAAGGGTCCCAAGCGCGTGGGGCCGTTCGCGGTGCCCAAGGCCATGGGCTCCACCGCCTCGGCGACCCTGTCCACCTGGTTCAAGATCAAGGGGCTGAGCTATTCCATCTCGGCCGCCTGCGCCACCACCAACATCTGCATCGGCAACGCCTACGAGCTGATCCAGCACGGCAAGCAGGACATCATCTTCGCCGGCGGCTGCGAGGACCTGCACTGGACCCTGTCGGTGCTGTTCGACGGCATGGGGGCCATGTCCTCCAGCTACAACGACCGGCCCCTGGTCGCCTCCCGTGCCTATGACAAGAACCGGGACGGCTTTGTCATCTCCGGCGGCGCCGGCGTGCTGGTGCTCGAGGAGCTGGAGCACGCCAAGGCCCGCGGCGCGCGCATCTACGGCGAGATCGCCGGCTACGGCGCCACCTCCGACGGGGTGGACATGGTGGCCCCCTCGGGCGAGGGCGCGGAGCGGGCGATGAAGCTCGCCATCTCCGGCATCAAGGCGCCCATCGACTACATCAACCCGCACGCCACCTCGACGCCCATCGGCGACCTCAAGGAGATCGAGGCCATCCGCGCCGTGTTCGGCGCCGCGTGCCCGCCCATCTCCGCCACCAAGTCGCTGACCGGCCATTCCCAGGGCGCGACCGGCGTGCACGAGGCGATCTATTCCATCCTCATGATGCAGAACGGCTTCATCTGCGAGAGCGCCAATATCGAGGAGATCGATCCGGCCTTCGCGGACATGCCGATCGTGCGCCAGCGGATCGACAACGTGTCCCTCGGACACGTCCTGTCCAACGGCTTCGGCTTCGGCGGGACCAATGCGAGCCTCGTGATCAAGCATGTGGACGCCTGAGGAGCCGCAGGCTTGAGGGATCGTCCGCCGGATCGTTCGGGCGGCGTTTACGATTGGACATGAATGGTGAAGGCGCCGGTGGCGCCTTCCATGGCGCCACCCGGCGTGGTCTGCTATCGGCGTTTCAGGCGCAAGAGGTGGGTTGATGCAGGACCTGATGAAAGGCAAGCGCGGCCTGGTGATGGGCGTGGCCAACGACCATTCCATCGCCTGGGGCATCGCCAAGGCCCTGGCGGCGCAGGGCGCCGAGCTCGCCTTCACCTATCAGGGCGAGGCGGTGGCCAAGCGGGTGAAGCCGCTGGCCGAGAGCCTCGGTTCCTCCATCCTCCTGCCCTGCGACGTGGAAGACCTCGCCAGCGTCGACGCGGTGTTCCAGGCGCTGAAGGACCGCTGGGGCAGCATCGATTTCCTGGTGCATGCGGTGGCCTTCTCCGACAAGTCGGAGCTGAAGGGCCGCTACGCCGACACCAGCCGGGAGAATTTCTCCCGCACCATGGTCATCTCCTGCTTCTCGCTCACCGAGGTGGCCAAGCGCGCCGCGGCGCTGATGCCCAACGGCGGCTCCATCGTGACCCTCACCTATGGCGGGTCGACGCGGGTGATGCCCAACTACAACGTGATGGGCGTGGCCAAGGCGGCGCTGGAAGCTTCGGTGCGCTACCTCGCCGCCGATTACGGCGCGGCCGGCATCCGGGTGAACGCCATCTCGGCCGGCCCCGTGCGCACCCTGGCCGGCGCGGGCATCGCCGACGCCCGGCTCATGTTCAACTACCAGAAGCGCCACGCGCCGCTGAAGCGCACGGTCACCATCGAGGAAGTGGGCGGCTCGGCCCTCTACCTCCTCTCCGGCCTGTCCGCCGGCGTGACCGGGGAGATCCATTTCGTGGATTCCGGCTACAACATCATCTCCATGCCCCATCCCGACGTGCTGAAGGCCCAGGAAGACGCCGAGGCCAAGCTCGCCGGCGAGGCTCCGGTGAAGCCCGCCGGCGAGGCCCCGGTGAAGGCCGCCGAATAAGCCCATGCGGCGGCTCGGGGAGGCGGGAGGCGGCGGACCGGCCGCGACGGCGCTCACCCGGCGGACGTTTCTGGGCGCCGCCGGCCTCGGCCTTTTCGGCGCGAGCTTCCCCGGTGCGACCACGGGCCACGCCCAGCCGACCGCCGCCGCCGGCATCCCGATCAGCGAGGAGGCGCGCCGGCTGCTCGCCGCCTTGCCCGGCAAGGCGGTCATGGGGGCGCGGGTGCCGCCGCTGGTGACCGAGCTCGTGGATTTCAACGCCCCCGGCTGGCGCCGTTCGGCGGACGACATGCGCACGCTGCTGGCGGGCGACCCCGGCCTGGCTTATGCCGTGGTGCAGGCGCCGCGGCTCGACGTGGGCTCGGTGGAGGCGGCGCGGGTCGCCCTGGCCGTGCTGGCCCTCGATCCGCCGCGGTTCCAGGCCTTCTACGAGGCCCTGGCGCGGGGCGAAGGCCCCATCGACGGGGTCAGGGCGCTCAACGTGGTCCGCGCCGAGGGCATCGACCACTACAAGGTGTTCCGGGCCTCCAACCAGCCGGACGTCACCGACAGCCTGTCCAGGGCGGTGGAGCTCGTCTCGGCCCTGCGGGTGATCGATCCGCCGGCTTATGTGATCGGCGGGCAGGTCTGGACGGGCGAAGTGGACCTCGCCCGCAAGCGCGCGCTCATCGCCGCCGCCCGCGCCTGCGGCGGCTGCTGAGGCGACGCCGGAACCGGGCCGCCCGGCCGGGCGGGGAATCGTTGCGCCCTGACGCTGCGTCCGGCGTATTTCCCTCTTTACCTCTTTCCGCGGACAGGCTGGTATCCCGCCCGAACCGCCATGGTCCGGGCGGGAAGGGGGAACGAGGGGGATGGACGCGTTGATCGTCGCCGTTTTGGTGTTCCTGGGCCTCTTCGGCGGGGCCTGCGCCGGCATGTGGGGAGCGCGCCGGCTCAAGGAGCACCACCTTTCCAAGGAAACGCAGGAGGCGGTGAAGCTCGGGGTCGGCATGGTGGCGGCCATGGCGTCGCTGATCCTCGGCCTGATGACTGCCTCGGTGAAGGGGAACTTCGATTCCACCGCCAAGGACGTGCAGCAGTACGCCACCTATCTCATCACCCTCGACGTGGCGCTGCGCCATTATGGCCCCGACGCCGTTCCGATCCGGGCCGCGCTCGGCGACTACACCCGCAACGCCATCGCCGAGACCTGGCCGGATTCCGGCATGCCCCCGAAGATCGGCAGCGCCGATTCGGAGCAGCGTCTCTCCGAGGTCGGCCACCTCATCCGCGCCCTGGAGCCCAGGACGACGGACCAGACCGAGCTCAGGGGCGAGGCGATCGAACGCTACAAGTCGCTGGCGGCCCTGCGCTGGGTGCTGATCGAGGAGAGCGCCACCCAGGTCCCGCCCGTCTTCATCGGCGTGATCATCGTCTGGCTCACCCTCATCTTCCTCAGCTTCGGTCTGTTCGCGCCGATCAACGGGGTGTCGCTGGTGGTGTTCCTGCTGTGCGGCGTGTCGCTCGGCGGTGCGATCTTCCTGATCCTGGAGATGAGCACGCCCTTCGACGGCATCATCATCGTGGCGCCGGACGCCATGCGGAAGGCGCTGTTGCATATCGCGGGCTGATGCCGGCGGGGCCGTCCGCGTCAGCCGCGGAACAGGCCGGCGCCCTCGGCGGTTGCGCCGCCCCCGCGCAGCGGCTAGAGGCTCGCTGTCCGCCCCTGCCGCGCTCCTTCGGGATGGCCGCGGGGCGGACGCGGATGCGGGCCGGTGATCGGTCGCACGGTCTTTCCAAGGGACAGGGGAGGCGGGAATGGGCCGCAAGACCCTTTGGGTGGCGGCGGCGAGCGTGCTCGTCGGCATCGCCGTCCTCGGCCTCAAGACGCTCGCCTGGTGGGTGACCGGCTCGGTGGCGCTGCTTTCCGACGCGCTCGAGAGCATCATCAACGTGGCGGCGTCCGCGGCGGCGCTGCTGGCGCTCAACGTCTCGGCGCGGCCGGCGGACGCCAACCACCAGTACGGGCACCACAAGGCGGAATACCTCTCCGCCGTGCTCGAAGGGGTGCTGGTGGTGATCGCCGCCCTCACCATCATGCGCGAGGCCTATAACGGCTTCCTCGATCCCCGCCTGCCCGAGCAGCCGCTGAAGGGCATGATGCTGAACGGCGCCGCGACCGCGCTCAACGGGGTGTGGTGCATGGTGCTGCTGCGCGTCGGCAAGGCGCAGCGCTCGCCCGCGCTGGTGGCCGACGGCAAGCACATCCTGACCGACGTGGTGACGTCGGTCGGCGTGCTGGGCGGGTTCGTGCTGGTGCCCATCACCGGCTGGCCGCAGCTCGATCCGCTGCTCGCCGGGCTGGTGGCGCTGAACGTGCTGTGGACCGGCTGGGGGCTGATGAAGGATTCCGTCGGCGGCCTCATGGATGCGGCGGCCCCGCCGGAGGTGGTGGCGCGCATCCGCGAGCTCGTGTCCCTCCATGCCGCCGGCGCCATCGAGGCCCACGACCTGCGCACCCGCCATGCCGGGCGCATCACCTTCGTGGAGTTCCATCTGGTGGTGCCCGGCGGCATGACGGTGGCGGCGGCGCACGACATCTGCGACCGCATCGAGAGCGCCTTCGAGAAGGACATGGACGACGCGGTGATCACCATCCACGTGGAGCCGGAAGGCGAAGCCAAGCACCGCGGCGTGGTGGTGCTGTAGGGGAGGGTGGGGTGGAGAGCGGAGAGCCGCGCCACCCCTCACCCCCGCCCTCTCCCGCAAGGGGAGAGGGAGTCCGGCCGGTTTCCAGTCAGAAGAATTGTCTCAGTCGTACACCGCCGGTGTTCCCTCTCCCCTTGCGGGAGAGGGTTAGGGTGAGGGGGGCGCGCTGCCGCCCTCCTGTCTCCTCCGGCGCCGCGTCGCGGCCGGCCCGGGCGGTTGCCGCGGGACGGCGAGCCCCTCACGCCCCCTTCGGCCGGAACGCGGCGACCACCGCCGGGTCGGTCTCGATGCGCGCCGCGCCGATGAGGTCGAGGCAATAGGGGATCGCCGGGAACACCGCCGCCAGGCACACCGCGATGGAGGCGGGCTTGCCCGGCAGGTTCACGATCAGGGTCCGCCCGCGCACGCCGGCCTCCTGCCGCGACAGGATGGCGGTGGGCACCTCCTCAAGGCTGATGCGCCGCATCTGCTCGCCGAAGCCCGGCAGCGGCTTCTCGATGACGCCGGCCATGGCCTCCGGCGTCAGGTCGCGGGGGGCGGGGCCGGTGCCGCCGGTGGTGAGCACGAGGTCCGCCCCCGCCGCATCGGCGAGATCGATCAGCGTGTCGCGCACGCTCTCGAAGCCGTCGGGAATAACCCGGTAGTCCGTGGTCCAGGCGCTGGTGACGGCGCGCCGCAGCCAAGCCTCGATGGCGGGGCCGCTCAGGTCCGCGTAGGTGCCCGAGCTGGCGCGGTCGGAAATGGTGACGATGCCGATGCGTGCTGGTGCCATGATGGGTGCGCGGGTCCCTGAAAGAATGTGGCCGGCATTGTAGGACCGGATTCGCCCCGCCGTCTCCTGTCGCGCCGGCAGCGGCAATGCGGCGCACGAGCCGGGCGGCGCCATCGGGTCGGCGCATGCTCCTCCTGGCTTTCCCGCGATGGATGCAGATGCCCGATGCAGCGCGAGCATACGTTTTCAGCTTGCCTTGCGTCGGCGAAACCGTATTCATTCGGATACATCTTCTCGGCTGTGTTTTTTCCGGAGGGGGAGGTCGGATCGGGGCGATCGCAGCGCCGGGATCAAAATGCCGGATCGGGGGGGCCTCGCCCCGCGCGAGCTGTCCCACCTGCGGCGGGTGAAATGCTCCGGCTCCGTGTTTCAACGCATTTTCTTCACGCGGAGCCGAATTCGCGCCGCTTGAAAACGCTTCAGGACCCCGTCGCCGCCGGCACGTTTCCCGTCGGCGGGCTCGCCCCTGGGGGCGCCGGAGACCCGGGTCGATGACCAGGACTTCGGAAGCATGTTTTTTGTAAAGTTTTTCACGACATGTAGATAATACGTATTATTCGCATATTGAATTGTATTTTTGTAAGATGTACGGGCGCATCTGAAGAAAAATAATATGTGACAACAGCGAAAGGCACCCCATGGCCAATACGACGGCGGAGCTCGATGCGCTCCTCATGCAGCGATCGCTGACCGATCCGCAGCTTCTGGCGGCGGCGGAGGCGGCGGCGGACTTCCGGATCCTGCCGGACGCGACCGTGATCAAGGTCGGCGGGCAGAGCGTCATCGACCGCGGCCGCGCGGCGGTGTACCCGCTCATCGACGAGATCGTCGCCGCCCGCAACGACCGCAAGCTGCTGATCGGCACCGGCGCCGGCACGCGGGCCCGCCACCTTTATTCGATCGCGGCCGAGCTGAACCTGCCGGCGGGCGTGCTGGCGCAGCTCGGCGCCTCCGTCGCCGACCAGAACGCCGAGATGCTGGGCCAGCTCCTGGCGAAGCACGGCATCTCCAAGGTCGACGGCGCCGGGCTCTCGGCGGTTCCGCTTTTCCTGTCCCAGGTGAACGCCGTCGTCTTCAGCGGCATGCCGCCCTACTCGCTGTGGATCCGCCCCGCCGCCGACGGCGTCATCCCGCCCTACCGCACCGATGCCGGCTGCTTCCTTTTGGCCGAGCAGTTCGGCTGCAAGGCGATGATCTACGTGAAGGACGAGGATGGCCTCTACACCGCCAATCCCAAGACCTCGAAGGACGCCACCTTCATCCCGAAGATCTCGGTGGACGAGATGAAGGCGCGGGGCCTGCACGATTCGATCCTCGAATTCCCGGTGCTCGACCTGCTCGCGGCGGCGCGCCACGTCCGCCAGGTGCAGGTGGTGAACGGCCTCGTCCCGGGCAACCTGACCCGCGCGCTCGCCGGCGAGCATGTGGGCACCATCATCACCGCGAGCTGAGAGCCAACGCCATGTCCGACACCATCAGCGACATCAAGCACGTCGCCTCCCCGCTCGCGCGCCAGACCCTGCTCGACGGCCAGCTCACCCGCCCGGTCGCCGGCGTCAGGCCCATCCGGCTCCTGCCCTGGCTGCAGGTGGTGAAGATCGGCGGCCGCTCGATCATGGACCGCGGCCCGGACGCCATCCTGCCGGTGGTGGACGAGCTGCGCCGGCTCCTGCCCGAGCACCGCATGCTGATCCTCACCGGCGCCGGCATCCGCGCCCGGCATCTTTATGGGGTCGGCCTCGACCTCGGCCTGCCGGTGGGCTCGCTCGCCCCCCTCGCCGCGAGCGAGGCCGGGCAGAACGGCCACATCCTCGCCTCGCTGCTGGCGCCGGAAGGCGTCTCCTATGTGGAGCACCCGACCATCGCCAGCCAGCTCGCGATCCACCTCTCCGCCGCCCGCGCGGTGGTGGGAAGCGCCTTCCCGCCGTATCACCACCACGAGTTCCCCGGCGCGCGCATCCCGCCGCACCGGGCCGACACCGGCGCGTTCCTGCTCGCCGACGCGCTGGGCGCGGCCGGCCTCACCATCGTGGAGGACGTGGACGGGGTGTATACCGCCGACCCGAAGGGCCCCGAAGGCGCGACGGCGCAGCTCCTGCCCGAGACCACGGTCGCGGAGCTCTCCGCCCACGCGGGCACGCTGCCGTTCGACCGCGCCCTGGTGGAGGTGATGGCCACCGCCCGGCACATCGAGCGGGTGCAGGTGGTGAACGGCCTCGTGCCCGGCCGCCTCACCGCCGCGCTGCGCGGCGAGCACGTGGGCACCATCGTCCACACCGGCGCCCGCCGGAACTGAGCGCGTCCTTTGCGTCCCGTCCCGTCAGCCCTCCGGGGCTGACGGGCTCAGGGGCGCCGCGCCGTCCCAAGGTTCACCCGTCCCAAGGTTCACCCCGCCCGAACGCTCACGCCGCTTCCAGCGGCGGCACGTCCAGCGCCCGGAAGATGGCGCAGCGGCGGAACGCGTCGATGCCGGGCGGCTCGTTCTTCTGCGAGCAATACTTGGCCACCAGCTTGGCGAGGCCCTTGATGTCGCGGCCCGAGGTCTCCGGGAACATGGTGACCAGCGTGCCGATGAACTCGTCGGTGAGCGGCAGGCCGAACTGGTCCGCCATCACCCGCCAGATCTTGCGGCGGTCGTCCGGGCCGGGGGAGTGGTATTTGATCAGCGCGATGCAGCGCGAGACGATGGCCTCGTCGATGTCGTCCACCCGGTTGGTGGTGAGGAACAACAGGCCGTTGAAGTATTCGAGCACCCGCAGGAACACGCCGACCACGGCGTTCATGGTGAGGTTGTCCTGCCGGCGCTTGATGTAGACGTCGGCCTCGTCGATCAGCATCACCGCGCCCCAGCGCTGGGCGCGGGTGAGGGCATCCTTCAGCGCCTGCTCCATGTGGGCCACGTCGAGGCCGAGCTGGCCGGAATGCACCCGGTAGAGCGGGCGCTGGATGATCTCCGAATAGACCTCGGCGGTGAGCGTCTTGCCCACCCCGGGCGGGCCGGCGCACAGCACGGTGGTGCCGCCGGACTTGCCGGCCACCACGTCGTCCATGAGCGTGTTCATCTCGGCGGTGAGGATGTCGATGAGGTCGGTCTGCTCCGGCGGCAGCACCAGCTTGTGCTTCAGCTCCGGGTGGTACTCGTAGGGCTTGATGTCGTCCACGTGCACCCACACGTGGTGGTGCAGCTCCAGATGGAACATCAGGATCAGCGGGTGGATCGGCATGTCGGTGAACGAGCCCTTGCGCACGTTCGCCTGCGCCGCCTTCAGCGCCTCGTCCACCGCCATGTGGAAGAGGTTCTGCTTGTCCGCCTTCTTCACGATCTTGTCGAGGAAGAAGCCGGATGTCTCCGCCCCGAGGGTGCGCTCGCCCAGCAGCTCCTCGTCGTTCACGAGCCGCGCCTGCGAGCCGGAGGACGACAGGACGAGAACCGATTTGCGCGCCCAGTCGGTGTCGCGGCGGTTGGCGGTGGGGTCCTCGGCGAAGATGCCGGTGCCGGTGCCGGAGAATTGGTGGCCGTAGCGGGCGCGCCACTCGAAATAGCGCACCATCTGGTCGTCGAACGACGCCAGGAGGCCCTCGTCCTCCATCAGCCAGCCCTTGGCCGCCAGGGTGCCGGGGATGGTGAGCCCGCGCAGGTCCTTGGAGCGGATCAGCAGGTTCTCCACATGGACCTTGCCGCGATTGTTGGCCTTCAGCTCCACGATGAGGCGGCCGGCCTCCTCCTCGCCCGGCGGCGTGTAGTCGAGGCGGGTGATGAGGTAGGGCTCGGGCTTGCCGCCGGGATTCATGCGGAACAGCCAGCCGCGCACGCAGGTGTTCACGAAATACAAGGCGAGGGCGCCGGCGAGGTCCTCCAGTTCCTCCGGGGCGAAGCGGCGGCCCTCGTCGCGGAACACCCCGACGAGGTTGGCCAGCTGCTCCTCCTGCCCGCGGATGGCGGTGCCGCCATTCTTCAGCACCAGGCCATGCAGGTGGGCGAGCTCGTCCGGCTGCAGCGTGTCGAGCCCCAGCTCCATGCGGGTGCTGAGGCGCGGCTGGGCGAGCAGGTGCGCCTGATCCGGGAAGGCCTCGACGAGGGATTCGACGACCAGGCGTTCGACGATGAGCTTCATGGCGGCCTCACGGTGACGAACGATGTCCGGGCTTCGACAAATTTGGCCGACCTGCGACAGACCCTGGCATCGGAAGGGGGTTGAAGCGACGTTGGAAAGGGGTTGAAGCGACCTTGAAAAGGGTCAGAGCAAGAACGGGGCCGCGCTCCGGTTTCGCCCGGCACGGGTTGCGGCAGGTCAATGCGGCTGCCCGTCCCTTGTGCATCGCGGCGCCCATCGCCGCGCCAGCCGGACCCGCCGGCGGCGCGGGTTGGGGGCTATGCAAGTCATTGGCATCACGGCAGAAGTCACGCGTGGCGGTGGGCCGGCCGCGGTGGCGTCCAATACTGAAATCCGCCTGAAATTTCAGCTTGAACAGCAAGGCGAAATAGCTTTGTATGTTATCTAATTTCCGGCGCCGCCCCACGGTTCCGGCCCGCCTTCCAGCGAGGTTGCCCCGCCGCCATGCTCGCCCAGCAGATCGTCAACGGCCTCATGCTCGGGGCCATCTACATGCTGGTGGCGGTGGCCTTCACCCTCGCCATCGGCGTGCTCAACTTCCTCAACTTCTCCCTGCCGGGCCTGTTCATGGTGGGCGGCATGCTCGCCTTCGGGCTGATGAAGGCGGGCTGGCCCTTCCTCCTCGCCGCCGCCGGGGCGCTGGCCGCCGCCGCGTTCGCCTCGCTCCTGGTGGAGCGGTTCGCCTACCGGCCCATGCAGGGTGGCGACCCGGAGGTGCCGCTGGTGTCCTCCCTCGGCTTCCTGGTGCTGCTGGAAAACCTCATGCTCATCCAGTACGGCTCGGACCAGCAGGCGTTCCCGGCGCTGCTGCCCGATCTCAATTTGCGCCTCGGCGGCCTCGTCATCGGCATCGCCCAGCTGATTTCGCTGGCGCTGTCCCTCGGCCTCGTCGCCTTCCTGTCCTGGTACCTCTCCTCGACCGCCGCCGGCCGGCGCATCCGCACCGTGGCGGAGAACCGGGAGACGGCGCAGCTCTTGGGCATCGACATCTCCCGCCTGGTGCCGCAGCTGTTCGTGGCCTCGGCCCTGCTGGCGGCGCTGGCGGGCATCCTGTTCGCGGTGAACTACCAGCAGGTCTCCCCCTTCATGGGCGAGGGGGTGGGCTTCAAGGGCGTGGCCGCCATGATCGTCGGCGGCATGGGCTCCATCTGGGGCGCGGTGCTGGGCGGGCTGGTCATCGGCCTTGCCGAGGTGCTCTCCATCTCGCTCATCGGCGCCGACGTGGTGAACATCTCGGTCTACGGCCTGCTGCTGCTCATCCTCATCGTGCGGCCGCAGGGCCTCGTCGGCCGCGCCGCCAGCCGGGAGAAGCTGTGATGAGCGGCTATCTCACCGGCGTCCTCGTCGTCCTCGCCTTCAACGTGATGGCGGCCTATGCGGTGTACCTGCCGCTCGCCGCCGGCCAGCTCAACCTCGGCATCGCCGGGTTCATGGCCATCGGCGCCTATGCCTCGGCCTTCCTCACCAACGAATATGCCTGGCCCATGTGGGTGGCGATCCCCGCCGGATCGGGGCTCGCGGGCCTCGTCGGCCTCGCCATCGGCTTTCCGGTGCTGCGCACCCACGGCATCTATTTCGCCATGGCCACCTTCGCCCTCGGGCAGGTGATCTCGGCCGTCTTCCTCAACCTGGAAGTGGTGGGCGGCGCGGCGGGCTATCCGGTCACCGATTATGCGGGGCCGAGCGTGGTGTTCGCGGCGGCGGCGGGGGTGGTGCTGGTGATGCTGCTGCTCTCGCGCACCCGCTTCGCCCTCTACCTCACCGCGGTCAAGAGCGACGCGACGGTGGCGGACCTGCTCGGGGTGTCGGTCCGCGGCATGAAGGTCGCGGCCTTCGCGCTGGGCGCCATGGTGGCTGGCTTCGGCGGTGGCCTCTACGCGCACCATTACAGCTTCGTCGAGGCCCAGCATTTCAACGTGCTGTTGTCCGTCTTCACCGTGCTCTACGTGCTGTTCGGCGGCACCCAGACGGTGTGGGGCCCGCTGGTGGGCGCCGCCTTCTTCACCCTGGTGCCGGAGCTGCTGCGCGCCTCCGACCAGTGGCGCTACGCCCTCTTCGCCGTGTTCATCATCGTGTTCATGGCGGTGCGGCCGCAGGGGCTGGTCACCACCTCTCTCTTCCGCCTGTTCCGGCGCCGTCCCGCGGAGGTGTCCTCATGAGCGCGGCCCTCGCCATCTCCGGCCTGTCCAAGTCGTTCGCCGGCGTGCGCGCCATCCGCGACCTCTCCTTCCGCGTGCCGAAGGGCGTCACCACCGCCCTCATCGGCCCGAACGGGGCGGGCAAGACCACGGTGTTCAACCTGGTCAGCGGCGTCTACGGCGTGGATGCCGGGCGCATCGAGGTGAACGGGGTGGATGTCACCGCCATGCCGTCGCGCAAGCGCATCACCACCGGGGTCGCCCGCTCGTTCCAGAACATCCGCCTCATGCCGCATCTCTCGGTGCTGGAGAACCTTCTGGTCGGCCAGCACGTGCGGGCATCCTCGCTCAAGGCGCTGCTCACCCCCTACCGCCTCGTCCCCAGCCACCGCTGGAAGCGGGAGGCGCGCGACGCGCTGGAGGAAACCGGCCTCGGCCGCTGGGCGGACGAGACGGTCTCCACGCTCCCCTACGGGGTGAGGAAGCGCATCGACCTGGTGCGGGCGACCCTCGCCGGGGCCAGCCTGCTGATGCTCGACGAGCCCGCCGCCGGCCTCAACCCCAGCGAGACCAACGCCTTGCGCGATCACCTCACCGCCCTGATGGCGAAGGGGATCACCCTGCTCGTGGTGGAGCACGACATGCACTTCGTGGACTCGATCTGCGAGAACGTGGTGGTGCTGAACTTCGGCGAGAAGATCGCCGAGGGCCCGCTGTCGCGCGTGCGGCAGGATCCGAAGGTGCGCGAGGCCTATATCGGCACGGACGAGGAGGCCTGAGCCATGGCGCTGCTCGAAGTCTCCTCCCTTTCCGTCTCCTACGGCCGCGTCGCGGCCCTCGCCGACGTGTCGCTCACGGTGCGCGAGGGCGAGATCGTCACCGTGCTCGGCGCCAACGGCGCGGGAAAATCCACCCTGCTGAAAGCCATCCTCGGCGCGGTGCCGGTGAAGGGCGGCGGCATCACCTTCGCCGACATCGACCTCACCCGCGCCGCCCCGCACAAGCGCATGGCGCAGGGCCTGGTTCTGGTGCCGGAGGGCCGGCGCATCCTCATCTCCCTCACGGTGGAGGAGAACCTGCTGCTGGGCGCCCACATGCGCACCGACACGGGCGCGGTGCGCGGCGAGATGAACGCCATCTACGACCGCTTCTCCAATCTCGCCGAGCGCCGCCACATGCCGGCCTCCTGCCTCTCCGGCGGCGAGCAGCAGATGCTGGCCATCGGCCGCGCCATGATGGCGCGGCCCCGCCTGATGATGCTGGACGAGCCGTCGCTGGGGCTTTCGCCTTTGTTCGTCTCGAAGCTGTTCGACCTCATCCGCGAGCTCAACGCCGGCGGCCTCTCGGTGCTGCTGGTGGAGCAGAACACCGGCAAGGCCCTGAAGGTGGCCCATGCCGCCACCGTGCTGGAGCTCGGCCGGGTGACCATGGCGGGCGAGCCCGCCGCGCTCGCGGCCGATCCGCGCCTGCAGGCGGCCTATCTCGGCGGCGGCTCCGCCCCCGCCCATTGATCCGAACGACAAGAACCACAGAGGAGTACGGGACATGAAGAAGAGCGTGCTGTTTGGTGCCGGCCTTCTGGCGGCGCTCGTCTCCGCCGGCGCGGCGCGGGCCGAGGAGGACCTCGTCCTCGGCTACATGATGGCCAAGAGCGGCCCCTATGTGAGCCTCGCCAACACCAACGAGGTGGCGGTGGATCTGGCGGTGGAGGAGATCAACAAGAAGGGCGGGATCAACGGCCGCAAGATCAAGGTGGTGAAGTTCGACACCGCCGGCGATCCCAAGCAGGCCACCACGGCGCTGCGCACCTTCGCGCAGGACGCCGGGGCGCTCGCCATCATCGGGCCGTTCTCCTCCTCCGAGGTGCGCACCACCTTCCCGGTGGGCGAGCGCGAGGGCATCGCGCAGATGTCCATGGCCTCCTCGGCGCCGGGCCTCACCAAGGGCTTCACCTACGGCTTCCGCAACACCACCGACGAAGGCAAGGTCATCGACCAGGTGCTGGCGGCGGTGAAGGACAAGAAGCTGCCCATGGCCTCGGGCGCGGCGGCCTATGCCACCGACGACGTGGTGTCCAAGTCCATCGGCACGGTGGTGGTGCCGAAGATGTTCGAGAAGTACGCCATTCCCTCCAAGGGCGCGGTGGACTTCCAGCTCGCCGCCTTCGACCTGTCGCCCCAGGTGGCGCAGCTCAAGCAGATGGCGCCCGACATCGTCGGCCTCGGCTCGCCGCCCGAGGGCGCGGTCAACATCGCCAAGGAGCTGAAGCGCCAGGGCGTTTCCACCCGCCTCATCGGCGGCACCACCATCGCCGACCCCGAGCTGCCCCGGCGCATGGACGGCGCCGGCGAGACCCTGACCATCGGCACCACCTTCTTTCCGGAGGTGAACGACCGCACCAAGGGCTTCGCCGCCGAATTCGCCAAGCGCACCAAGGCCGCCGGCCTTGCCCGCACCGAGCCGAACCAGATGGACGCCTCGGTCTACGACATCGTCTACCTCTACGCCGCCGCCATGGAGAAGGCCGGCGTCACCGGCGACAAGGCGAAGCTCGCCGCCGAGCGCGCCGCCATCCGCGACCAGGTGGCCAAGCTCAAGGACTATCCGGCGCTGGAAGGCTCCATCTCCTTCGCCGACGGCGATGCGGTGAAGCCGGTCTACGTGCTTGAGGTGAAGGGCGGCAAGTGGACGCTGCTCGATACGCGGATGCCGAACTGAACCCGGCGTCCGCGTCCGGCCGGCGCTCCCTTCCCCCCTTTCGGGAGTGCCGGTCTTTTCCCACCGAAGTTGCAGAGGACCACATGCCGGGCACCGCGCTCCATTTCACCATCCACGCCGACGGCCGCGCCTATGAGGAGACGCTGCTCGTCCGCCACGCCGTGATCGCCGGCTGGACCGGCCGGGACAAGGCGGCGCTGGAGAAGCACATCGTCGAGCTGGAGGAACTGGGTGTCGCCCGCCCCGCCTCGACCCCCATCTACTACCGGGTGGCGGCGGCGCGGCTGACCACGGCCGATGCCATCGAATGCACCGGGCCGGACAGCTCCGGCGAGGTGGAGTTCATGGTGGTGCAGAGCGGCGGGCGGCGCTGGCTCGGCATCGGCTCGGACCACACCGACCGCAAGGTGGAGACCTACGGCATCACCGTCTCCAAGCAGATGTGCGACAAACCGGTGGCGCCGGAGCTGTGGGCCCTCGATGAGGTGTTGCCCCACTGGGACAGCCTCGTGCTGCGCGCCCACGCGGTGATCGGCGGCGAGACGGTGCTCTACCAGGAAGGCTCCGTGGCGGCCATGCTGCCGCCGGGCGAGATCCTGGACGGCTATGCGGCCGGCTTCGGCGACGGCACGGCCATGTTCTGCGGCACGCTCGCCGCCCGTGGCGGCATCCGGCCGGCGGAGCGCTTCGCGTTCGAGATCGAGGATCCGGTGCTGGGGCGCGTCATCCGCCACGCCTACGACGTGACGGTCCTGCCGATCGCCGGCTGAGCCCGGCGCGCATGCGCCGGCCGGCCGGACCGGGAGCCGATCGGTCTCGGCCTCGGGGACGAGTTCGGCGCTGAAACCACCGGCGGGAGGACGCCCAATGCAGCTGGATGCGCACGCCACGCAGGAGCAGGCCACCGCCGAAGGGGGCGCCGGCCCGGTGCGCTCCCTGCGCGAGGAGGCCTACGCGCTCATCAAGCAGCGCATCATCATGTGCGCCTTCCGCCCGGGCGAGGCCCTGAGCGAGGCCCAGGTCTCCGCCTCCCTCGGTCTCGGCCGCACGCCGGTGCGCCAGGCCTTCGACCGGCTCATGCGCGACGGGCTGGTGGAGGTGCTGCCGCGCAAGGGCATCATGGTGCGTCCCATCAGCCAGGACGAGGTGCGCGACATGGTGGAGGTGCGCCTGCTCAACGAGGGCCAGTGCGCGCGCCTCGCCGCCGAGCGCGCCGAGCCGGCGACGCTGGAGGCCCTGGCCGAGAACGTGCGCCGCGGCGGGCGGGCGGCGGCCGACGGGGACGTCGAGGCGCTCATGGCCCTCGACCGGGAGTTCCACACCACCATCTCGGCGGGCGCGCGCAACCTCGTGCTCGCCGAGATCCTCAAGAACCTGCACGAGCGGGCGCAGCGCGTGTGGTTCGTCTCCCTGCGCGACGCCGGTCATCACCGCCGGGTGGTGGACGAGCACGCCGCCATCGTCGCGGCGCTCACCGACCGCGACCCCGATGCCGCCGAGCAGGCGACGCGGGCGCACATCCTGTCGTTCGCTGAGAACCTGACGCGGCAATTGTGAGGGCGGCCGTATCCCGGCCGACGGCAACGCAGCGCAAGCGAAGTGGAAGGAGCGCCGGGATCCCGCGCGCAATCAGGCTGCGCAGCAGGCAACGCCAGGACGGCGGCGTCATGAAGCGCCTGCGGCGGACATGTGCGCTGGACCCCGGCTCACCTTCCGCTCACGCTTCAGTCGGCCGGGGAACCAACTCGCCCCCTATCCCAGCCACATCCCCACCAGCGCGGTGGCGATGACCCACAGGGCCATGTTGCCCCAGAAGGCGCGGCGCGCCTCGGCCCGGCCGATGCCGTCGAGAGAGTCCGGCGACAGGCGCAGCCCGTCCCGCGTCGCCTCGTCGAGCTGCTCCATCACGCGGGCGGTGCGGGTGAGGAGGCCGGGCAGGGTGGCGGCGAAGTGCCCCATCTCGCCGAGGCCCGAGCCGGCGCGCTTCAACTGCCCCACGGGGCCGAGATTGCCGGCGATCCAGTCCTCCACCACCGGGGCGGCGGTGCGCCACATGTCGAGCTGAGGGTCGAGGGAGCGGGCGACGCCCTCCACCACCACCATGGTCTTCTGCAGCAGCAGCAGCTCGGGCCGCGTCTGCATGTCGAACAGGGCGGTCACCTCCAGCAGCAGGGCCAGGAGGCGCGCCATGGAGATCTGGTCGGCGGTGCGCGAGTGGATCGGCTCGCCGATGGCGCGGATGGCGAGGGCGAAATCGTCCACCGAATGGTGGAACGGCACGTAGCCGGCCTCGAAATGCACCTCCGCCGTGCGCCGCCAGTTGCGGGTGATGAAGCCGTAGAGGATCTCGGCGAGGAAGCGCCGCTCCTTCAGCCCCAGGCGGCCCATGATGCCGCAATCCACCACCACGAGCCGGCCCTGGGCGTCCACGAACAGGTTTCCCGGATGCATGTCGGCGTGGAAGAAGCCGTCGCGCATGGCCTGCCGCAGGAACGACTGCATGACGATGCGGGCGATCTCCTTCGGGTCGTGCCCGGCGGCGATGATGGCGTCCTTGTCGGAGAGCTTGATGCCGTCGATCCACTCGGTGGTCAGCACCTCGCGGCTGGAGCGGTCCCAGTCCACGTGCGGCACGTGGAGCTCCGGGTCGTCCCGTGTGTTCTCGGCGAGCTCCGCATAGGCGGCGGCTTCCAGGCGCAGGTCCATCTCCATGGAGACGGAGCGGGAGAGCGTGTCCACCACGCTCTCCAGCCGCAGCCGCCGGGCCTCGGCGAAGTTCTGCTCGGCGAAGCGGGCGATGCGGCGGAAGGTGCCCATGTCCGAGGCGAAGCGCCGGCCGACGCCGGGGCGCAGGATCTTCACCGCCACCATGCGGCGGCTGCCGTCGGGATCGACGGTCTCGGCCTGGTGCACCTCGGCGATGGAGGCGGCGGCCACCGCCGGCCCGAAGACGGGGAAGACATCGCGGACGGGCCGCTCGAAGGCGTCGGTGATGGTGGCCTCCGCCACGTCCTGGCCGAAGGGCGGCATGCGGTCCTGCAGCACCTCCAGGTCGCGGGCGACCGAGGCGCCCACCACGTCCGGGCGGGTGGCGAGGAACTGGCCGAGCTTCACGTAGGACGGGCCGAGGCGCGACAAGGCGGCGGAAAAGCGCGCGCGGCGGCTGCCGGCATCCTTGCGGGCGATGAGCCGGGCGATGCGCAGGAGCGGGCGCGCCAAGGGCGGCGCGGCGGCGGGGGAGACGAGGGAGAGCACGCCTTCGCGCGCCAGCACGTATCCGGCGCGGGCGAGCCGCGCGGCGTCGGCGACGAGGAGGAAGATCATGGGCGGCGCCTGCCCTGCGCGCGCGCCGCCATCAGATGCGGAAGCCCCAGTGCAGGGCCACCACGCCGCCGGTCATGCGGGTGAAGTCCACGCGGGAGAAGCCCGCCTCGCGCATCATCTGGGCGAACGCCTCGGCATGGGGAAAGCGGCGGATGGATTCCACCAGATACTGGTAGGGCTCCGCGTCTCCGGCCACGCGCTTGCCGATCTCGGGGATCACGCGGAAGGAGAAGGTGTCGTAGATCTTGTCCAGCAGCGGCACGTCCACCTTGGAGAATTCCAGCACGAAGGCGCGCCCGCCGGGCTTCAGCACGCGGCGCATCTCCTTCAGCGCCACCGGGATGCGCGGCACGTTGCGGATGCCGAAGGCGATGGTGACGGCATCGAAGCTCATGTCGGGGAAGGGCAGGGCCTCGGCATTGGCCTCGGAGAAGGTGACCTGCTCCGAAAGGCCGCGCTTCTCGGCGCGCTCGCGGCCCACCGCCAGCATGTCGGCATTGATGTCGGCGACGATGGCGCGGGTGCCGGCGCCGCCCGCCTTCACCACCCGGAACGCCACGTCGCCGGTGCCGCCGGCCAGATCCAGCAGGTGGAAGGGGCGGGTTCCCGGCGGCGGGCGCAGCTTGGAGACCAGCGCGTCCTTCCACGCCCGGTGGAGGCCGCCGGACATGAGGTCGTTCATGATGTCGTAGCGGCGCGCCACCTTGTGGAAGACGTCGTCCACCAGCGCCTGCTTCTCGGCGAGGGGCACCGTGCGGTAGCCGAAATGGGTTTCGGTCCGGGGCTCGCCCGAGGGGGGCGTGGAAATCGGGTCCGTCATGATGGATCAGGGCCGCACGTTGTTGCTCTTGGGCGGCGACCTTATCGGATGATCCCGGCGCGCGCCATAAAGCCGGCGTCGCACGCCCGGAGGGGGAGCTGTTCCCCCCTGAAGGGCCGCCGCGCCGTTGGCCCACATGCCCTTGGCCCACATGCCCTTGGCCCACAACGTGCCCTCGGCCCACGTGCCCTTGACGCGGCCTCAGCTCTTCTTGCGCGGCGCCCCGGCCATGCCGGACACGTCGAATTCCAGTCCCTCGGCGGTGTAGCGCGGCTCCGGGCCGGCCGCCGCGCTGCCGCATTTGCCTCCCGACGCCTTGCCCGCCGCCGCGTCCCTGGGGCCGCGTGAAAAGCCGAGGGACAGGCCGAGGCGTCGCTTGCGGGCGGCGATTTCTTTCCGCAGCGGGAAGACCGGAACGTTGATCGTGATCGTCATAGCCACGCTCCAAAAGTACATCGCGCGTCAAAGTGAGCACGGATTTGTTACAGTTCTTTACAGTTCAGTAACTTTTCCATGCCGAGAGGGCGTGCTTCTATGGCACGTCCCCATAACGCTGGCTGAACCGGGCGTTTATTGGGCGTTCATGGGGATGAACGAGGCCTTAATTCGGCAGCCCGCAAGGTGTGGCAAAAAGGGCGCGAAAATCCTTGCGCCGGCTCTATTCCGCCGCTGTCCGGGCGAGCCGCCAATGGGCGAGGATGGCCCTGAGAGCCGCCGGTTTCAGCGGCTTGTTGAGGATCTCCATGTCCGCCGCGCGGGCCGCGTCGCGCACCTTCTTGCTGCGGTCGGCGGTGATGAGCACGGCGGGAAGTTTCCCCAGTTTCCACCTCAGCGACATGACCGCGTCGATGCCGTGCCCGCCGTCGAGGTGATAGTCCACGAGGGCCACGTCCGGCTTCTTGCGCCGCCGGCGGACCTCCTCGATGGCGCCGGCGGCGCTGGGGGCGGTGATGACCTCGCACCCCCAGCCGGTGAGCAGCATCCGCATGCCCTCGAGGATGGCCGGCTCGTTGTCGATGGCGAGGATGGTGAGGCCGTCGAGCGGCGCGCCGCGGCGGGCGGGGCTGGGCAGCGCCTGGGGCTCCTCCGGCATGGAGACGGCGACCGGCAGGTCGACGATGAAGGCGGAGCCCTTGCCGGGCGTCGAGCGCAGGGTCACCTTGTGCTCCAGCACCCGGGCGATGCGCTCGACGATGGAGAGGCCGAGCCCGAGCCCCCGCGCCACCTTCGCCCCCTGGTCGAGGCGCTGGAATTCCTGGAACACCAGCTTGTGCTTGGAGCGCGGGATGCCGACCCCGGTGTCGTAGACCTCCACGCGCACTTTGCCGTCGTGCCGCCGGCAGCCCACCAGGATGCGCCCGCGCGGGGTGTACTTCACCGCGTTGGAGATGAGGTTCTGCAAGAGCCGCCGCAGCAGCCGGCGGTCGGAGCGCACGGCCAGCGCGCAGGGCACGAAGGTCAGCCGGAGGTTCTTCTCCCGCGCCAGCGGCGCGAATTCCATCTCCAGGGGCTTCAGGATGTCGGCGAGGCGGAAGGGCGCGATCTCCGGGCGCATCACGCCGCTGTCGAGGCGCGAGATGTCGAGCAGCGCGGCGAGGATCTCCTCCACCGATTCCAGGGAGGCGTCCACGTTGCCGGCGAGGCGCTCCTCCTCCGGGCCCTTGGCCCGCTCCACCATGGAGGTCACGTAGAGGCGGGCGGCGTTCAGCGGCTGCAGGATGTCGTGGCTGGCGGCAGCGAGGAAGCGCGTCTTGGAGAGATTGGCCTCCTCCGCCTCCTCCCGCGCCTTCTCCAGGGCCTGGTTGAGACGCTCCAGCTCCTCGGTGCGCTCGCGCACGCGGCGCTCCAGGGTCTCGTTGGCGCGCTCCAAAGCGAGCGCCGATTCCACGCTCGCGGTGATGTCGGTGAAGGTCACGGCGATGCCGCCGTCGGGCATGGGGTCCGAGCGCGCCTCGATCACCGCGCCGCGCTGGTGCAGGCGCTCGGAGAAATCGGGGCTGGGGCCGGCATAGCGGTTGAGGCGCGCGCCGATCTCGCCGGCGTCGTCGGCCGGGGCGGCGGCGAGGATGTCGGTGAGAGGCACGCCCACGGCGTAGCATTCGGCCGGCAGGTCGAGCATCTGGCCGAACTGCCGGTTCCAGCAGACGAGCCGCAGGTCGCGGTCGAACACGGCGATGCCCTGGTGCACGTGGTCGATGGCGTTTTGCAGCAGCTCGCGATTGTACTGGATGGCGGCGGAGGCGTCGTCGAGCAGCTTCAGCGCCGCCTTGGTGGACACGGTGCGCTTGCGCAGCAGCAGCGACAGCACGAGGCGCGAGGAGGCCGCCCCCACCGCCGAGGCGAGCAGGTGCTCGGCGTAGCGCACCATGCCGGCGTCGGCCTCGCGATGCGGGTCGAGGGTGACGCCCTGCTGGCGCGCATGGTTCTCGAACGAGGCGCGGGCCCGGTCCGGCCCCAAATAGCGCTCCACCGTCGCCATCACTTCGCCGAGGGTCACCGACGAGCGCCAGCGCAGGAAGGCCGGACGCAGGGGCGCCCGCTCGCCGCCGCCGCCCGAGAACAGCCGCGCCTGCACCCGCTCGATCTGGCTCGGCTGGGTGAAGAGGGAGACGGCCACCAGAATCAGGGTGTTGAGCCCGAGGCTCCAGGCGACGCCGTGGGCGAGAGGCCCGGCGGCCAGCCCGAGCAGCGCCGTGGGCTTGAGCAGGCCGATGCCGAACGGCCCGGCCTGCACCACCGTGGACGCCACCAGCCCCGCCTCGGCGAGGCTCGGCAGCAGCAGCGTATAGGTCCACAGCAGGCCGCCGACGACGATGCCGGCAATGGCGCCCTTCGCCGTCGCCCGCTGCCACAGCAGGCCGGCGGCGAAGGCCGGGCCGACCTGGGCGATGGCGGCGAAGGAGAGCAGGCCGATCTGCGCCAGCTGCACCTCGCCGGTGGTGCGGTAATAGAGATAGGCCAGCAGGACGATGACGAAGATGGCGATCCGCCGCACCAGCAGCAGCAGGCCGGTCATGTCGTCGCGTGGCCCACCCTCGTCGGAGCGCTGCGCCCGCCGGCGCAGCAGCAGGGGCACGACGAGGTCGTTGGAGACCATGATGGCGATGGCCACGCACTCCACGATGACCATGGCGGTGGCGGCGGACAGGCCGCCCACGAAGGCGAACAAGGCGAGCGCCTCCGCCCCCGCCGCCAGCGGCACCGCCAGCACGTAGACGTCGCTGTCCACCATGCCGAGGGGGAACAGGATCTTGCCGGCCAGCGTCAGCGGCACCACGAACAAATTGATGAGCACGAGATAGAGGGGGAAGAGCCAGCGCGCGCGGCGGATCTCCTCCTCGCCCTTGTTCTCCACCACCGCCACGTGGAACTGGCGCGGCAGCAGCATGAAGGCGCCGCCGGAGAGGATGGTCATGGTCAGCCAGCTCTCGAGCGACAGGCCGCTCTCGAACGGCGCGGCGACATCCGCCTCGCGTGCCGCGTTCCACAGCTGCCACGGCCCGTCGAACAGGATGAAGGTGACGAGGATGCCCACCGCCAGGAAGGCGGCGAGCTTGACCAGGGATTCGCTGGCGATGGCGAGCATCAGCCCGTCCTGGTGCTCGGTGGCGTCGGTGTGGCGGGTGCCGAACAGAATGGCGAAGGCGGCCATGGCGCAGGCGACGAACAGCGCCAGGTCGCCCACCAGCGTGTTGCGCCCGCCGGCCCCGGCGAAATGGCCGATCATGGCCACGAGGGAGGCGGACACCGCCTTCAACTGCAGCGCGATATAGGGAACGGCGGCGACGATGGCGACGATGGCGACCAGGGCCGCGATGCCCTGGTGCTTGCCGTAGCGCGCGGCGATGAAGTCGGCGATGGAGGTGATGTTGTTGGCCTTGGCGAGCCGCACCACCCGGAGGAAGAAAGGCGCGCCCACCGTCATCAGGATGATGGGGCCGAGATAGATGGTGAGGAAGTCGAAGCCCTGGGTGGCGGCGAGGCCCACCGAGCCGAAGAAGGTCCAGGAGGTGCAGTAGACCGCCAGCGACAGCGAATAGATCATCGGCCGCGGTGCGCGCCGGGCGGCGCCCGGGCGCAGCCGGTCGCCGTAGCTCGCGATGGCGAACAGGAAGCCGATATAGGCCAGCGCTACGAAGATGACGACCGAGGCCTGAAGCATGTCTCCCGTCCGGCGGCGCGCCCTGATCCGGTGCCGTCGGCCCGGTGCCCCATCGCGCGTTCTTCTTCTGTTTGCCGGGACCTCATCATTTCACCGCCGGCTTGTCCAGCGGATGCGTCAAGTCCCGGGTCGCGCCGGCGGCGGCGCCGGCCCACCGACACGCGCCGGGGGTCAGGGGGCGAGGAAAAAGCCCACGGCGAGCGCCACCACCGGCGGCTGCCAGGCGTGCGGGCCGTGATACTCCATGTAGGTGACGTCGTAGCCCGCGTCCTTCAGCAGCGCCGCGTGCACCCTCCCGCTGCGGTCGATGGGGATCTGCTCGTCGTCGACGCCGTGGGAGATGAAGACGCGCGGCGCCCCCTCCTGCCGCTGCACCGACATGAAGCCGGCGGACGAGGCGATCACATGGGTCACGAAGTGGCCGTTGGTGAGGCCGAGGGAGAGGGCATAGCTGCCGCCGTCCGAATGGCCGGCGAAGGCGATGTGGGCCGGGTCGACGGCAAATCGCGCCGCCACGAGGCCGAGCGCCGCTTCCAGCCGCTCCCGGTCCGGCCCGTTGCCGGCGATCACGATGTCCCAGGTGGGAAAGACCGATTGCGGCACCAGTAGCAGGAAGCGGTGCTCGGCGGCGTGGGCCGCCATCATGGGCAGGATCTTTTCGGCGCTGCCGCCGCCGCCGTGGAACAGCACCATCAGCGGCACCGGCGCGGCGGGGTCGAGGCCCTCGGGCACTACCAGCAGCGTGTCGCGCGCGCCCGGCAGGCCGAGAGCGTGGGTGCCGGCCGGCAAGGGGGGCAGGAGGGGCGGCCGGCCTGGCGGCGGGGGCTGGAAGGCGATGCGTCCGATGAGGCTGGAGTCGAGCATGGCGGGCCTGTTGTGCGTCTGTCTGGTCGACCGTATGCGGCAGACCAGATGGAGTGTCACCAGCCCCGGAGACCCGTCAAGCCTGTGCCGGCTGCGCGGCGCGCTCCAGCGCCGCGCGCAGCTGCGTCACCTCCTTCTGGAGCGCCATGACCCGGGGCAGATCCAGGCCGGTGGCGGCGAGGATGCAGCCGGGGATCCCGAGCGCGGCCTCCCGCAGGGCACCGCCCTGCGCGGTCAGGCGGACCCGCACCACCCGCTCGTCCGCAGCGTCACGGGCGCGGGTGACATGGCCGAGGGCTTCGAGCCGCTTGAGCAGGGGCGTCAGCGTGCTCGATTCCAGCCCCAGCTTCTCGCCGATCCCTCCCACCGTCTGGTCGTCGGCGTCCCAGAGGGCGACCATCACCAGATATTGCGGGTAGGTGAGCCCCAGCTTGTCGAGCAACGGCTTGTAGACACGGGTGAAAGCGTGGCTCGCCGCATAGAAGGCGAAGCACAGGAACTCGTCCACGCGGGGAAAGGCAGGGGGCGGCGGGTCTGCGGGGGAGGCGGGCATCGGGGGGCATCCTGAGGAAGATGGCTCAAAAATAATTAGTGCACGATCAAATCGCAAGCGCTTGACATGGGACTCCCATCTCTCTAGATAGATCGTACACGATTTAGTCGCGCAATATTAAAGGCGCGACATCTGCAGAGAAGGAAAGCCGCCATGTCCGTGAATGTCCTCTACAGCACCTCCGCCCGCGCCACCGGTGGCCGTGACGGCCACTCCGCCACCCTCGACGGGGCGGTGGACGTGAAGCTGACCACGCCCAAGGAGCTGGGCGGCGCCGGCGGCGATGGCGTGAACCCCGAGCAGCTGTTCGCCACCGGCTACGCGGCCTGCTTCCTCGGCGCCATGAAGTTCGTCGCCTCGCAGGGCGGCAGCGCCAAGGTGCCGGCGGACGCGAGCGTCACCTCCACCGTCGGCATCGGGCCGCGCTCGGAAGGCGGCTTCGGCCTGGAGATCGCCCTGGCGGTGTCGCTGCCGGGCGTGGACCGGGACGCCGGCGAGGCGCTGATCGCCAAGGCGCATCAGGTGTGCCCGTACTCCAACGCCACCCGCAACAATATCGACGTGAAGCTCAGCCTGGTCTGAAGCTCGGCCTGGTCCGAGGCGCGGCCCGCGGTTGCCGCGCCTGCGCTCCCTTAGCCACCGTCGCCCTCCGGCTTGACCGGAGGGCCATTTCTCCACGAGTGGGGAGATTGGGACAAAGGGCGCGATGGGTCTCCCGGTCGAGCCGGAGGACGGCGGTGACGGCAAGCGCGCCCGCTCCGCCCGGCCGGCCTCAGTTGGCGACGCTGCGCATGGCCATCTTCTCGCGCCGGCGCTGGACCGAGGAGGGGATGTTCATGCCCTCGCGATACTTCGCCACCGTGCGCCGGGCGATGTCGATGCCGTCGCCCTTCAGCTTCTGCACCAGCGTGTCGTCGGAGAGCACGTCCTCCGGGCTCTCCGCCTCGATCAGCAGCTTGATGCGGTGGCGCACGGATTCGGCCGAGTGGGCCTCGCCGCCGCCGGAGGCCGAGATAGCCGAGGAGAAGAAGAACTTCATCTCCACCACGCCGCGCGGGGTGGAGATGTATTTGTTGGAGGTCACCCGCGACACGGTGGATTCGTGCATGCCGATGGCGTCCGCCACCGTGCGCAAATTGAGCGGGCGCAGGTAGCGCACCCCGTGCAGCAGGAAGGCGTCCTGCTGGCGCACGATCTCGCTCGCCACCTTCAGGATGGTGCGCGCCCGCTGGTCGAGGGAGCGGGTGAGCCAGCTCGCGCTCTGCAGGCAGTCGGCGAGGAAGCTCTTCTCCTCCTGCGAGCGGGCGTGCTTGACCACGGTGGCGTGGTAGGTCTGGTTCACCAGCACCCGCGGCAGGGTTTCCGAATTCAGCTCCACCAGCCAGGTGCCGTCGGCGCCGGGGCGGACATAGACGTCCGGCACCAGCGGATGCACCACGCCGGAGCCAAAGGCGAGGCCGGGCTTGGGATCGAGCCGGCGGATCTCGCCGATCATGTCGGAGAGATCCTCGTTGTCCACGGCGCAGATGCGCTTCAGCGCGTTGCGGTCGTGCCGGGCGAGCAGCTCCAGGTTCGCCACCAGCGCCTGCATGGCTGGGTCGAAGCGGTCGCGCTCCCTGAGCTGGATGGCGAGGCATTCGGCGAGGTTGCGCGCGCCGACGCCGGAAGGCTCGAAGGTCTGGATGAGCTTCAGCACCCGCTCGACCTCGGCCGGGGGCACGCCGAACTGCTCGGCGAGCTGGTCGAGGTCCCCGGTGAAGTAGCCCGCCTCGTCGATGAGGCCGATGATGTTGACGCCGATGAGCCGGAGCGCCGGGTCGCTCGCCGCGACCGAAAGCTGGGCTTCCAGATGGTCGGCCAGCGTGGTCTCTGCGGTGAGGAAGGCTTCCGGATTGTAGTCCTCGCCCCGTTCGCCGCCGCCCCATTCGCCGCCGGAGGGGCCGGGCGCCGAGGCGCTGGTGTCGCCCCTGCCGCGGTCGGCCGGGGTGTCGTCCGGGAAGACGTTGCCGAGATCGGTGTCGAGGCGGGTTTCCATGGCCGCGCGGCTCGGCTCCATGTCCCCTTCCATCCAGTCGGCGGAGGCGGGGGGCTCCTCGCGGCTGGCGGCCTCGGCCTCGCCGCGCTCCGCCGCTTCCGAGGGGGTCTCGCCGGCGCTGTCCGGGCCTTCGTTCTCGGCCACCCGTTCCAGAAGCGGATTGCGCTCCAGCTCCGCCTCCACGTAGGCGACGAGCTCCATGTTGGAGAGCTGCAGCAGCTTGATGGCCTGCATCAGCTGCGGCGTCATCACCAAAGACTGGCTCTGCCGGAATTCCAGCTTCGGGCTCATCGCCATGGCGGCAGCCCCTGCTGACGGGCGCGGGAGGCGGCGCTCATAGCCGGAACTCCTCGCCGAGATAAAGCCGCCGCACGTCCGGGCTGGAGACGATGGCTTCCGGGTCGCCCTCCATCAGCACCGAGCCGGAATGGATGATGTAGGCCCGGTCGATGAGGCCGAGGGTCTCGCGCACGTTGTGGTCGGTGATGAGCACGCCGATGCCGCGGGAGGTCAGGTGCCGCACCAGCGCCTGGATGTCGCCCACCGCGATGGGGTCGATGCCGGCGAAGGGCTCGTCCAGCAGCATGAAGGCGGGCCGGCTGGCCAGCGCCCGCGCGATCTCCAGCCGCCGCCGCTCGCCGCCCGAGAGCGCGATGGAGGGCGACTTGCGCACGTGGGTGATCTTGAATTCCTCGAGGAGGGCTTCCGTCTCCTCCCGGCGGCGGGCGCGGTTGGGCTCGGTCACCTCCAGCACGCCCATGATGTTGTCTTCCACCGACAGGCCGCGAAAGATCGAGGCCTCCTGCGGCAGGTAGCCGACGCCGAGGCGGGCGCGGCGATACATGGGCATGGGGGTCACGTCGTGCCCGTCGAGCTCGATGCGGCCCTGGTCGGCCTTCACGAGGCCCGTCACCATGTAGAAGCAGGTGGTCTTGCCGGCGCCGTTGGGGCCCAGAAGACCCACCGCCTCCCCGCGCCGGACGTTGAGGCTCACGTCGCGCACCACCTTGCGTCCGCCATAGGACTTGGCGAGGCCGAAGGCGGCGAGGGCGCCGGTGCTGTCGAAGGTGTCGGCGTAGCCGTCGGGTGCCCAGGCCCGGGCGTCGTCGTAGGAGGCGTCGTCGTAGGAGGCGTCATCATAGGAGGCGGCGTCATGCGCGGCGCCGTCCCAGTCCCGCGGAGCTGCCGGCGCCGGAACATCCTTGCCGTTCCGGCGTTTGCCGCCGCCCGATTTCGACTTGCCGAACATGGACAGGACGTTCAACGCGACCTCCGGACCCCGGCCCCCAGAATGAAGGGTTTAGAACGTCCGTGCCTGGGATGCAATCCGTACATGCAAATTGCGGGCCGCCGAGGGCGCCACCCTTCTGCGCCCTCCCGCGCGGGTGCCGCCAGGGCAGGCGCGCGGCGGCCGCCGCGGGGTGGCGGCGGGGGCGCGGGCCGCTCCGTCCGCGACGCGGCCGCGGGTCAGCGGCGCGGCGCCTGGCCGCCCTGGCCCTGCTCCGGCTTGGCTTCTCCGGGCTTGGCGTCTCCCGGCTTGGCGTCCTGCTTCAGGCTGCCGGGGATGATGAGGCTCTCCACCCGCCCCCCTCGAACTTGGACACGCCGGTGACGAGATCCACCACCAGCTTCTGGCCGCGGATGACGTTGGGCCCCTGGGTGAGCACCACAGGCTTGCCGACGAGGGTGACTGTGTTGGATTTCATCTCGAACGTGCCGCTGTCGCCCGAGGCGGTCTGTTCCTTGGTCTTCACCACCACGCCGCCGGTGGCCTCGAGCTTGCGGATCTGGCCCTTCTGCACCGGCTGATCCCCGCCCTGCGGCGCGCCGCCGACGGAGCCGTCATAGTAGACGAGCAGGTCCTTGGACCGCATGGTGGTATCGCCCTGGATCACCACCACGTTGCCGGAGAAGACGGCGACCTTGTCCTTGTCCCGCACCTCGAGGGAATCGGCATTGATGCGCACCGGCTGGTCGCGGTTCTTGGCGAAGCCCTGGAGCGCGTTGGGCACGTTCGAGGTCTGCGCGACGGCGACGGCCGGAACGAGCAGGCAGGCCGCGACGGCGAGCCGGCACCAAAGTGCCGCTGCGTCATGGGGCCTTCGGGCGGGAGCCTGGCGAGGCGCGGAAAGCATCATCTTCTGGGATATCACGGTGCGATGGCCGGCCGTCGGGGCGGCAGAGGCGCGGAGGGCAAGGGGGGCGCGGGTGGGGGAGGCTGGACCGGATCCTGCGCCGCGACGGCGCCGTCCTCGCGGCGGGCCTGCGCGGCGGGGGACACTGCCGGCTTTGCCGGGGCGGAGCCGGCGGCCGGCGCGGCGGCGTCGTTCTGCCGGCCGGGCAGGTGGGAGGGCAGGAAATCCAGCTGCACGTGGCCCTCGAACATGGCCCGCTTGCCGCGATCGGTGACGGCGAGCCGGTCGGCCACCAGCTTGCCGTCGAGATAGGTGAACTCCACCGGGTGCTCGGTGGTGATGGTGCCGGCCTTCACGTCCACCGCCGCGTCCTGGAGGCGGCCGGCATAGCCGCCGGCCATGGCCAGGTCCACGCCGTCGCCCAGGGTGATGAACTGCTTCTTGGTGTCGAAGCTGCCGACCTTCGCGTTGACGCTGGTCCAGCCCTTGTCCGCCAGCTCCAGCCGCGCCACCACGTCCGTCAGGTCGATCACGTCGGGCCGTGTCAGGTCCTGCGTCGCCGTCTTGGCAGTGACATGGTAGCCGCGATTGTCGTCCGTGAAGCCGGAGAGCTTCGGCAGCTCCATGGTGAGGCGCGATCCGCTGAGGGTGAGGTGGCCGATATCGAACGGCAGCTCGATGGTCAGGCTGAGCCGCGAGAGAATGGAGACACCGGCGATGAGCACGATCGCCGCCACGATGGAAATGGGCAGCAGGCGCTTGATCCAGCGCACGCGCCGGCTGTGCCGCCGCGCGGTTTGGAAGTCGGGGGCGGCCCGCGGGGAGAAGGCGGCGGCGTCGCGCCGTTCCTCCTCGCGCAAAACCGCATCGCGCAAAACCGCCTCGCGTGAGTCATCGTCACGCGAGGTCTCCTGGCGAAGCCCCGGCGCGTTGAGCTCCGCCTCGTCCTGCGGCTCAAAATCGTGTGGCGGCACGTGTCGGTTCATGGCCCTGTTCCGGCGGCGGGCCAAACCCGCGTGCGCCTGTCCGCGGTCTCGGCGCTTGGCCGGCCGGCGCGTCGCCCCACGCGCCCGGCCAAATTGTCCGAAATGGCGATCCGGTGCAAGGGGCGGCCGGAAACCCGCCCGGTTGCAGGGTTCTCCGCTCGCCCGATGTCAGCTGTGGGCGAAGATGTCCTCTTCCGCCCAGCCGGACAGGTCGAGCGCGGCGCGGGCGGGCAGGAAGGCGAAGCAGGCCGCGGCGAGCCCGGTGCGGCCCTCCCGCGCCAGCATCTCCTCGAGCTTGGCCTTGAGGGCGTGCAGGTGGAGGACGTCGGAGGCGGCATAGGTGAGCTGGGCGTCGGAGAGGTCCGCGGCGCCCCAGTCCGAGCTTTGCTGCTGCTTGGAGATGTCCACGTTCAGCAGCTCGCGCAGGAGGTCCTTCAGCCCGTGCCGGTCGGTGTAGGTGCGCACGAGGCGCGAGGCGATCTTGGAGCACCAGACCGGCTGCGGCATCACATGGAAGGCGTGCTGCAGCACGGCGATGTCGAAGCGGCCGAAATGGAACAGCTTCGTCACGTTCGGGTCGGCGAGCAGCCGCACCAGGTTCGGCGCGCTCCTGGCGTCCGCCCCCTGGGGGATCTGCACGAGGTCGGCGCTGCCGTCGCCGTTGGACAGCTGGACCAGGCAGAGGCGGTCGCGGAAGGGGTTCAGCCCCATGGTCTCGGTGTCGATCGCCACCACGGGCGCGGCAACGAAATCCGCGGGCAGGTCGCCGCGGTGCAGGCGGATGGTCATGGGTGCGTCTTTGTGCTTTGGAACATCTCGGCTTTTAGCGAAGGCTCGCCCGCCTGTCGATGGCCGTGCAGCGACGGTTGCGGCGTGCTACAAGCCCGCCGTTTTCTATGGGGGGAAATCATGAAGCGAAATGTCGTCGTCGCAGGCCTTGCGGGCCTGCTTCTGGCGCTGGGGTGGCTTGCCGGCGCGGGTGCCGCCATGGCCCAGCCGGTGCCGCCCGGCAGCTACCTGCAGAGCTGCCGCGACGTGCAGGTGCGCCGCGGCGGCGACCTCTCCGCCTTCTGCGCCACGCGCAACGGCCAGTGGGTGGGCGCGCGCCTCAACGACTTCCCCAGCTGCCGGGGCGACATCTCCAACCAGAACGGCCAGCTGTGGTGCGAGCGCCGCGCCGCGCCGCCGCCGCCCGGCCCCGGCGGCTTCGGACCGCGCGGCTCCTATCAGCAGAGCTGCAACCGCATCGAGTTCCGCAACGGCGTGCTGAGCGGCTTCTGCCGCACGCGCGCCGGCAACTGGCAGGCCACCATGCTGAACACGCTGAACTGCCAGCCGGGATCGGACATCTCCAACCAGGACGGCAACCTGTTCTGCCCGCGCCGGCAGGCGATGCAGCCGCCGCCCGGTTCCTACCTGCGCTCGTGCCAGAACGTGACCCTGGGCGGCGCCGGCATGCTGCGGGCCCAGTGCCAACGGCAGAACGGCTCGTGGAACGCGACGGCGATCAACGTCAATGCCTGCCGTGGCGCCCGCGACATCTCCAACCAGAACGGCAACCTGTCCTGCTTCTGAAATCCTGGGCAACCGGCGGAATGGGGCGCTTCGGCGCCCCTTTTCTTTTTCGTCACCCCGGGGAGGTGGTGTCATTGTAATGATGCCGCGATCCGGTATCTTGGTGCCGGAACTGTGGCGCGGGGCGATGATGACGGGCATTTCCTTCCGGATTTTTGGGGCGTTTGCGCTGTTCTGCTGCCTCGCCGCCCCGCCGGCCCTCGCCCAGCAGGTGCCGCAGGGCAGCTACCTGAAGAGCTGCCGCGAGGTGCAGGTCCGGTTCGGGCGCGACCTCGCCGCCTTCTGCGCCACGCGCCAGGGCACCTGGGTGGTGACGCGCCTCGACAATTTCGCCGCCTGTGCCGGCGACATCTCCAATGAGGACGGCCAGCTCTCGTGTGAGGGGGCGATCGCGCCGGGCTCGATCTATGGATCCCCGGCGCCGGCTCCGCCGCCTGCATACGGTGAGCGGCCGCCCTTCGGCTCCTACATGAACTCCTGCCGGGACATCCGCCTGGAGGCGGGCTGGCTCAAGGCCACCTGCCGGGACCAATGGGGCAACTGGCGGCCGGCCTCGACGGCGCTCAGCTGGTGCGACAGGGGCGCCGACATCGCCAACGACAACGGCAGCCTCACCTGCCGCAGGTCCGGCGGCGGGGGCTTCGCCAGCGAACGCCCGCCCTATGGCTCCTACATGGCGAGCTGCAAGGATGTCCGCGTGGTGGCCGGCTGGCTGAAGGCGAGCTGCCGGGATCGCAACGGCCGCTGGGTCGACGCCACCACCGCCACCGGCTGGTGCTCGGCCGGGCGCGACATCGCCAACGACGATGGCCGGCTCACCTGCCGCTGACGCCTGAAAACGCAAGGGCCGGCGCAGGCCGCCGGCCCCATATGGTGGCTGAGGCGAAACCTCAGCGCCTGAGGCGGCTCACGTCGCGCACCGCGCCGCGGGCGGCGGAGGTGGTGAGGGCGGCGTAGGCCTGGAGGGCCTGGGAGACCACGCGCTTGCGGCTCGAAGGCTTCCAGGCGGCGTCGCCCTTGGCGTCCATGGCGGCGCGGCGCTCGGCCAGCACCTCGTCGGACACCGCCACCCGGATCACCCGGTTGGGGATGTCGATCTCGATGGTGTCGCCTTCTTCCACGAGGCCGATGGCGCCGCCTTCCGCCGCTTCCGGCGAGCAATGGCCGATGGACAGGCCCGAGGAGCCGCCGGAGAAGCGGCCGTCGGTGACCAGCGCGCAGGCCTTCCCGAGGCCCTTCGACTTCAGGTAGGAGGTCGGATAGAGCATCTCCTGCATGCCCGGCCCGCCGCGCGGCCCCTCGTAGCGGATCAGCACCACGTCGCCGGGGGTGATGCGCCCGGTGGAGAGGATGGCCTCCACCGCCGCGTCCTGGCTCTCGAAGATGCGGGCCTTGCCGGTGAAGGTGAGGATGGAGGCGTCCACGCCCGCCGTCTTCACGATGCAGCCGTCCAGCGCGATGTTGCCGTAGAGCACGGCAAGGCCGCCATCCTTGGAATAAGCATGCGCCACGTCGCGGATGACGCCGGCCTCGCGGTCGAGGTCGAGGTCGTCCCAGCGGCGCGCCTGGCTGAACGCCACCTGGGTGGGCACGCCGCCGGGCGCGGCGCGGAAGAAGGTGGTGACGCTCTCGCTCTTGGTGCGGGCCACGTCCCAGCGCTCCAGCGCGTCGGCCATGGTGGCGGAATGCACGGTCGGCAGGTCGGTGTGGATGAGGCCGCCGCGATCCAGCTCGCCGAGGATGGCCATGATGCCGCCGGCGCGGTGCACGTCCTCCATGTGGATGTTGGCCACGGCGGGGGCGACCTTGCACAGCACCGGCACCGCGCGCGATAGGCGGTCGATGTCGGCCATGGTGAAGGGCACCTCGCCCTCGTTGGCGGCGGCGAGCAGGTGCAGCACCGTGTTGGTGGAGCCGCCCATGGAAATGTCCAGGGTCATGGCGTTCTCGAACGCCTTGAACGTGGCGATGGAGCGCGGCAGCACGCTGGCGTCGTCCTGCTCGTAATAGCGGCGGGCGAG
The DNA here is from genome assembly GCF_016807805.1 of Xanthobacter dioxanivorans. NCBI lineage: Bacteria > Pseudomonadati > Pseudomonadota > Alphaproteobacteria > Hyphomicrobiales > Xanthobacteraceae > Xanthobacter > Xanthobacter dioxanivorans. The sequence goes on along the minus strand of NZ_CP063362.1, from coordinate 893,116 downwards.
GTCGACGATGAGGTGCCCGGCCTCGACGAATAGGCGCTCGCGGTCGGCATGGGTGGCGAGCACCGAGCCGTTGCCGGGCAGCGCCAGCCCGAGCGCCTCGGTGAGGCAGTTCATGGAATTGGCGGTGAACATGCCGGAGCACGAGCCGCAGGTGGGGCAGGCGGAGCGCTCCATCACCTGCACGTCGGCGTCGGAGACCTTCTCGTCGGCCGCCGCGATCATGGCGTCGATGAGGTCCACCTTCTTCTCGCCGGTGGAGAGCAGCACCTTGCCCGCCTCCATGGGCCCGCCGGAGACGAACACGGCCGGGATGTTGAGGCGCATGGCGGCCATCAGCATGCCGGGGGTGATCTTGTCGCAATTGGAGATGCAGACCATGGCATCGGCGCAGTGCGCGTTGACCATGTATTCCACGCTGTCGGCGATGATCTCGCGGGACGGCAGGGAATAGAGCATGCCGTCATGGCCCATGGCGATGCCGTCATCCACCGCGATGGTGTTGAATTCCTTGGCGACGCCGCCGGCCTTCTCGATCTCGCGCGCCACCAGCTGGCCGAGGTCCTTCAGGTGCACGTGCCCCGGCACGAACTGGGTGAAGGAATTGACCACCGCGATGATGGGCTTGCCGAAATCCCCGTCCTTCATGCCTGTGGCGCGCCACAGGCCGCGGGCGCCGGCCATGTTGCGGCCATGGGTGGAGGTGCGGGAGCGGTACTGGGGCATGTCCTCTCTTGCCTCTTATTCGGGGCGCCATGGCTTCGATCCGGCGCCCAAAGCTGTCGGTCGTCTTAGATCGCCGCACGCCTGGGGGAAAGGCCTTTCCCGCGCCGGAGCATCACGCCTGCCGGAGCGGCAAGGGGCGGGATACCGCCGGATGGGGCGCGGCCCCGCGATTTTCCTGCGCCGCTGAAGTCGGCTATGTCCCCCGCAGCGGCGGTCGCAGGCAAGGGGTCGAGGCATGGACGGGGAGGATTTCCGCCACTGGGCGCATGAAGCGGCGGACTTCGCCGCGCGCTATCGGGCGGGGCTGCGCGAAAAGCCGGTGCGCGCCGGCACGGCGCCGGGCGAGATCGCGGCGGCGCTGCCGGCCACGCCCCCGGAAGCGGCCGAGCCCATGGCCGACATCTTCGCCGACTTCGAGCGCATCGTCGTGCCCGGCATGACCCACTGGCAGCACCCGCGTTTCTTCGCCTATTTCCCGGCCAATGCGAGCCCGGCCAGCGTCATCGCCGAGTTCCTCACCTCGGCCATGGGCGCCCAGTGCCTGCTCTGGCAGACCTCCCCCGCCGCCACCGAGCTGGAGCAGGTGGCCCTGGACTGGCTGCGCCAGGCGGTGGGGCTGCCGGCGGACTTCACCGGGGTGATCCAGGATTCGGCGTCCTCCGCCACCTTGTGCGCCTTCCTGACCATGCGCGAGCGGGCGCTGGGCTTCACCGGCAACCAGGCCGGGCTGTCCGGCGCGCCGCGCCTGCGGGTCTACGCCTCGGGGGAGGTGCATTCCTCCATCGACCGGGCGGCGTGGTTCTCCGGCATCGGCGCCGACAATCTCATCCGCATCCCCACCGCCGGCCGCCTGCGCGGCATGGTGCCGGCGGCGCTGGAGGCGGCCATCCGCGCGGATCTCGCCGCCGGCTTCCGGCCGGCCGGCGTGGTGGCCTGCGTCGGTGGCACCAGCATCGGCGCCATGGACGACGTGGCCGCCGTGGTGGAGGTGGCGCACCGGCACGGTTTGTTCGTCCACGTGGATGCCGCTTGGGCGGGCACGGCCATGATCTGCCCCGAGTTCCGCACCCTCTGGGCGGGGGCGGAGGGGGCCGACAGCATCGTGCTCAACCCGCACAAGTGGCTCGGGGTGCAGTTCGACTGCTCGGCGCATTTCGTCCGCAGCATCGACGACCACCTGCGCACCATGGCCATCCAGCCGGAATACCTGCGCACGCACGGCCAGGACGACATCGTCAATTTCAGCGAGTGGACCATCCAGCTCGGCCGGCGCTTCCGGGCGCTGAAGCTGTGGTTCGTGCTGCGCGCGCACGGGCTCGAGGGCTTGCGCGGGATGATCCGCGACCACGTGCGCTGGTCGCAGGATCTGGCGGCGAGGCTTGCGGCGGAGCCGGGCTTCGCGCTCGCCTCCGAGCCGGTGCTCTCGCTCTTTTCCTTCCGGCATGATCCCGGCGACGGGCGCGACCTCGAGGTCCACAACCTGGCCCTGCTGCGGGTCATCAACGACGGCGGCGCCATCTACCTCACGCCGACGCGGGTGGACGGCCGCTTCGCCATCCGCTTCCAGGCCGGTTCCATGGAGACGACCGAGGCCGATGTGGCCGCGGCCTTCGACGTCATCCGCGCCGCGGCGCACGCCCTCGGTTGACCTGACGACATCAGGACGTGGCGGACGCGGTGTCGCCGCCGTCCGGCTCCGGCGCGGCGTGCCAGCTGCGCAGGGGCGCGCGGGGGCGGCCATGGGCGGCGCGGGCCAGCCCGTAATGGGTCGCCAGCCGGTCGAGGGCGAGGCCGAGCACCACCTTGGCGGTGCGTGCCGGCCACCCGTGCTCGCGCTCCACCAGCTCCAGGCCCTTCAGGAAGCAGCAGACGTCGAGGAGCACCCCGGACAGCTCCGGTCCCACCGCCGTGACCGCTCGGGAGACCCGGAGCTTGGCCGTCAGCACCATGTCGCTGAAGGTTTCAGGGGTGCCCGATCCGGCCACCTCGGTCCAGCGGCTGGTCACGCGCGGGGTGAGCTGGGCGCGGGTGAAGTCCGCCCGCAGGCGTTCGCCGGCGGTGAGCTGGGTGGCATCCACCAGGGATCGCCGCGCCAGCCAGGCGAGGGGGCTTTCCGCGAGATTGCGCGCGGGCGAGGTCTCCGCGCCGGGGCGGGAGGGGGAGGTGCGCCGGGCCATTCCTCAGCGCTCCATGACCCAGCGCAGGCATTCCTCCATCCGGGCCACCTTGCGGTCGAAGGCGGCCTGGTCGCGGAGATCCTCGATGCGGCGGCAGGCATGGGCGACGGTGGTCCGGTCGCGGCCGAAGGCGAGGGCCACTTCCGTCTGGGTGAGCCCCAGCGCCACATGGGCAAGATACATGGCGAGCTGTCGGGCGGCGGCCACCGGGGCGGTGCACCGATGCCGCGCCAGCAGCACCTCGACGCTGACGCCGGTGGCGGCGGCGACGAGGGCCGTGATCACCCGGTAGGACGTCCGCGAGCCGGTCGCGAGGTCCGCGCCGCAAGGGCCGTCGGCATCAGCGGACGCGCCGACGGAGGGAGAGGATACGAGATGATGCATGAAACCCCTCGTTGTAGGGAAATATTCCTACACGCATCATGCGAGTGTTCAAGGGGAGGGGGATAGATCCTGGCGGGCCATGCCCGGAGCCTTCAGGAAAGATATAATAATCACAACAAATTACTGGTATTCAGCCGAGCTCAGGGGTGGCGCGAAAGTAGGATTTTTATCCCCTGCACCGTGCGGCGGGCGAGCATGCCGGCCTCACGGGAGGCTCGATCATGCAACCTTTGGACATGCGCCATCCGCGCCTCCTCGCATTTCGCTGCGAGGAGGCGAAGGAGCAGGTGCTGCGGCAGCTGCCGGGGCTGGTGCTCTTCTGCGGCTGCCCGGCCGGCATCGCCCGGGCGCTGCGCCAGGCGCGCAAGGCGGCGCGGGCGGGGGATGCCGCCTACGACCCGGTGCGCCACGCGGCGCTGCTGCGCCTGGCCCGGCTGGGGACGCGGGCCGGCGTGGCCGGGCCAGGGAAGGCAAAGCCGCCGCCCGCGTGAGCCGGCGGCGGCCCGGCCTCAGAGACCCTCGAACAGGGCGGTGGAGAGGTAGCGTTCGGCGAAGGAGGGAACGATGGCCACCACGGTCTTGCCGGCCATGTCGTCGCGCACCGCGATCTCCAGCGCCGCGGCCACCGCCGCGCCGGAGGAGATGCCGCCGGGAATGCCCTCGTAGCGGGCCAGCGCCCGCGCCGTGTCGAAGGCGGTCTGGTTGCCCACCGTCACCACCTCGTCGATGATGGAACGGTCGAGCACTTCCGGAATGAAGCCGGCGCCGATGCCCTGGATCTTGTGCGGGCCGGGAGGGCCGCCGGACAGCACCGGGGAATCCTCGGGCTCCACCGCGATCATGCGCAGCGACGGCTTGCGCGGCTTCAGCACCTCGCCGATGCCGGTGATGGTGCCGCCGGTGCCGACGCCGGCCACCACCGCATCCACCTTGCCGTCGGTGTCGTTCCAGATCTCCTCCGCCGTGGTGCGGCGGTGGACCTCGGGGTTCGCCTTGTTCTTGAACTGCTGCGGCATCGCCGCCTTGGGCAAGTCGGCGATGAGCTGCTCGGCGCGCGCGACGGCGCCCTTCATGCCCAGGTTGGCCGGGGTCAGCACCAGCTCGGCGCCGAGCAGGGCCAGCATCTTGCGCCGCTCCACCGACATGCTCTCGGGCATCACCAGGATCAGCCGGTAGCCGCGCGCGGCGGCGACGAAGGCGAGGGCGATGCCGGTGTTGCCGGAGGTGGGCTCCACCAGGACGGTGTCTTGATCGATCGCCCCGGCCTTCTCCATGGCATCGATCATGGCGACGCCGATGCGGTCCTTCACGCTGGCGATGGGATTGAAGAATTCGAGCTTGGCCAGGATTTCGGCCTTGGCGCCGCGCAATTGCGGCAGGCGCTTGAGGCGGACCAGGGGCGTGTTGCCGATGGTCTCTGTGATGGAATCGTAGACGCGGCCGCGTCCCGGGCGCGGGAACGCGGCAGGCACGATCTTTGCGGCAGCTTCGGCCATGGGCGATCTCCTCTTGTGTGGCCGCCGGGTCGCGCGACGCGCGATCCGCTTGTAAATGGCGATATCGATTAAAGGCGAAAGCGATCAGATGGCGAAATCGATGCGATCGTGCTCGGAGCCATGGCCCTTTTCATCCGCCGTGCGGCAGAGATCCTCGAGGGTCACGCCGTCGAGGGCGGTGTCGAACGTGTCCTCGGCGAACGCGACCGCCGGTTGCACCACCTCGGTGACGAGGGGGGGCAGGACGATCTCCTTCTCCTCCTCGGCGCCTTCGACCACGCGGACGATCTCGGCCACCGAGACCCGCCGGCGCTCGCGCGCCAGTTCGTAGCCGCCGCGCGGCCCGCGCACGCCCTTGAGGACGCCAGCATGGACGAGCGCCTGGAGCACCGGTTCGAGCCGGCGGGGCGGCAGGCCGTGGCGGGCCGCGAGCGCCTTGGCGGCCACCGGCGCCCCTCGCGCGTGCACGGCCACGTCGACCACGGCAGCGATGGCGAGGAGGCTCTTGTCGGATAAACGCGGCATCTGAATGTAGCTATTTCTTTAATAACGGCATCCCGAGGCCTGTGGAGCCAAAACCACCGGAACCGCGTGCAGTTTCGCTCAAATTTCCGGATTCTTCCAGCATTATTTGGCAGACCGGCGCCACCACGAGCTGGGCGATGCGCATCCCGCGCGCCGCCTCGAACGCCTTCGGGCCGAAATTCACCAGCAGCACCAGCACCTCGCCGCGATAATCGCTGTCCACCGTTCCCGGCGCGTTGAGCACCGTGACGCCGTGGTTGCGGGCAAGGCCCGAGCGCGGCCGCACCTGGCCTTCGTAGCCCTCCGGCAAGGCGAGGGCGAAGCCGGTGGGAATGGCGGCGTAGCCCATGGGCGCGATGACGACCGGCGCATCCGCCGGCGCGGCGCATACGAGGTCGAGCCCCGCCGCGCCGGGCGTCGCATAGGCGGGAAGGGGAAGGTCGCCGGCGTGTGGCAGGCGCTGGATGCGGACCAGGGGCGGGTGGAGGAGGGGGTGTTCATGCGGCGCCTCCCGACAGCTCGGCGGCGATTCGCGCCACCAGGTGGCGGGCCACCTCTCCCTTCGTCGCCGAGGGCCAATCCTCCACGCCCGCCGCGGTCACCAGATGGACGGTGTTGCTGTCGCCGCCCATGATTCCCGTGGCCGGCGAGACGTCGTTGGCGACGATCCAGTCGCACCCCTTGCGCGCCCGCTTGGCCTGGGCGTGGGCCACCACCGTCTCGGTCTCGGCGGCGAAGCCCACCACCAGGCGCGGGCGCAGGGTATGGTGCCGCGACACTGTGGCGAGGATGTCTGGATTCTCCACCAGATGGAGCGCCGGCGCCCCGCCGGCGTCCTTCTTGATCTTCTGTTCCGCGGCATCGGCGACGCGCCAGTCGGCGACCGCGGCGGCGAAAACCGCGGCATCGACGGGCAGGTTCTCCTCCACCGCCGCCATCATCGCCCGCGCGCTCTCCACGCGGACCACCCTGACGCCGCGCGGATCGGCCACCTCCACCGGGCCGCTGACCAGCACCACCTCCGCCCCGGCCGCGCGGGCCGCGGCGGCGATGGCGTGCCCCTGCTTGCCGGACGAGCGGTTGGCGATGTAACGCACCGGATCGATGGGCTCATGGGTCGGCCCGGAGGTGACGAGGATGCGCCGGCCCTTGAGCAGGGGCGCGGCGGCGACGGCGAAATGGGCCTCGATGGCGGCGAGGATTTCCATCGGCTCGGCCATGCGGCCTTCGCCGAACTCGTCCCGCTCGGCCATGGCGCCGGCATTGGGTCCCACCATGACAATGCCGTCGGCGCGCAACTGCGCCACGTTGCGCCGGGTGGCGGGATGCACCCACATGCGCGGGTTCATGGCCGGAGCCATCAGCACCGGCTTGTCGGTGGCGAGAAGGGCGGTGGAGGCGAGATCGTCGGCGAAGCCGTGCGCCATCTTCGCCATGAGGTCGGCGGTGGCCGGCGCGACCACCACGAGATCCGCCTCGCGGGAGAGGCGGATGTGGCCGATGTCGTGCTCGGCGGTCAGATCGAACAGGTCGGTGAAGACCCGCTCGCCGGTGATGGCGCCCACCGACAGGGGCGTGACGAAATGCTGCGCGGCCCCGGTGAGGATGGGGCGGACGGCCGCCCCCCGCTCCTTCAGCCGGCGGATCAGCTCCAGGCACTTGTAGGCGGCGATCCCGCCGCCCATGCACAGGAGGATGCGTTTACCATCCAGCATGTGTCACCCTCCCCAGGCCACGGCGAGGCACGCCGCTCGTCCGACCGCATATAGCCTGCGCCGCGGGCCGGCGCGAGGCGACAGGTGGATGGCCGGCCGCCGGTGCGGAAGGGGGCTGCGGCAACAGTCTACCCGCGAGCGATAGATTCCTGAAATGCAACCACTTAATTCGGATCGCGGATCGCTCAGAAGGCTGGCGCGATGATCTGGCTCCTTGCTAGAATTTCCTGATGAGGGGCACATCGCATCCGGGTGCGCGTCCGGGGCAATCACCGGGCGCGGACGATCTGCGGCTTACGGCAGTCGGCGGCGAATTCGTCGACCGTGTGCGCGAAGCCCTGTTCCGCCTGGATCGGCTGGACGAAAGCCGCCGCAACGCGCGCATCCTGTTCGCCACCTCGGTCATTTTGAATTCGCTGTTTCTGCTGAGCGACTGGCGCTTCGCGGGGACCGCCCACTTCTACGTCGCGGTGCTGTCGCGATTCGCCGTGGTGGCGCTGTCGCTCGTCTGCCTGATCGCGGTGCAGTTCGCGGCGTCGGTGCGCACGACGGACGCCATCTACATCCTGTGGCAGTGGGGTACGGCCCTGGGCGTGGCGGTGCTGGTCAGCTCCCAGAGCGATCTGGCCCTGTTCGTCGTCATGCTGCTGCCCACCGTCTTCTATCTGGCGGTGCCGGTGCCGTTCGTGTGGCAGGTGGGCGGCGGCATCGGCTGTAGCCTGCTGCTGCTCTACGGCTATCTCGATTCGATGGTGGGGTGGCAGTTCGCGACCGGGCTCGGCCTCGCGGTGGCGGTGCTGAACGCGACGCTGATCCTGCTCGTGTCCCGCACGAACCGCATGGAGCGCCAGTACTGGGACGCGGTGCGGGCGGAGCGCGACGCCAACCAGCGCCTGCAGGCGAGCGAGAACGTCCTCGAGAACACCTTCCAGGCGGTGCCGGTTCCCCTCGTGGTGGCGAGGATGAAGGACGGACGCACCATCAAGGCGAACGAGGCGGCCCGCCGCTTCTTCCGCCCCGGCGGAACGCTCGATCGTCCCGCGGGGCTGTGCGAAACCTGCCTGGCCCCCGCCGTGGCCGAGGAGTTCCGGCACCGGATCGACGCCGAGGGATCGGTCACCGACTTCGAAACCTCGATCCGGCTCGCCGACGGCAGCGAGCGGCGGGTGGTGATCGCCGCGGCGCTTGCGTCCGGCGAGCCGTCACCCAGCGTCATTGCGGCGATCGTCGACGTGACCGATCGCCTGGTGGCGGAGCAGCAGGCGCGCCACGACGCCACCCACGATGCCCTCACCGGGCTGCCGAACCGGGCGGCCTTCCACGACAGCCTCAGCGCCGCGATGGCCCGCCGCAGGTCCGACGAGGGGATCTGCATCCTGCTCATCGACCTCGACGGCCTCAAGGATGTGAACGACACCCTCGGCCACGACGCGGGGGATGCCGTGCTCATGGAGACGGCGAATCGCCTGGACACGCTGCTCGACCAGCGCGGCATCCTCGCCCGCCTCGGCGGCGACGAGTTCGTGGCGGTGGTGGAGGGACCCGATCCGGTCGAGGCCGGGCGCCGGCTCGCCCACTCCATCCTGGCCGAGCTGCGCCGGCCGTTCGCCCATTCCGGCCGGCATTTCTCCACCCGCGCCAGCATCGGCCTCGCGGTCTGTCCGGACCACGACAACCAATATGGCGAGCTGATGAAGGACGCGGACCTCGCCCTTTATGCCGCCAAGCAGCAGGGGCGCAACCGCGCCGTGGTCTACACCCCCGCCATGCGGCAGGTGGTGGCGGAGCGGGTGGCGCTGAACCGCGCCATGATCGCGGCCCTCGCCGACGACGAGATCATTCCGTTCTACCAGCCCAAGGTTTCGCTCACCACCGGGCGCATCGCCGGGCTCGAGGCCCTGGTGCGCTGGCGGCGCTCGCCGCACAACGTGCTGTCGCCCTCGGCCTTCGAGGCCGCGCTTACCGACCCCGAGCTGGCGGTGATGATCGGCGAACGCATGGTTCGCCGGGTGAGCAGCGACGTGCGGGGCTGGATCGAGGCCGGCTACGATTGCGGCCGGGTGGCCATCAACCTGTCGCCGGCCCAGTTCACCCACCGCGACCTCGCCTCGACCCTGCTGCGCCAGTTCCATGCGGCGGGGGTGGAGCCGTCCCATTTCGACGTGGAGATCACCGAGACGGTCTTCCTCGGCCGCAGCTCGGACCACGTGGCGCCCATCCTCGACGACCTCTACCGGGCCGGCGTGCGCATCGCCCTCGACGATTTCGGCACCGGCTATGCCGGCCTCATCCACCTGAAGCAGCTGCCCATCGACACCATCAAGATCGACCAGAGCTTCGTGAAGGACATCGAGAGCGACGCCTTCGACACCGCCATCGTCTGCGCCGTGATCGAGCTTGGGCGCAACCTCGGCATGAAGGTGGTGGCGGAGGGACTGGAGACGGTGGGCCAGGCGCGCTTCCTGTGGGAGAAAGGCTGCGAGCTGGCGCAGGGCTTCCTCTTCTTCCGTCCGCTCGGCGACGTGGACATGACCGAGGTGCTGCGGTCGGAAGACGACGCCGCCGCGGCGGCGCGGCTCGCCATGTTCCTTCCGGACAATCGCGATCCGTCCTGAAATCCCCGAGCCGGTTTGATTCCAGACGGGGATCTCAAGAGTGTTCCGCCAGGGCCGGCACGCCCCCGGCCCCAGCTGTTCCGGCCCCGGCGGTTTCGGCCTCGGCGGTTTCGGCCTCGGCCTTGGGCCTGAGCCGCGCCGTCCCCACCGGCTCCCGGTGCGCCTTTATTTCCGCCGCATTGAGGAAAGTTACGGCAAGGCCTGCCGTGGATGATTTCGCAAAGCGAAATCTTTTTTCGACACCTGAGACATTTCGTCCCTTTCCCGACAATCCCGGCGGCGTTTCTGGCCGGATCTTGGCGGATTTCGGCGCACCGATAGACGTTTGCAACAAACTGCCTAAAGCTGCGCCAACTTTTGCCTTTACCTTGGGCACGACATCAGAATGAAACTAAATCAAAGTGTCGCTAATCATACAAAAACGGTGGGATGGAGAGCCTGGGGTGATGGAGACAGCACCATGGTCCAGCACGAAGCGTTGCAAATCGAGCGTGAGCAGCCTCGCGCGCACGTTCCCCTCGTCTCCCTGAGCGATGTCGCGCTCACGGGCATCTACGAAATCTCGAAGATCCTGACGGCGCCGAACCGCCTCGAAACCACCCTGTCGAGCGTCGTCAATCTTCTGTCGTCCTTCATGCAGATGCGCCATGGCGTGATCTCGCTGCTCGAGGACGACGGCATTCCCGACATCACCGTCGGCGCCGGCTGGAACGAGGGCACGGATGCGCGGTACCGCGCGCGCCTGCCGGAGAAGGCCATCGGCCAGGTGATCGCCACCGCGGTCCCGCTGATCGCCGAGAATGTCGCGTCCCATCCCGCCTTCAATGCGGCGGATGCCGCGGCCATGGGCGCGAGCGAGGATACGCGGGTGTCCTTCATCGGGGTGCCGATCCGGGTCGCCTCGCGTGTCATCGGCACGCTCACCATTGACCGGGTGTGGGACGGACGCTCCGTCTTCCGGCTCGATTCCGATGTGCGCTTCCTCACCATGGTGGCCAATCTCATCGGCCAGACGGTGCAGCTGCATCGGGTGGTCTCGCGCGACCGCGAGCGGCTGATGGCCGAGAGCGGACGGCTGCAGAAGGAGCTTTCCGAGCTCAAGCCGGCGGTCGGCCGCGAGCGCAAGCGCGTCTATGTGGACGGCATCATCGGCGAAAGCCGCGAGATCCGTTCCCTGCTCGACAAGATCATGATCGTCGCCAAGTCCCATTCGCCCGTCTTGCTGCGCGGCGAGAGCGGCACCGGCAAGGAGCTCATCGCCAAGGCGATCCACGAGCTCTCCCCGCGCGCCAAGGGACCGTTCATCAAGCTGAACTGCGCGGCGCTGCCGGAATCGGTACTCGAATCCGAGCTGTTCGGCCACGAGAAGGGGCCTTCACCGGCGCGGTGGGCGCGCGCAAGGGCCGCTTCGAGCTGGCCGACAAGGGCACGCTCTTCCTCGACGAGATCGGCGAGATCTCGCCGTCCTTCCAGGCCAAGCTGCTGCGCGTGCTGCAGGAGCAGGAGTTCGAGCGGGTCGGCGGCAGCCACACGCTGAAGGTGAATGTGCGCGTGGTCGCCGCCACCAACCGCAATCTTGAAGAGGCGGTGGCCAAGAACGAGTTCCGCGCCGATCTCTACTACCGCATCAGCGTCATCCCCGTGCTCGTTCCCTCGCTGCGCGACCGCCGGGGCGACATCCCGCTGCTCGCCAATGAGTTCCTCGACCGCTTCAACCGCGAGAACGGCCGCGACCTGGCCTTCAATCCGGATGCCATGGAAGTCCTCATGGGCTGCGGCTTCCCCGGCAACGTGCGCGAGCTCGAGAACTGCGTGCAGCGCACGGCGACCCTCGCCGAGGGCGGCTCCATCGTCGGCGACGACTTCGCCTGTCGCCACAACGAATGCCTCTCGGCCCTGCTGTGGCGGAGCCCGGCGGAGGCGCCGACGCGCCGTCCGGTGGATATCCCGCTGCCGGTGATCCCGTCCCATCCGCCGGTGGGCGCCGAGCCGGCCAATTCCAACGCCATCACCCGCCTGCCGGTGGCGCCCCTCGTGCCGGCGCCGCAGCCGGTGCGGGCCGCCGTGAACGACGAGGACCTGTCGGAGCGCGAGCGGCTGGTGGACGCCATGGAGCGCGCCGGATGGGTGCAGGCCAAGGCGGCGCGCCTGCTGGGCCTCACGCCGCGCCAGATCGGCTACGCCCTGAAGAAGCACGACGTTGAGATCAAGCGCTTCTGATCGCGACACGCGCGCTGTCGCACTTGCGACACGTTGTCGGGGGAGCGACAGCGCGCTGAAGGGCTGGGGCGAAAAATAATAATTCTAATTCAATGGGTTGGCGGCTGGCACAGTGCTTGAAAGGGATGGGGGCCTGCCATCATCTGCACAGCGCGGAGCTAGCCCATGGCCTACAAGATCATTACGTCCCAGTGCACCGTCTGTGGCGCCTGCGAGTTCGAATGCCCGAACGCCGCCATCAGCCTGAAGAACGACACCTACATCATCAATCCGAAGAAGTGCACGGAGTGCGAGGGTAGCTTCGAGACCCCGCAGTGCGCGGTCGTGTGCCCGGTCGAGAACACCTGCGTTCCGGCCTGACGGCCTGATGGCGGGCGGCCCCGGCCGCGCCTTTTCGCGCGGTCCCGGGCCCGCCGCCGGGCAGCGTTCGACGAACGCATCCGGTGGCCTGAAGGCGAGAGGTGGCGGATGGACCGTCTCCCCTCCCCGATCGTGTCGCGGCCGGATGCGCCCCGTTGCGGGGCGCGGGACCATCGGCTTCAGGGGGCGAGCAGCCCTCATCTGCGGAGTGCGCCGCCCGGTTCGCGGGCGCGCCGCCGCTGGCAAGTTGAACGGAGGGACATATGGCGGCCGTACAGGACACAGTCGAACAGGTTCGCTCCATCGACGTCGACCAGTACAAATACGGGTTCGAGACGCTGATCGAATCCGAGAAGGCGCCCAAGGGCCTGTCCGAGGAGGTGATCCGCTTCATCTCCGCCAAGAAGGAAGAGCCCGAATGGATGCTCCAGTGGCGGCTTGACGCCTATGCCCGCTGGCTCACCATGCAGGAGCCCGAATGGGCGCGGGTGAGCTTCCCGCAGATCGACTATCAGGACCTCTATTACTTCTCCCAGCCGAAGCAGTTCAAGGCGCCGAAGTCCCTCGACGAGGTCGACCCGGAGATCCTGAAGACCTACGAGAAGCTGGGAATTCCGCTGCGCGAGCAGGAAATCCTCGCCGGCGTGGAGATCCCCGAGGGCGAGCGGCCGAAGATCGCGGTGGACGCGGTGTTCGACAGCGTCTCGGTGGCCACCACCTTCAAGGAGGAGCTGAAGGCGGCGGGCGTGATCTTCATGCCCATCTCGGAAGCCCTGCGCGAGCATCCGGAACTGGTGAAGCAGTATCTCGGCTCCGTGGTGCCGACCACCGACAATTACTATGCGACGCTGAACTCTGCGGTCTTCTCCGACGGGTCCTTCGTCTACATCCCGCCGGGCGTGCGCTGCCCGATGGAGCTGTCGACCTATTTCCGCATCAACGAGAAGAATACCGGGCAGTTCGAGCGCACGCTGATCATCGCCGACAAGGGCTCCTACGTCTCCTATCTCGAAGGCTGCACCGCGCCCATGCGCGACGAGAACCAGCTGCACGCCGCGGTGGTGGAACTGGTGGTCCTCGACGACGCGGAGATCAAGTATTCGACGGTGCAGAACTGGTACCCCGGCGATGCCGAGGGCAAGGGCGGCATCTACAATTTCGTGACCAAGCGCGGCGACTGCCGGGGGAAGAACTCCAAGATCTCCTGGACCCAGGTGGAGACCGGATCGGCCATCACCTGGAAGTATCCGAGCTGCGTGCTGCGCGGAGACGGCTCTTCCGGCGAGTTCTACTCCATCGCCATCTCCAATGGCCGCCAGCAGGTGGACAGCGGCACCAAGATGATCCATCTCGGCAAGAACACTTCGAGCCGGATCATCTCCAAGGGCATCTCGGCGGGACGCTCCAACAACACCTATCGCGGCCTCGTGTCGGCGCATCGGAAGGCGGCAGGAGCCCGCAACTTCACAAACTGCGATTCGCTGCTCATCGGCGACCAGTGCGGCGCGCACACCGTGCCCTACATCGAGGCGAAGAACCCGACCGCCCAGTTCGAGCACGAGGCGACCACCTCGAAGATCTCCGAGGACATGCTGTTCTACTGCATGCAGCGCGGCCTCACTCAGGAAGACGCCGTCGCCCTCGTGGTCAACGGCTTCGTGCGCGACGTGCTCCAGCAGCTCCCCATGGAGTTTGCCGTGGAGGCGCAGAAGCTCATCTCCATCAGCCTGGAAGGCAGTGTCGGCTGACGCTGCCTTCTTCCTTTAATCGCCGGGCAACAAGAACCAGAGGATCTTCATCATGGCTCCCCTTCTCGAAATCAAGGACCTCCATGCCGAGATCGCTGGGGGCGCAAGATTATCAACGGGATGAACCTCACCATCAATCCGGGCGAGGTTCACGCCATCATGGGGCCGAACGGGGCGGGCAAGTCCACGCTCTCCTACGTGCTCTCCGGCAAGCCCGGCTACGAGATCACCGGCGGCGAGGTGCTCTTCCGCGGTGTCGACCTGCTGGCGCTGTCGCCCGACGAGCGGGCGGCTCAGGGCCTGTTCCTCTGCTTCCAATATCCGCTCGAAATCCCCGGCGTTTCCAACATGGCGTTCCTGCACACGGCGGTGAACAGCCAGCGCCGCAAGCGCGGCGAGGTGGAGTTCACCTCGCCGGAACTGGTGCGCAAGGTGCGCGAGCTGGGCAAGACCCTCGGCATCGACGCCGACATGCTGAAGCGCCCGGTGAACGTGGGCTTCTCCGGCGGCGAGAAGAAGCGCAACGAAACCCTGCAGATGATGCTGCTGGAGCCCTATCTGTGCGTGCTCGACGAGGCGGATTCCGGCCTCGACATCGACGCCCTGAAGGTGGTGTCCAACGGCGTGAACGCCATGCGCTCGCCCGAGCGCTCCATGCTGGTGATCACCCACTACCAGCGCCTGCTCGACTACATCGTGCCGGACGTGGTGCACGTCTTCTCCGCCGGCCGCATCGTGCATTCCGGCGGCAAGGAGCTCGCCCTCGAGCTGGAGGCCACCGGCTACGCGCAATACCAGAACGAGGCGGCGTGATCCCATGGCAGCCCAGACCTCTGCCCCGATCCGTCCCTTGAAGACCAGCGCCGAGCTGGCCCTGGCCGAAACCTTCGCGGCCGCGCGCACCGCCCTTCCGGGCGGGCGGGAGGTGGCGGCCCAGCGCGCCGCCGCCTTCGACACGTTCGCCGATGCCGGCCTGCCGCACCGCCGGGTGGAGGCCTGGCGCTATACCGACCTGCGCGCCCTCATGCGGGACGCCAAGCCGCTGGCGACGCCTCCGGATGCGCAGGCCAAGGCCCAGGCGGCGACGGCCGGCGCCATGCTCGCGGGCCTCGGGGCGCGCCGGCTGGTTCTGGTCAACGGCGCCTTCGTGCCCGAATTGTCGGATCTCGCCGCCCTGGAGCCCGGCCTGTCCATCCGCGCCATGGCGCAGGCCCTGTCGGACGGGGACGCGCTGGTCAGCGCCCATCTCGGCAAGACGGTGTCGTCCGCCGACGCGGTGCTCGCCCTCAACACCGCGCTCATGGGCGACGGCGTGGTGGTGCACGTGGCCAGGGGTGCGGTCATCGCGCGGCCCATCGAGCTGGTCTGCGTGACCACGGAGGCAACCCCTGTCGCCACCTTCACCCGGTCCCTCGTCGTGGTGGAGGACGAGGCCAGCCTCACCCTCATCGAGAGCCATGAGGGGCCAGCCGGCGTCGCCTACCAAGTGAACACGGCGCTGGAGCTGGTGGTGGGCGCCGGCGCGAGCGTCGAGCGGGTGAAGATCACCACCGAGGGGTCGGACGCGGTGCATCTCGCCACGCTGCTCGCCCGGGTCGACGCGCACGCCAGGTTTTCCAACACCTTCTTCACCACCGGCGGCGCGGTGGTGCGCAACCAGCTGCTGCTGCATCTGGCGGGGGAGGCGATCTCCGCCCACATGGGCGGCGTCAGCCTGCTGGCCGGCAAGCAGCACGCGGACACCTTGCTCTCGGTGGACCATGCGGCGCCCGCCGGCGAAAGCCGGGAATCCTTCCGTGCCGTCCTCGATGGCTCGTCCCAGGACATCTTCCAGGGCAAGATCGCGGTGCGCCAGGCGGCGCAGAAGACCGACGCCCGCATGCTGAGCCGCGCCTTGCTGCTCACCGAGACCGCCGAGGCCTGCAACAAGCCGGAGCTGGAGATCTTCGCCGACGACGTGCAGTGCGGCCATGGCTGCACCACCGGCACCCTCGACCAGCAGCTGCGCTTCTACCTCATGTCCCGCGGCATTCCCGCCAAGGAAGCGGAGGCCCTGCTGATCCAGGCCTTTGTCGGCGAGGTGGTGGACGCCATCGGCAACGAAGGCGTGCGCACGGCCCTCACGGACGCGACGCAAGCCTGGCTGCTCGGGCGGGAGTGAGTGATGCTGCCCACGCCCCCCTGCATCCCGCCGTCTCGAACGGCGGCTACGACGTGATGCGCGTGCGCGAGGATTTTCCCATCCTCGACCTCAAGGTGAACGGCAAGCCGCTGGTCTATCTGGACAACGGCGCCTCGGCTCAGAAGCCGAGGCAGATGCTCGACCGCATCCAGCAGGTCTACACCTGCGAATACGCCAACGTGCATCGCGGCCTGCACTATCTCGCCAATGCCGCGACCGAGGCCTATGAGGGCGGGCGCGCCCGGGTGCAGCGCTTCCTCAACGCGGCGCGGCCGGAGGAGATCGTCTTCACCCGCAGCGCCACCGAGGCCATCAACCTCGTCGCCGCCACCTTCGGCAAGGCCCGCATCAAGCCGGGCGACGAGATCGTCCTGTCCATCATGGAGCACCACGCCAACATCGTGCCGTGGCACTTCCTGCGCGAGAACCAGGGCGCGGTGCTGAAGTGGGCGCCGGTGGACGACGAGGGCAACTTCCTCATGGAGGCGTTCGAGGCCCTGCTCACCGAGCGCACCAAGATGGTGGCCATCACCCAGATGTCCAACGTGCTCGGCACCACCGTCCCGGTGAAGGAGGTGGTGCAGATCGCCCATGCCCGCGGCATCCCGGTTCTGGTGGACGGCTCCCAGGGCGCCGTGCACCTCGACGTGGACGTGCAGGACCTCGACTGCGACTTCTACATCATCACCGGCCACAAGCTCTACGGGCCCACCGGCATCGGCGCGCTCTACGGCAAGTACGAGCACCTGGAGGCCATGCCGCCCTTCAACGGCGGCGGCGAGATGATCCGCGAAGTCCGGCAGGACACCATCACCTACGGCGATCCGCCGCACCGCTTCGAGGCCGGCACCCCGGCCATCGTCCAGGCCGCCGGCCTCGGGGCGGCGCTGGACTATATCGAGTCCATCGGCAAGGCCCGCATCCGCGCGCACGAGGCGGAATTGACCCGCTACGCCCAGGAGCGGCTGGGCGAGCTCAATTCGGTGCGCATCATCGGCACGGCCAAGGACAAGGGCGCCATCATCTCCTTCGAGATCAAGGGCGGGCACGCGCACGACTTCGCGACGCTGATCGACAATGACGGCATCGCCGTGCGCGCGGGCACCCATTGCGCCATGCCGCTGCTGGAGCGGTTCGGTGTCTCCGCCACCTGCCGGGCCTCGTTCGGTCTCTATAATACGCGCGAGGAAGTGGACCGCTTCGTCGCGGCCCTGAGCAAGGCCCAGGAATTGATCGGCTAGAGCAGGCGTCGATGAGCCTGCCTGGCAGGCTCATCGGGTCCCGCGCCCGCCGGCGTCGGGCGAGCTGGCCATGGATCCGGGCAGCGCATCCGGCCGCCCTCGCGGGTGTCGGGCAATGCGCCGACGAGCGGCTCCCGCGAGGCTCCTGACATGCACGCCGGCCTGTTCCCTGTGTGGACCGGCCCCGGGTCTCGGCCGGATTTGCGCCCGCGCCCTGCGCCGGCACCGCCGACCCTTCTCTCTTCTCTCCCCTCTCCCCTCTCCCCTCGCGACGCCGAAGGCACGCATGGTCGGCATGTCGAACCTTCCTTCAATTGCCGGTCCCGATGCGACGGCAATTCCGTCGGCCCCAGCGGGGCGCCCCCGGCGCCGCGGGAGGGCAGGGCAGGGCGGCCCGGACCGTCGCCGGCCCGATGGAAATCCAAAGCCATTGTCATCTTCCTGCCAGCCGCGGATGCCGCCGCCGGAGTGTCCTGTTTCAAACAGCCCTAAACTGCCGTGTCGGCCACGAAAGGCCAGTGTCGGGTTTTCAACACGCCGGAATTGGCTCCGACACATCAAATAAGCCTTTGATTTATAAAGGAAAAAATGACAGCCGGTGGATGGCACAGTCGTTGCTAACTCCTATTGCAGGCGCCAGGTTGCTGGCTTGTGGGCCCTCCAGCGGCCCACGTCCGCATCCGCGCCGGAGTGCAACGTCCGCGAATGTGTCGCTACCGCGCGCCACATCCGTCCCGGACAGAACCGAAGCTCGGCTCCAGGTTCGAAGGAGAGCAAGATGTCGCTGCGACAGATCGCGTTTTACGGCAAGGGTGGCATTGGCAAGTCCACCACGTCCCAGAACACCCTGGCTGCGCTTGCGCAGATGGGCCACAAGATCCTCATCGTGGGCTGCGACCCGAAGGCGGATTCGACGCGCCTGATCCTGCACGCGAAGGCGCAGGACACCATCCTTTCGCTGGCCGCGAACGCGGGTTCGGTGGAAGACCTCGAGCTCGAGGACGTGATGAAGGTGGGCTTCCAGGACATCCGCTGCGTGGAGTCTGGTGGTCCGGAGCCGGGCGTCGGCTGCGCCGGCCGCGGCGTGATCACCTCGATCAACTTCCTTGAGGAGAACGGCGCGTACGAGGACATCGACTACGTGTCCTACGACGTTCTTGGCGACGTGGTGTGCGGCGGGTTCGCCATGCCGATCCGCGAGAACAAGGCGCAGGAAATCTACATCGTCATGTCGGGCGAGATGATGGCCATGTATGCGGCCAACAACATCTCGAAGGGGATCCTGAAGTATGCGAACTCCGGCGGCGTGCGCCTGGGCGGGCTGGTGTGCAACGAGCGCCAGACCGACAAGGAGCTGGAGCTTGCGGAAGCGCTTGCGGCCAAGCTTGGCACGCAGCTGATCTACTTCGTGCCGCGCGACAACATCGTGCAGCACGCGGAGCTGCGCCGCATGACGGTGATCGAGTATGCGCCGGACAGCGGCCAGGCGCAGCATTACCGGAACCTTGCGACCAAGGTTCACGGCAATGCCGGCAACGGCATCATCCCGACCCCCATCACCATGGACGAGCTCGAGGACATGCTGATGGAGCACGGCATCATGAAGGCCGTCGACGAGAGCCAGGTCGGAAAGACCGCATCCGAGCTCGCCGTCGGCTGACGCTGTCACACGGGCCGGCCTCCATTTCGAGGCCGGCCTACACGGCATTCCAAACGAGAGCGAGATTGCGAAATGAGCTTGGCCCAACCGCAAAGCGTTGCTGAAATCAAGGCGCGTAACAAGGAACTCATCGCGGAAGTTCTCAAGGTTTATCCCGAGAAGACCGCGAAGCGCCGCGCGAAGCACCTCAACGTCCACGAGGCCGGCAAGTCCGACTGCGGCGTGAAGTCGAACATCAAGTCCATCCCGGGCGTGATGACGATCCGCGGCTGCGCGTATGCCGGTTCCAAGGGCGTGGTGTGGGGTCCGATCAAGGACATGATCCACATCTCCCATGGCCCAGTGGGCTGCGGCCAGTACAGCTGGGCCGCCCGCCGCAACTACTACATCGGCACGACCGGTATCGACACCTTCGTGACGATGCAGTTCACCTCCGATTTCCAGGAAAAGGACATCGTCTTCGGCGGCGACAAGAAGCTCGCCAAGATCATGGACGAAATCCAGGAGCTGTTCCCGCTCAACAACGGCATCACGGTGCAGTCCGAGTGCCCGATCGGCCTCATCGGCGACGACATCGAGGCCGTGTCCAAGGCCAAGTCGAAGGAATACGACAACAAGACCATCGTGCCCGTGCGCTGCGAAGGTTTCCGTGGCGTGTCCCAGTCGCTCGGCCACCACATCGCCAACGACGCGATCCGGGACTGGGTGTTCGACAAGATGGACCCGAACGCGGCTCCCCGCTTCGACCCGTCCCCGTATGACGTGGCCATCATCGGCGACTACAACATCGGCGGTGACGCCTGGTCTTCGCGCATCCTCCTCGAGGAGATGGGCCTGCGCGTGATCGCCCAGTGGTCCGGCGACGGCTCGCTCGCCGAGCTCGAGGCGACCCCGAAGGCGAAGCTGAACGTCCTGCACTGCTACCGTTCCATGAACTACATCTCCCGCCACATGGAAGAGAAGTTCGGGATTCCGTGGTGCGAGTACAACTTCTTCGGCCCGTCCAAGATCGCCGAGTCGCTGCGCAAGATCGCCGGCTACTTCGACGACAAGATCAAGGAGGGTGCGGAGCGCGTGATCGCGAAGTACCAGCCCCTGATGGACGCGGTCATCGCCAAGTACCGCCCGCGCCTCGAGGGCAAGACCGTCATGCTGTACGTGGGCGGCCTGCGTCCCCGTCACGTGATCGGCGCCTACGAGGACCTCGGCATGGAAGTGGTCGGCACCGGCTACGAATTCGGCCACAACGACGACTATCAGCGCACCGCCCAGCACTACGTCAAGGATGGCACCATCATCTATGACGACGTGACCGGCTACGAGTTCGAGAAGTTCGTCGAGAAGATCCAGCCCGATCTCGTCGGCTCGGGCATCAAGGAAAAGTACGTGTTCCAGAAGATGGGTGTGCCGTTCCGGCAGATGCATTCCTGGGACTATTCCGGCCCGTATCACGGCTATGACGGCTTTGCCATCTTCGCCCGCGACATGGACATGGCCATCAACTCCCCCGTCTGGAAGATGACCAAGGCTCCGTGGAAGCGGGCTCCGGCACAGCCGGGCCTGCTCGCGGCCGAGTGAGCGCCTGAGCCCGACGCCCCTCCCCATGCGGGGAGGGGCACCCGGCGGGCTTGATCCGTTTGACCCACCCATAGGGGTTCGAGATGCCACAGAATGCAGATAACGTGCTCGATCACTTCGAGCTGTTCCGCGGTCCCGAGTACCAGCAGATGCTGGCCAACAAGAAGAAGCTGTTCGAGAACCCCCGCGATCCCGCCGAAGTCGAGCGCGTCCGCGAGTGGGCCAAGACGCCCGAATACAAGGAAAAAAACTTCGCCCGCGAAGCCCTCACGGTGAACCCGGCGAAGGCCTGTCAGCCGCTCGGCGCGGTGTTCGCCGCCGTGGGCTTCGAGGAGACCATTCCCTTCGTGCACGGCTCGCAGGGTTGCGTCGCCTACTACCGTTCGCACTTCTCGCGTCACTTCAAGGAGCCCAGCTCCTGCGTGTCCTCTTCCATGACGGAAGACGCGGCGGTGTTCGGCGGCCTCAACAACATGATCGACGGCCTCGCCAACACCTACAACATGTACAAGCCGAAGATGATCTCGGTCTCCACCACCTGCATGGCGGAAGTCATCGGTGACGACCTGAACGCCTTCATCAAGACCGCCAAGGAAAAGGGCTCGGTCCCGGCCGAGTACGACGTCCCGTTCGCCCATACCCCGGCGTTCGTCGGCAGCCACATCACCGGCTACGACAACGTCATGAAGGGCATCTTCGAGCACTTCTGGGACGGCAAGGCCGGCACGGCGCCCAAGCTCGATCGCGTCCCCAACGAGAAGATCAACTTCATCGGCGGCTTCGACGGCTACACCGTCGGCAACCTGCGCGAAGTCAAGCGCCTGTTCGGCCTGATGGGCGTGGAATACACCATCCTCGCCGACAATTCCGAAGTGTGGGACACCCCCACCGACGGCGAGTTCCGCATGTATGACGGCGGCACCACGCTGGAGGAGGCGGCCAACGCGCTCCATGCCAAGGCCACCATCTCCATGCAGGAATACTGCACCGAGAAGACGCTGCCGTTCATCGCCAATCATGGCCAGGAAGTCGTCGCCTTCAACCACCCCGTGGGCGTGAAGGGCACCGACGAATTCCTCATGGCGATCTCGCGCATCTCCGGCAAGGAAATCCCCGAGGAGCTCGCCCGGGAGCGCGGCCGCCTGGTGGATGCCATCGCCGATTCCAACGCGCACATCCACGGCAAGAAGTTCGCCATCTATGGCGATCCGGACCTGTGCATGGGTCTCGCGAGCTTCCTGCTCGAGCTCGGCGCCGAGCCGACCCACGTGCTTGCCACCAATGGCAACAAGAAGTGGGCCGACAAGATGCAGGAGCTGTTCGACAGCTCGCCGTTCGGCCAGAATTGCCAAGTCTATCCCGGCCGGGATCTGTGGCACATGCGTTCGCTGCTCTTCACCGAGCCGGTGGACTTCCTGATCGGCAACACCTACGGCAAGTATCTCGAGCGCGACACCGGCACTCCGTTGATCCGCATCGGCTTCCCGGTGTTCGACCGTCACCACCACCACCGTCGTCCGGTGTGGGGCTATCAGGGCGGCATGAACGTTCTGATCACCATCCTCGACAAGATCTTCGACACGATCGACCAGAACACCATCGTGCCGGCCAAGACGGACTACTCGTTCGACATCATCCGTTGATCGCAGAAGCCTGAAGATATCGATCCGGCCCGGGGCCCCACCCGGGCCGGATCGAACGGGAGCCGCCGTTTTCGAAATCCAGATCTTTACACAGCCCGCTTGTCGAAGGAGAGATCCATGAGCTCGCTTTCCGCCACGATTCAGGAAGTCTTCAACGAGCCCAGCTGTGCGAAGAACCAGAACAAATCGGAGGCGGAAAAGAAGAAGGGGTGCACCAAGCAGCTCCAGCCCGGCGGCGCCGCCGGCGGCTGCGCCTTCGACGGGGCGAAGATCGCCCTCCAGCCCCTGACCGACGTGGCCCACCTGGTGCACGGCCCCATCGCCTGCGAAGGCAATTCCTGGGACAATCGCGGCGCCAAGTCCTCCGGCTCGAATCTCTGGCGCACCGGCTTCACCACCGACATCAACGAGACCGATGTCGTGTTCGGCGGTGAAAAGCGCCTGTTCAAGTCCATCAAGGAAATCATCGAGAAGTATAACCCGCCGGCCGTCTTCGTCTACCAGACCTGCGTGCCCGCCATGATCGGCGACGACATCGACGCGGTCTGCAAGGCGGCGAAGGAGAAGTTCGGCACGCCGGTCATCCCGATCAATTCGCCGGGCTTTGCCGGCCCGAAGAATCTCGGCAACAAGCTCGCCGGAGAAGCCATCCTCCAGCATGTCATCGGCACCGAGGAGCCGGAATACACCACGCCCTACGACATCAACATCATCGGCGAATACAACCTTTCCGGCGAGCTCTGGCAGGTGAAGCCGCTGCTTGACGAGCTCGGCATCCGCATCCTCGCCTGCATCTCCGGCGACGGGCGCTACAAGGATGTCGCCTCCTCGCACCGCGCCAAGGCGGCGATGATGGTGTGCTCCAAGGCGATGATCAACGTCGCCCGCAAGATGGAGGAGCGCTACGACATTCCCTTCTTCGAGGGCTCCTTCTACGGCATCCAGGATTCGTCGGATTCGCTCCGCGAGATCGCCCGCATGCTCATCGAGCGCGGCGCCGATCCCGAGCTGATGGACCGCACCGAGGCGCTGATCGAACGCGAGGAGGCGAAGGCCTGGGCGGCCATCGCCAAGTACAAGCCCCGCTTCAAGGACAAGAAGGTGCTGCTGATCACCGGCGGCGTGAAGTCCTGGTCGGTGGTGGCGGCGCTGCAGGAGGCCGGCCTCGAGCTGGTGGGCACTTCGGTC
The DNA here is from genome assembly GCF_016807805.1 of Xanthobacter dioxanivorans. Classification (NCBI taxonomy): domain Bacteria; kingdom Pseudomonadati; phylum Pseudomonadota; class Alphaproteobacteria; order Hyphomicrobiales; family Xanthobacteraceae; genus Xanthobacter; species Xanthobacter dioxanivorans. The sequence goes on along the minus strand of NZ_CP063362.1, from coordinate 869,661 downwards.
AAGAAGTCCACCAAGGAGGACAAGGAGCGCATCAAGGAGCTCATGGGGCAGGACGCCCACATGATCGACGACATGACGCCGCGCGAAATGTACAAGATGCTCAAGGACGCGAAGGCCGACATCATGCTTTCGGGCGGCCGCTCGCAGTTCATCGCCCTCAAGGCGGCGATGCCCTGGCTCGACATCAACCAGGAGCGCCACCACGCCTACATGGGTTACGTGGGCATGGTGAAGCTGGTCGAGGAGATCGACAAGGCGCTCTACAACCCCATCTGGGAGCAGGTGCGCAAGCCCGCCCCGTGGGACAATCCGGCCAACAACTGGCAGAATCGTGCCATCGCGCAGATGGAGGCGGAAGCCGCGGCGCTGGCCGCGGATCCGGTCGCGGCCGAGAAGGCGCGGCGCGCCAAGAAGATCTGCAACTGCAAGAGCGTGGACCTCGGCACCATCGAGGATGCCATCAAGGCCCACGGTCTCACCACCGTGGAGGGCGTGAAGGCCCACACCAACGCCTCCGGCGGCTGCGGGGCGTGCTCGGGCCGCATCGAGGAGATCTTCGAGGCGCTGGGCGTCGCCGGCGCGCCGGTGCCGGCGGATCCGGTCCTGGCCGAGGCCGCGCGCCGCGCGAAGAAGGTCTGCAATTGCAAGAGCGTGGATGTGGGCGCCATCGAGGATGCGGTTCGCGCCGGCGCGTCCAACCTCGCCGAGGTCACGGCCCGCACCGCCGCCGCCTCCGGCTGCGGCAAGTGCGGCGAGCGGATCGAGGAGATGCTGGACGTGCTGGTCGCCCCGCCCGGCGCGCCGGTCACCCTCGTGGCCGCGGAATAGGAGGCGGCCATGGCCAAGTTCGTCCAGGGAAAGAAATCCTGTGCCGTCAACCCATTGAAGATGAGCCAGCCGATCGGCGGCGCGCTCGCCTTCATGGGCCTCAGGGGCGCCATGCCGCTGCTGCACGGCTCGCAGGGCTGCACCTCGTTCGGCCTGGTGCTGTTCGTGCGGCACTTCAAGGAGGCGATCCCGCTGCAGACGACGGCCATGAGCGAGGTCGCCACCGTGCTCGGCGGCTATGAGAATGTCGAGCAGGCGATCCTCAACATCTACAACCGCACCAAGCCGGAGATCATCGGCATTTGCTCCACCGGCGTCACCGAGACCAAGGGTGACGACGTGGACGGCTACATCAAGATGGTGCGCGACAAGTATCCCCAGCTGGCCGACTTTCCGATGGTCTATGTCTCCACCCCCGACTTCAAGGATGCCTTCCAGGACGGGTGGGGCAAGACCGTCGCGAAGATGATCGACGTGCTGGTGGAGAAGCCGGCGCCGGACGTGGTGCGCGACGCGAAGCGCGTCAACGTGCTGCCGGGCTCGCATCTTTCCCCCGGCGATCTCGACGAGCTGCGCACCATCTTCGAGGATTTCGGGCTAGAGGCCTCGTTCCTTCCGGACCTCGCGGGCTCCCTGGACGGGCATATTCCCGACGATTTCACCCCGACCACCATCGGGGGCATCGGCGTGGAAGAGGTGGCGACCATGGGCGAGGCAGCGTGGACCATCGCCATCGGCGCGCAGATGCGCGCGGCGGCGGAGGCCATGCAAAAGAAGGCCGGCGTACCCTATCGCCTGTTCGAGCGGCTGTGCGGCCTCGGGCCCAACGACGAATTCTTCATGTTCCTCAGCGAGATCTCGGGCCGCGAGGTGCCGCGCAAGTATCGGCGCCAGCGCGGTCAGCTGGTGGATGCCATGCTCGACGCGCACTTCCATCTTGGCGGTCGCAAGCTCGCCATCGGCGCCGAGCCGGACCTGCTCGTCGACGTGGCCACCATGCTGCACGAGATGGGGGCGCACATCACGGCGGCGGTGACCACCACCCAGTCGCCCGCGTTCGAGCACCTGCCGGCGGACGAGGTGCTCCTCGGCGACCTCGAGGATCTCGAGACGCTGGCGAAGGAGCGCGGCTGCGACCTGCTCCTGACCCATTCGCACGGACGGCAGGCGGCGGAGCGGCTCAAGATCCCGTTCCACCGCATCGGCATTCCCATGTTCGATCGCATCGGCGCGGGCCATCGCCAGATGGTGGGCTACCGGGGCACGCGGGAGCTGATCTTCAGCCTCGCGAATCTGTGCATCGCCGATCACGAGGAAAATCACGAGGTCACGCCGCAGACCTGGCAGGACCCCTGGAACAGCGACGGCCACGGGCATGCCCCTGCCGCCGCGCCCGCCGCCACTCACGCTCCCGCCGCGAGCACGGCCCACCACTAAGAAGGCGAACCTCCCATGAAAGTCGCATTCGCAACTCAGGACTTGAAACGGGTCGATGCCCATTTCGGCTGGGCCAAGAACATCGCCATCTACGAGGTCGGACCGGAGAATTCCCACTTCGTCGAGGCCATCGAATTCGACGGTGACCTCAAGGAAGACGGCAACGAGGACAAGCTCGCGCCGAAGATCGAGGCGATCAAGGATTGCGCCATCCTCTATGTCGCCGCCATCGGCGGTTCGGGCGCCGCCCGGGTGGTGGCCAACAATATCCACCCGATGAAGGTGAACCAGCCCGAGGAGATCTCCGATCTCATCGAGAAGCTGGCCACCGTGCTGCGCGGCACGCCTCCGCCCTGGCTGCGCAAGGTGATGTCGAAGGGCCAGGAACGTACTTTCGATTTTGACGAATGAGGATGGACATGTCCGAAGAAGCGCAAGTCATCGAACCGGTGTCGGCAGAAGAAATCCCGTTCATCAAGGAGCTCATCAAGGTCTGGCGCGCCCAGGACACCCACGGCGCGTGGGAAGGCAAGGCGGATCTCGACCTGATCGCGCCCTACATCGTCGACAAGGAGGCGCGTCGCGCGCTGCCCATCATCGGTGACCCCGACCCCGAGACCATCTGGCGGATGGAGCTGTTCTTCAACGCCGTGTGCCTCATGATCGAGCGTGAGACCAAGGTGATGATCACTCCCATGCTCAAGATGAGCCACGAGGGCTTCGGCCGGATGGTGCTCATCGGCGGCCGGCTGATCGTCGTCAACAAGCAGCTGCGGGACGTTCACCGCTACGGCTTCGACAATCTCGGCAAGCTCGGGGAAGAGGGAACGAAGTTCGTCGCTTCCGGCGTCGAGATGATCCGCAAGTTCCCCGAAGTGGCCAACTTCTGACAGGGTGAAACCATGAGCGACGTGGAAGAACTGAAGGCCGAGATCAAGAAGCTCAGCGCCAAGGCGACCCAGGCGAAAATGGATCTCCACGATCTGTCCGAGGAACTCCCGATCAGCTGGGAGACCATCATGGATGTCGCCAAGAGGGCGCACAGCGCCTTCGCCGAGCTGGAAAAGAAGCGCGCGGACTTGAAGGCCCTTGAGGCCGCCTGATCAAGGCCGCCTGAACCTGAGAAGGCACTTTCGACATGTCGCACGAAACCCGGGACGGTCGAGCCTGGCAGCCAGACTATTTGCTCGATATCGATGCCAATAAATGCATCGGTTGCGGGCGCTGCTTCAAAGTCTGCGGTCGGGACGTGATGACGCTGAAGGGCATCAACGAGGACGGCGAAGTCGTCTCCCTCGACGATGACGAGGACGATGAGGTCGAGAAGAAGGTGATGGTCATGGCCGACACGGGCGCCTGCATCGGCTGCGGTGCATGCGCGCGTGTCTGCCCGGCCAGCTGCCAGATTCACGGCCACGAGAAGGCCGCCGCCTGATCGCGGCGCATCGGCGAACGGAGCGCGCCCATGACTGCCGAAGAGGTCTATGACTGGCTGATCGCATCATCGACCTCTTCGGCCGGCGACGCCTTCGACGTGCATGTGGCGGCATCCATCTTCGCCGTCGCCTTCGCCGAGGCGGAGCAAGACGGCCGCGACCAGTTGGACTCGGTCGGGCTCGAGCGGCGCGCGTTCCTCGACCTGTCGGGCATCCTGTTTCCCGCCGCCGCGCCGGTTCTGGCGCAACAGGTGGACGAGCACCCCGTGGCGGTGGAGCCGGAGGAGCAGTCCGTCCGGGATATTCTCGGTATCTATTCTTCCGATGCCGGCCGGCTTCAGGCCTATTTCATCGCGATGATCGCCCGGCGCTGCCAGGCGCCGCATCATCTGTGGCAGGACCTGGGGCTGAGGAGCCGGGAGGAGCTGCGCGAACTGATGACGCGCCGCTTCGCGCCGTTGGCCATGAAGAACCGCCAGGACATGAAGTGGAAGAAGTTCCTCTACCGCATGGTGTGCGGATCCGAGGGCTTCACGCTCTGCGCCGCCCCGGTCTGCTCGGATTGCGACGAATTCCACATCTGCTTCGGCGCGGAGGATGGGGAATCGCGCCTCGCCCGCAGCCGCAACTTCGGCGCGGCCAACGCCAACGCGCCGATGGACACCGCGCTTCTGGACACCGCCCCCTTGAACAACGCCCTTCCGGAAGCCGCCGAGTAAAGCGGGGGAGGGCGACGGCCTGGCCTTTCGCCGCACCGTTCAATCCCGCGGAGAAGCTGTGCGGTCCCGATCGCCCGCTGTCGCGTCGCGCATGAAGCGCCGGCGCCGCCCCCCGCCGGCCGCATCGTCCATAATCCGCATTTTCCATCCGGCCGGCGGCAGCCCTTCGGCGCCCGCCGATCACATCCCATTGAACGAACACGGCCCGGCGCCGGCATGCGCCGGGCCGGGCCTTCATCCCGCAGGCGCTGCGCCGGCAGGCTTACTCGATGCCTTCGCTGCGCGCCCGCCACATCATGGCGATGCGGAAGCGCTCGTTGATGGCGGCGGGGCTGGCCAGGATCTCCGCCTCCGTCTCCCTGAAGGCCTTCTCCACCAGGTCCGCCTCTTCCTGGGTCAGGGTCACCCGGCCGGCGAGGTGGGTCGCCTCCGGATGCACCGACCAGATCTTGCGCTTGTTGGGATGGAGCTTGACCTCGGTGAGGTCGAAGGCCTCGAGCTGCCCGTCGAGCAGGAGGGCGAGGCCCGACACCTCGAGCTTGCGGCCGTCCGAAGTCGTCTTGATGAGCGTTGTTGTTGCCATTGTCTTCACCCGTCCTGAGCCGCGAGCCAACTGTAGCCGCCCTGGTCCCAGAGCTGCGCCAGCACCTGATCCGAACTCCAGTCCGGAAACTGGGATTTCACGGTTTCATAATCGCCGCGGAAACGCTCCGCGTCTTCTCCGGAAAGATCCGCGGCAAGGCCATCCGGCTTGAAGCGGAGCAGGAAGTGCGACTGGTCCGGCTTGGCGAGGAGAAGGAATTCCTCCCCGTCGCTGACCAGGCTGAGTTCATCGTGATCGGACATGGCGCGCTCCCCGCTGCTCCTCAGGCCGCAGCCGCTGCCGGCGTGTCGTCGGCGAGGCCCCATTCGGCCCAGGAGCCGTCATAGAGGGCGGCGCTCTTGTTGCCGAGGATGAACAGCGCCAGCAGCAGCACGCAGGAGATGGTCCCCGATGCGCAGGTGACGGTGATGGGCTTCGCGATGTCGACACCGGCGGCGGCAAAGCGCGCCGCCATTGCCTCGGGCGGGATCAGGGCTCCCGTCTCCTCGACGATGAAGTCGCCCCACGGCAGGTTGATGGAGCCGGGAATGTGGCCCTTCTTCTTCACCGGGAACACGTCATCCTGGCTGCCGGAGAACTTGGCCGGGCCGCGCGCGTCGATCACCTGCTCGGCCTTGCCGGAGAGATTGGCGATCATCTGCGGCAGGTCGCGCACCAGGGCCGGATCGAACACCGCGGTGAACGTCTTGGGATCGGGCCGCACCGGAGCCATTTCCGCCGGCCGCTTCTCCTTGGTCCACTTGCCGAACCCGCCGTCCAGCATGGCCACGTTGTCGTAGCCGAAGATGCGGAACATCCACCACACCCGCGCCGCCGCGGCGCCGCCGCACATGCGGTCATAGACGATCACCGTGTCGCCGTTGGCCACGCCCAGAAGGCCGACCTTCTTGGCGAACTCGGCCACGGGCGGCAGCATGTGCGGGAGCGGATTGCTCTTATCGGCCACGTGGTCGATGTCGAAATGCACCGACCCCGGCAGATGGCGGCCGCGATACTGGGTGCGCCCGTCCATGTTGGTGCTCTCGTGGAGCCAGGTGCAGTCGAGGATCTTGAGGCTCGGGTCAGCCAGATGCTCGGCCAGCCAATCGGTGCTCACCAGCGGTCCGGGAAGGGCAATGGACATGACGCGGGGATCTCCTTGTCGAGTTTCGACAGCCGGCAATTCTCAGGGTCCTCGGCGGCGGGCGGGCCGTGGCCGCCTGCCGCGTGAGCGTTCCGGGCTCATCCGCCGCCGCAGCGTCGCGGCGGCGGATGAGCCCCGGGCCTCAGCGCACTTTCGGCAGGGCGTAGCCGGGACGCGGATGGGCGTCGTAATAATCCGCCCGCTCCGGCCAGCCGCCTTCCGGGTTGAACTTGAAGCTGGTGACGCGAACCGGCGCGCCGTGGCTGCAGGACACTTCGGCGAGCTTGATCTCGCGGTCGCCCGGGCCGACCGAGAAATCGGCCACCACCTTGCCGTCGGCCGTGACGGCGCGCGCGAAGCCGGGGGTTCCCACGTCGGAGGCGGTCACCGGGGCGGCGAAGTTCGGCACCTCGGAGCCGTCCTCGGACGGGGTGTTGAAGGACGGCGCGCCGAAGGTGAAGGTCGCGAGCTTGCCGCTGCGGTCGACGGCGTGGTCGGCGCTCACCGGGCGGGCCACGGAATAGATGGTCAAGGTGCCGCCGGCCAGCAGCTCCTTGATCTCCTCGAGGGAGCGGTTGGCAAATTCCGACGCGACGATCATTTCAATCTCCACAAGGCAAATGTGTCCGATCAACTGTCCTTCCGACCGATCAAGTTTCGTGCCACTTCGCCCGCCCTCCCGCGCCGAGGCGCGACGCACCCGGAAAAGCCCGTGCCTGCCGGGGATTTGGCGGCCGCGTCGGGTGGAGCGTGGATACGGCTCCGGGCGTTCGTGTCGGAAATGTTTCGCGGGACGCGGGAAATCCGACGCGGCGCGGTGGGTGATGCCACAAACCAGGGCCCAATCGCGCGTGGAAAGGGGCCTGCGGGCGCTGTGCGCGAATCTTGCAAGGGCTCCAAGGAACGCGCCAGAGCCGGATCCTCCCCGCTGACTCAGCCCGGATGAGAATCCGCCTTTCAACGCGAGTATGGAGAGCGCCTTTTCCGATCGGCGCGCGGTGCAGGCCGGTCGGCGCGGGCTCTAGCGAGGGACTGATCCATGCTGGAAACGGCAATCATCGGCGGCGGGCTCTGTGGTCTCGCGCTGGCGCGGCATCTGGAGAAGCAGGGCCGCAGCTTCACTGTGTTCGAGGCGCGCGCCCGCCTCGGCGGCCGGATCCTCTCGGCCGTCTCCGCTACCACCGGCGGGGCGCTGGACCTCGGCCCGACCTGGTTCTGGCCCGACACGCAGCCGCTGATCACCGCCTTCGTGTCGGACCTCGGGCTCGTCTCCTTTCCGCAGCACGACGAAGGCGCGGTGCTGCACCTCACCGAGGCGGACAAGACGCCCCGGGGCCTCGACCAGCAGGTTCACGGCGGCGCGCAGCGCGTCGCCGGCGGCATGTCGCGGATCATCGCCGCTCTGGCCGAAGGGCTGCCGGAAGAGCGGGTCCGTCTCGGCCACGTGCTGTCCGGCGTGGAGGACAAGGGCGACCACGTGGCGCTCACCTTCCGGGTGGACGACGCCTTCCTGACCGTCGAGGCCCGGCATGTGGTGATTGCGCTGCCGCCGCGCCTCGTGGCCGAGACCGTTCGCTTCACGCCCGATTTGGACGCGGCCACCCGCGACGCCATGGGCGCCGCGCCCACCTGGATGGCGGCGCAGGCCAAGGTGATGATTGCGTTCGCCTCCGCGTTCTGGCGGGAGGCGGGCCAGTCCGGCAACGCCTTCGTGACCCACGAGCAGGCGGTGGTGGGCGAGATCTTCGACGCCTGCGACGCCAGCGGCACCAAGGCGGCGCTGGGCGGCTTCCTCAGCTTTCCGCCGGACCTGCGCGAGGCGTTCAGCGTCGGCCTGCCCCTGCTCATGGACAGCCAGATGGTGCAGGTCTTCGGCAGCGCCGCCGAAGCGGGCGAGCAGCATTGCCAGGACTGGGCGCAGGAGCCCTTCACCTGTTCCACGCGCGACCGTGCCGAGCCTCCGGGCGAGCACGTGGCCTTCTCCAATCCGCTGCTGCGCCGGCCCTTGTGGGACGGCCGCCTCCATCTCGGCGGCTCGGAGACCGCGACCCAGGGGGCCGGCTACCTGGAGGGCGCGCTGGAAGCGGCGCGGCGCATCGACCGGGCGCTGGCGCGGGAGCGCGCCGAGGACGGGGCCGAACCGGGCGTGCCGGACGGGCTGTCGGTCAATGCCGCGAGCCTCGCCCGCTTCGCCGCCTGGGTCGGCGCCCAGAACGACACGGCATTCGAGGCCTACCGGGTGCGGCTGAACCGGGCGCTCGCCACCCAGGATCGCGAGCAGCTCACCCAGCGCGCCATGCTGGGCGCCATCGAGGACCTCTACGATCGCGCCGCCGACATGCTGGATACGCTGCCGTTCGACATGCGCGGCGTGGGGGTGGAGAAGGGCCGATCGGCCCTCATGCCGGACGTGCAGCTGCCGTTCCGCGACTTCATCCAGACGCTGCTGGACGATGTGATCGCCTTCAACCGCACGTCGTGCGCCCTGTCCAATTTTCCCGGCGAGCACCACCTCTCCAAGGATTACGTGCAGACGATCCTGCGCGACGTCGCCGCCGCCTGGCGCGACTTCTGCCTGGCGGCGAACCGGCGCCTCCTGGCCAAGGCCGAGGCCGGCACCCCCTTGCCCCCGGCGTCGGTGCCGGGGGTGGCCCGATCCTGACGAGTGCATCGTGAACGAGGACAAGATGGAACCGAGCATCGCGGAAGACGAAACTGTGCCCCAGGGCGGTGTCGCCTACGTCATCTGCTCCATGAGCGACATTCCGAGCCAGCGGGCGCGGGGCTTCGAGCTCATGCAGGTGGCCGAGGACGGGACCGAGCAGCCGTTCAACCTCGTGATCGTCCGCTGGGGACGGCAGGTGTTCGGCTATGTCAACCGCTGCCCGCACGACGGGGTGAAGCTCGACTGGGAGCGCAACCAGTTCCTGGACCCCAACGGCATCCGCCTGATGTGCGGCAAGCACGGCGCCCTGTTCGAGCTCGGCACCGGCGCGTGCCTCGAAGGGCCGTGCAAGGGCAAGAACCTCGTGCCGGTGACCCTCAGCGTCATCGACAACGACATCTGCGCGCTGGGCGTGACCCTCGCCGAGGATGTGGACGACGACGATGAGGACGAGGTGACGTCCTGCTCCGACGAAGGCGGCGGCGTGTGAGCCGACAGCGTCCGGCGCATCGCCGCCGGACGTCCGGGGCCTTCTCGGTCACAGGGACCCGAGGTGACAGGGACCCGCGGTGATATGGGCCCTCGTTGACATGCGGTGAAGGCATGCGCCGAGGGCCCGCTTCGGCGGCCGGGCCCGGGATCAGACCGGGCGGTTCTCGTTGCGGTTCTTGACCGGCTCCATGATGGAGACGCCCTTCTCGTAGGTGATGACCTCGTAGTCCTCGTGCCAGTCGCGCGCCGCATCGAGCACCACGTCGGTCTTCCCGCCGGTGTCGAGCTTCTTGATGTCGTTCTTGTCGATGCTGAGAAGCTCGGTCATTTCCTTCCACACGGTGGATTCGTCGCAGGGTAGGACATAGAACGTCTTGCCGCCATGCGTGACGCGATACTTCGACAGGAGGTCGATGTTGTTGCAGAATAAGAAATACTTGCCGTCGGGCGCCAGCGCGTCGCCGAGCACGTCCACCACGTCGGCGAGGAAGGCGAAGTTCTGCAGGTAGCCGGCCAGCACCGGAATGGTGGTCTTGCCCTCCTCGGCGCAGACCAGCACCTGCTCCATGGTGTATTCCGGCGGGCGCTTCTCGTCGGCGACGGCGACCTGGAATTTCAGGGCGATGTCGCCGCGAAAATCGAAGCGGCCCGGCTTGGTCGGCTGCTTGAGCACGGCATTCAGGAGTCGCCCCTCTTTATCCAGCCGGCCCAGGGGGGTGTTCTCGATCGCAGTCATCAATGGTCTCCGGTTCAGCACACAACTTTTGGACAGGCGCGAGCAGGGCGCGCCTTCGTGGGCTCGAAGGCGCCGCTCTCCGCCGAAGGCGGTTCGGCGGCCCACCCGCGCAGGGGGCAGGCGTGCATCTCATGCAAACAGTCTGCCGGTTCGGCCGCGGGCGGCCTCCGGCGCGCGGGGGAGCGACAATCAGCCCTCCCCGCCACCCCGGCCGCGCCCTCCCGGCGCATCCACCGGCGCCGCAACGACCAGTGATCGCGGGGGCGCGGCGCCCCGGGCGGGAGGCGCGGGGCCGGCGGCTGGGCGGGGCGGCGGAGCCGGCCGGGCCGCGTGCGGTTCGGTGCCTGAACCGCGCCGCGCCGCGTGTCCGAAACCGGACACGCGTCGCAAAGGCAACAGGTCCGTTGCGGAAAAGCGAGGTAAATCAGTCCGTTGTTGTCTGGCATGCGGCTTGCTCCCGTCCTTCCCAACGAAGTCTCTCAAGCGAAGGTCGAGCGATGATCAATTTGACCGACAGCGCCTTGAATGCCGTCCGCGACGCGATCCTGGGCGCCGATCAGCCCGTCAGCGGCCTGCGCATCATGGTCGAGACCGGCGGCTGTGCCGGCTACCAGTACAAGATGGGCCTCGTCAGCGATTCCGAGCCGGACGACACGGTGGTGGAGCGCGAGGGCGTGCGGGTGTTCGTGGACAACAAGAGCCACGAGCTCCTCGCCGGCACCGTCATCGACTTCGTCGTGGCCCTTGAGGGCGCCGGCTTCACCTTCGAGAATCCCAACGCCACCTCGAGCTGCTCCTGCGGCAAGTCCTTCGGCTGAGGTCGGGATGCGCACCGGGTCGAGTGAATTCTAGAGAGGACACTGCGATGTTCGCCGAGACCGAAGAGCGTCAGCCGCTTACCCGCGAAGCCAAGCGTGAGGCGATCATCCGGGAGGTGATCGAGGAGATCCGTCCGAATCTCAAGCGGGACGGCGGCGACTGCGAGCTCGTCGAGATCGACGGCAACAAGGTCATGGTGAAGATGACCGGCGCCTGCGTGTTCTGCAAGCTGGCCAGCGAGACCATCGAGGGCATCCAGACCAAGATCGTCGAGCGCCTCGGCGAGCTCATCCGCCTCATCCCGGTGGCCGGCGCGCAGAACAAGCCGCTGGTGAGCCTGAAGGCGCTTTCGCCGGCGCCCTCCGCCGCGCCGCTGGCTCCGGCGCCCGCCGCCTCGCCGGTCCGCTGAGGCCCGGCGGGCCTCCAGGCTCAGACGATCTGAAGGGGTGCTTCCGTGCGGCCGGTCTATCTCGACAACAACGCGACGACACGGACCGATCCCCTCGTGGTCGAGGCCATGCTGCCGTTCTTCAGCGAGCATTTCGGCAATGCCTCCTCCACCCACGCCTTCGGGGCGCATGTGGGCGAGGCGGTGAAGGCCGCGCGCAAGCAGCTTCAGGCTCTGCTTGGCGCGGCGTTCGACCACGAGATCATCTTCACCTCCGGCGGGACGGAGGCCGACAGCGCGGCAATCCTTTCGGCGCTGGAGACGCAGGAGGGGCGGGACGAGATCGTCACCACCACGGTGGAGCACCCGGCGATCCTCACCCTCGTCGCCCATCTGGAAAAGACCCGCGGCACCAGGGTGCATCTCATCGGGGTGGACCGCCACGGGCGGCTCGATCTCGACGCCTATGGCAAGGCGCTGTCGCCGAGGACCGCCATCGCCTCGGTGATGTGGGCGAACAACGAAACCGGCACCCTGTTCCCCGTGGCCGAGCTGGCGGAGATGGCCCGCCAGGCCGGCGCCCTGTTCCACACCGACGCGGTGCAGGCCGTCGGCAAGGTGCCCATCGACCTGAAGTCCACCGCCATCGACATGCTGTCCTTGTCTGGCCACAAGCTGCACGGCCCGAAGGGCATCGGCGCCCTTTACGTGAAGAAGGGCGTGAAGTTCCGCCCCCTTATCCGCGGCGGCCACCAGGAGCGCGGCCGGCGCGGCGGCACCGAGAACGTGCCGGGCGTCATCGGCCTCGGCGCGGCGGCGGATCTCGCGCTGAAGCACATGGAGGCGGAGCGCACCCATGTGAAGGCGCTGCGCGACCGGCTGGAGCAGGGCATCCTGCAGCAGGTCAGCCACGCGCTCCTCAACGGCGATGGTGACAACCGCCTGCCCAACACGGCCAATATCGCCTTCGAGTATCTCGACGGCGAGGCGGTGCTGCACAATCTCAACAAGGCGGGCATCGCCGCCTCCACGGGCTCCGCCTGCACCTCCGGCTCCACCGAGCCCTCGCACGTGCTCCGGGCGATGAACCTGCCGGCCAGCGCGCTCCACGGCGCCATCCGCCTGTCGCTCTCCCGTGAGAATACGGGGGAGGACGTGGACCGCGTGCTGGATGTGCTGCCCGAGATCATCACCCGTCTGCGCGCCATGTCGCCGGCCTGGCTCGCCCATGAAGGGGCGGGGCAGCAGGGGGAAGGCGTCGCCGGTCATGTCTGAACCAGGGGACGCCCGGCGCGCCGCCGCCGCGGGCCGCGTGGACGGGCGCGCGCCGATCGCAGCCTTCGCCGCCGCGCGGCACCCGAGGAGCATCCCGAAGCCCGTCCGTGTCGGGCCGGGTGCGGGTCACAGCGGCGTGTTCGGCCCGCTCAAGGAGTCCATCGTATGAAAATCATGATTCGTCGTTCCCCGGAGATGGGCCTGTCCATCTACGTCCCCAAGAAGGACCTGGAGGAGCCGATCGTCGAGACCGAGCACGAGACCCTGTGGGGTGGTTGGATCAAGATCGCCAACGGCTGGGTCCTGGAACTGCCGGAGATGGCCGAGGGCACCACCCTCCCCATCACCGTGAACGCGCGCAAGCGCGGCGAGGAGGAGTGAGCTGACATGAATATCGCCGTCGCCAATATCGAGACGCTGAAGCTCGCCGACGCCGAGGCCGTCCTGAAGGACGTGGCGGCGGAGCTCGTCGCCGGCAAGGTCGTGCCCTATCTTGGGCCCGGCCTTCTGCCCCTGGGAACGCCGGCCATTCCGGTCACGCCGGAGGACCTCTCGGTCTTCTTCGGCACCAAGGTGGCCCTGCCGAAGCGCGCCAAGGGCAACGCCTGGGCCGCCGCCCAGCACATCGAGAGCATGAAGCACCGCAACACCGTGTCGGCCCTGATGGCCGATGCGTTCGCTCCGCCCGTGGCGCCGCTGCCGGTCCAGTCCTTCCTCGCCGGCCTGAAGCTGCCGTTGATCGTGGACACCTGGTATGACGGCGCCATGCGCACCGCGCTCGCCGGTCGCAGCGACTGGGGCGAGGTCCAGGGCATCACCCGCGCCGGCATCGGCGAGGATCGCTGGTACCGCTTCTACGACGCCGCCGGCCAGGAAACCGACCGCGCCGCCGCCGAGGGCTGGCCGACCGTGCTCTACAAGCCCCACGGCAGCGTCGCGCCGGCCAAGAACTGGCTGATTTCCGACGCCGACTATGTGGAAGTCCTGACCGAGATCGACATCCAGACCCCGATCCCGGACGTGGTGAAGAACCGTCGCACCGAGCGCAGCTTCCTGTTCCTCGGCTGCCGGTTCCACGACCAGCTCCTGCGCACCTATGCGCGGCAGGTGGCGAAGCGCTCGCGCACCCCGCACTTCGCCATCGTGGACGAGGCGCAGCTGACCCGCAACGAGCTGCGCTTCCTGCTGACCCACGCCATCACGCCCATCGCCATGCCGTTGCCCAAGGCCCTGGACATCATCATGTCGGCGCGTACCTGAGCCGGCCGCAACATCTTCGGACCGAGACATGAGAGCATGCCCGGCGACGGGCATGCTCTCATCGTTTTTGCCGGGCGCGCGGCTTTTGCCGGCCTGCATTGATTGAAATCAAATCCGCGGCGGACAACGGCCGAAATCGACGAATGAGCATGTAACTTTTCCAACATGTCAGACCTGTCGGGGTGCGTGTTGGCAAGCCTACAGCCGGATAAATGCGAATAACGATTTGAAAGGTAATGAAAATTTGCGGCGTCTGGCAGTGGCACGCCAGTTGCTCTTCTGGTCGCAGGATTTTTTTGAGGATCCTGCTGGAAGCGAGGAGCAGATAGATGCACGCGTCGACACAGCAAGAGACGAGCGAAGTCGCAGTGGCCGACAAGCTGGCCGAGGTCATGCAGGCCAAGGCGGAACACCAGGGTTGCGGAACCTCCGGCGGTTCGGGCAAGGCGAGCTGCGGCTCGTCCGCCGGCCAGGGCGACCTGCCCACCGAGATCTGGGAGAAGGTGAAGAACCATCCCTGCTACAGTGAAGAAGCCCACCACCACTATGCGCGCATGCATGTTGCCGTCGCCCCGGCGTGCAACATCCAGTGCAACTACTGCAATCGCAAGTATGACTGCGCGAACGAATCCCGCCCGGGCGTGGTCTCCGAGAAGCTGACACCCGAGCAGGCGGCGAAGAAGGTGCTCGCGGTCGCCTCCACCATCCCGCAGATGACCGTGCTCGGCATCGCCGGCCCCGGCGATCCGCTGGCCAATCCGGAGAAGACCTTCAAGACCTTCGAGCTGATCAACCGCACCGCGCCGGACATCAAGCTCTGCCTGTCCACCAACGGCCTGGCCCTGCCCGACCACGTGGACACCATCGCCGGCTTCAACGTCGACCACGTGACCATCACCATCAACATGGTGGATCCGGAAGTGGGCGCGAAGATCTATCCGTGGGTCTTCTGGAAGCACAAGCGCTACACTGGCTATGAGGCCGCCAAGCTCCTCACCGACCGGCAGATGCTGGGCCTGGAGATGCTCACCGAGCGTGGCATCCTGTGCAAGGTCAACTCGGTGATGATCCCCGGCATCAACGACAAGCACCTGGTCGAGGTGAACCGGGCGGTGAAGTCGCGCGGCGCGTTCCTCCACAACATCATGCCGCTCATCTCGGCGCCGGAGCACGGCACCGTGTTCGGCCTCAACGGCCAGCGCGGCCCCACCGCCCAGGAGCTCAAGGCGCTCCAGGATTCGTGTGAGGGCGAGATGAACATGATGCGTCACTGCCGCCAGTGCCGCGCCGACGCGGTGGGCCTGCTCGGTGAGGACCGCTCCGCCGAGTTCACCACCGACAAGATCATGGCCATGGAGGTCAATTACGACCTCGACAGCCGCAAGGCCTACCAGGCCCTGGTCGAGGAAGAGCGCGTGGCGAAGGTCGCCGCGAAGCAGGAAGAGCTCGAGAGCCTCGCCGGCGAGCAGAGCGACATCAAGCTGCTCGTCGCCGTCGCCACCAAGGGCTCGGGCCTGATCAACGAGCACTTCGGCCACGCCAAGGAGTTCCAGGTGTGGGAGCTCTCCACCGGCGGCGCCAAGTTCGTCGGCCATCGCCGCGTCGACCTGTACTGCCAGGGCGGCTACGGCGAGGAGGACAGCCTCGAGACCATCATCCGCGCCATCAACGACTGTCATGCGGTGTTCGTGGCGAAGATCGGCGGTTGCCCGAAGGCGGACCTCATCAAGGCCGGCATCGAGCCGGTGGACGGCTTCGCGCACGAGTTCATCGAGAAGTCGGCCATCACCTGGTTCAAGGAATACCTCAACAAGGTGAAGATCGGCGAGATCGAGCACACCGTGCGCGGTGACGCCGAGATCCGCCAGGGCGCACTGACCAACGCGGCCTGACCGGCCCGCACTGACTGGCAGAGCGTCCGTTTGCCGGTCGGGTTGCGACGCGACCCGACCGGCACGGCCTCTGGGCCTCAAAGGAATATCCCATGACTTTGAAAATCGTGGCGTCGCAGTGCACCAGCTGCTCGGCCTGTGAACCGGAATGCCCGAACGTGGCCATTTTCGAGAAGAACGGCACGTTCGTGATCGACCCGAAGAAGTGCACCGAGTGCATCGGCCATTTCGATGTGCCGCAGTGCGCCGCGGTGTGCCCGGTGGACGATACCTGCGTGATCGACACCTCGTATCCGCGTTACCAGCCCACCGCGTGAGGAGAGAGACGATGAACTTCACGATGACCCGTTCGGCCACGCGCTTCATCCGCATGATGATCATGGCCGACGGTGGCCCGACGGCCGGCTTCCGGATGCACGTGACGCCGGGCGGATGCTCCGGGCTCAACGCGGAGATCGCCGTTCTTAAGGAGCCCCAGCCGGGCGATGCGGTGGTGGAGAAGGATGGCGTGAAGCTGTTCCTTCCCGCCGAGAGCCGCCTCCTGCTCGACGGGGTGACCATCGACTTCACCGACACGGCCGCCAAGACCGGCCTGGTGTTCCAGGATCCCAAGGCGACCAGCTGCGGCTCGCACGCGCACTGAGCGGCGAAGGCCCCGAGGCGGTGCAGCCGCCCGGGACCGTCGCGCGCGGTCGGCTCGTGTATGGAACGGTGCGGGCGCAAAGGGAAACGAGGGGACGGGAATGCAAGGCTCGCAAGTGAATGGCGAACCGGATTTCCTCACCCCGGACGCGCTCCTTGCGAGCGCCGTGATGGGGGGAGGGCTGCCGGAGGACGCGGAGTACCATCTCTGGGAGGCCGGCCTCTCCTACCAGCAGGACGAAGTCGCGGAAGCCCATCTGCGGCAGGCGGAAGCACTGGCGCCGGGTCATGCGGCGGTGCTGATCGGTCTTTACCGCTTCTACTTCTACAAGGGCCGGCTTCGGGAATGCCTGGAGGTGGCGCGGGTGTGCCTCGCCAAGGCACAGCGGGAGACCAATCTGCCGGCCGACTGGCGCGAGGTGACGGCGGACGACGCCGAATTCTCGCGCTACGACCGGCTGATGCCGCGCTTCTTCCTGTTCACGCTGAAGGGCTACGCCTACCTCAACATGCGCCTCGGCGATCTGGAGGAGGGGCGGGCCGCGGTGATGAAGCTGCTCGAGCTCGATCCCACCGACAAGATCGGTGCGAAGCTCTTGCTCGACGTGCTGAACAGAGCGGGGCAGGACGACGATGACTGAAGACGACATCGACGAGGCCAAGACCTGGCTCGGGGAAGACGTCGATTGCTCCTCGTGCGCCCACCAGGATCTGCTGGGCGCGGGCAAGTGCCAGCTGCGTCGGGCGTGCGTGAACGACCGCTACGCCCGGCGCATCGACCGCTTCTTCAACTGGAACCCGAAGCTCGCCAATTCCTATGTGCGGCACGAGCATTTCGAGGTGCGGGCGATCGCGGCCAAGCACGCGGACGTGTTCGTGCTGCCGCAGCTCCTCAAGGATCCGGAGGAGACGGTGCGCTGGAACGCGGCCCGCCGGCTGCCGAAGAGCAAGATCCTGCCGCTGCGCACCGATCCGCACCGGGAGGTGCGCATCCGCATCGTGTCGCTGCTGGAGGATGCGGACCTCACGCCCATGATGGCGGACGAGGACTATTACGTCCGCCTGGTGGTGGCGCGCCGGCTCGCGCCGCCGCTCCTGTCGCGCATGGTGGACGATCCGGAGGCGGAGGTGCGCCGGGTGGTCGCCAAGCGTCTGCCGGGAGAATGGCTCCTGTGCATGGTGAACGACCCGAGCCCGGCGGTGCGGCTGGAGGTGGCGCAGCGCCTCGCGCCGGACCTGCTATCCGCGCTCCTCTGCGATCCCGACTGGCGCGTGCGCTACGAGGTGGCGAGCCGCATTTCGCCGGCCCAGGTGTCCCAGCTGATCGACGACGACGACGACTTCGTGCGCGAGGTCGCCCGCTCCCGCAGGGCGGGAGGGGAGCTAGCAAGGGAGATGCCGCTATGAGCAACATCGTCCGTGACAGTGATGTGGTCGAAGTCTCCGAGCCGCCATATTTCAACTTCGGCGAGAAGGTGAAGGCCAAGCGGGTCATCCGTAACGACGGAACCTATGCGGGCAAGGAAATCGGTGAAATCCTCGCCCGGAAGGGCGAGATCGGATACGTGGTGTCCATTGGCACCTTCCTGCAGCAATTCTACATCTACGGTGTCGAATTCACTGAAAGTGGAAATCGCGTGGGGATGAAGCGCAAGGAGCTGGAAAGCGCGATCCCGCGTGAGGAAGAAGACATTCCCCTGCCCGCCGTGCCTGGAGCCTGAAGAGCATGATTCTGGAGCCGCGTCTTCCCAAGTATCAATGGGGTCAGAAGGTGAAGACCCTGATCGACCTCTACAACGACGGATCCTATCCGGACGTGCCGGAGGAGGCGCTCCTGGTCGGCCTCGGCACCACCGGCGAGATCGTGCAGGTGGGAAGCCACACCGACACCAACACCCCGATCTACCTGATCGAGTTTTCCGAGCGCCTCGTGGTGGGATGCCTCGAGGAAGAAATCATTCCCCTTTGAGGCGGCCGTCATGCGGGTCGCGCTCGCCTTGAAAGAGACATCGGCGATGAGGCTGCCCGCTCATCCGAACGATCTCGACAGGAAGCGCATCGAGCGCGCGATCAAGGCGCGCAAGCGCTATCGCTATGTGACCCCGCGCGTGCTCGCCACGGACGGGGGCTATCGCATCGAGAGCGCGTGCTGCTCGCGCAACATCGATCCGGAGGGCGGCGTCGTGGACATCGCCCTGATGCTGTTCGACGGGGAGCAGGGGGAGTGGCAGCTGTTCCGCAAGAACCACGGGACGCGCGTCTGGGAGCTCGACAGCACGCACGAGCGGCTGAAGGAAGTGCTGGATCTCCTCAACGACGATAGCGAGCGCAAGTTTTGGCAATGATCCTGCATGGGGCCTGTCTTCCCCCGCCACATTGGCGGGGATGCGTCAGTCCGCCGGCAAGGGAGAGGTAAAGTCATGGGCTTGAGCGACAACGACCTCAGCGAGATCGAGAAGCTCCTCACCGTGGAGGATGCTTCGGTGCCGGTGTTCGCCGAGCTGCGGCGCCGCTTCCCCACGCTCTCGTGGACCCAGTGCGACGCCTCCGATGTGACGGAAGATCCCTTCCGCACCTACTCCCGCTTCGACATCCACCTGCTCGACACCGCCGACCACTGCGCCCACATCACCTCCGATCCGGGCCGCGCGACCGGCGTCATCCTTGCCCGGCGGAGCGCGTGATGAGCGACTTCGACCTCATCGCCGACATGGACCTTACCGACGTCGAGGGCGACGGCGGCGAGGATACGAACATCCTGTTGTCGGATCCCGACATCACCGTCGCCGAGCTGGAGGCGGTGAGCAACGCCCTGCAGGCGCCCCGGCTGTCCAGCGGCCCGACGGCGGAGGCGTTCGAGGCCGAGTTCGCGGCCTATCTCGGGCGCAAATATGCGGTGGCGGTGCCCAGCGGCACCCTGGGCCTGCTCTACACGCTGAAGGCCTATGGCATCGGGCCGGGCGACGAGGTGGTGTGCGCGCCCTACTCCTTCCGCGAGACGGTGCACGCCATCAGCCTTTCCGGCGCCCGGCCGGTGTTCGCCGACATCGACTACTGGGCCGGCACCCTCGTGCCCGAGAAGGCCGAGGCGAAGATCACCGAAAAGACCAAGGCCATCGTCGCCGGCAACACCAACGGGCACCCCGCGCCCTGGGCCGCCTTTCGCGAGCTCGCGAGCAAGCACCGGGTGGCGCTCATCGAGGATTCCACCGAGGCCATCGGCTCGCGCTACAAGGGCGCCCTCGTTGGAACGTTCGGCGACACGTCCGTGTTCGATTTCTCACAGCCGTTCCCGCTGGTGTGCGGCGAGGGCGGCATGGTGGTGACCGACGACATCGATGTCGCCGTGGCCCTCAGGCGGTTCCGCTCCCACCGGCCCGACGAGCGCTCGTCGGTGGTGGTCAGCATGACCGCGCCCTACCAGGGCGCCATGAGCGACGTGTCCGCGGCTCTCGGCCTCACCCAGCTGCGGCGGGTGGAGGAAATCCTCGAGCAGCGGCACACGGTAGAGCATCTCTACCTGAAGTACGTGCAGTCCTTCGAGGGCATCAAGGATCCCTTCATCGGGCCGGACGTCACCGAGGTGAACTGGTTCCTTTATGTGGTGCACCTCGGCACCCGCTTCTCCAAGTCGAGCCGCGACTCCATCGTCGACGACCTCAAGTTGGAGAAGGTGGAATCCGTTGCCTACAGCAATCCGCTGCACCTGCAGCGCCATTATTTCGACCTCGGCTATCGGCGGGGGGATTTCCTGGTGACCGAGAAGGTAGCGGACCGGGCGGTCGCCCTGCCGTTCCATACGCATCTCTCGGAGGATGAAATCGAGTTCATCGTCGCAACGATGAAGGATGCCTCGATCAATGTAGGGGCGGGCGCCGCCATCTACTGAAGGCAAAGAAGAGCGCACCCAATCACAAAAGCAGAAACGACAGGAGTTTTTGATGTCCACGGTTACGTTGAAGGTTATGCCCATCGGTAAGACCACCGAGGTCGCAGAGGGGACGAACCTCCTCGAGGCGCTCATCACCGTCGAGCCGGGTCTGGCGGAGAAGCAGAAGTCTGACAAGGACGGCGGTGCTTCCCACGTCTATATTCAGGAGGGCCGCAAGGGCCTGTCCAAGACCACGCGCGAGGAGAACGAGGCGCTGGACGCGATCGTGGGCGTCAGCTCGAAGTCTCGCCTGGCCAAGCACGTCACCGTGCTCGGCACCGAAAATGTGACGGTGGAGCTGCTGGGCGAGTTCTCCGGCCTCTGATCACGCGAGCGCCTTTGCCCAAGGCGGGCAGAGGCGCTTTCGGGGCCGGCGGCGGAAAGCGCCCTGGCGAGCGAGGGGTTCGGGTCAGCGCAGGGCTTGCAGGGCAGGGCTTGCAGGAAGGGCTTGCAGGAGCGTGCAGCCAAGCCGCGGCGGACAAGCGCCGGCGGAGCCGCTAGGCGCCCGGGGAAAGAAGAAGCGCCCCGCCGTCGAGACGGCAGGGCGGCAAGGAGATCGCGTTCGTTCGGCACGGACGAGCCGGGTCGCCGGACGCATATTTTTGGTTTTTCAGGTCGCCGCGAAAAGGGGATGGGGATCTGCCGGTTCGCGACGAGGGCAAACGTGGAGAAGTACGATGGACGCGGAAAAGGTCATTATTCACGCGCGGTTCGCCCCCAACGGGACGATCGTCGAGATCAGCGAACGCCCTGCGGGACTGGATCCCCAGGATTGGTTCAATTTCCTCTCCTACCGCGCTGCGGATACCTATCAGGCGCTTGCCGGTGGCCGCGGGGTTTTCCGTCTGGATCGCGCCAGCGTCGACGCGCTCAAGGTGGAATCAGCGGCGAAGGCCGCCTGATCAGTACGGGCATATTCAAGCCGGGCCGTGTGCCCGGCGCAATCCGGGCAATTACGTAATCGACGGCCTCCTGCCCCGTTTTTTGCAGGAGGCCGTTGGCATTGCCGGAATGGGCGCTCGTCCCCGGTTCGTGTCCGTGGCGGGCAAAGGCGGCTGCCCGCCGTTAATCGCGCATCTCGTGTTCTGTCATTTCGTTTCTTTCATCTCGTTTTCTTGCGGGTGAGGATTTCCTCTCACCCGGCGTGCGCCGGAAGCGCCTTGGCGCCATCCGTGAGCGGACAGGAAAAAGCCCGCCCTGCAGCAGCTGGGCGGGCTTTTTCGATCGGATCGGGGCTCATGCCATCGGCCTCGGTCCGCGATCGACGCCAAGTGGGTTTCGCTCCCAAGAAGCGGGTTTCGCTCCAGTGCCGCGCGGGCATGACCTGGGGGCGATGCTTGATGCGTCAAGCCCACCGCCCCCAGGTCTGGTATCAGGCGACGGGCGCGGCCACGCCCTTGTCGGCGATCAGGGCCGTGAGTTCTCCGGCCTGGAACATCTCGCGCACGATATCGCAACCGCCCACGAACTCGCCCTTGACGTAGAGCTGCGGAATGGTCGGCCAGTTGGAATAGGCCTTGATGGCCTCGCGGACCTCGAAGTCCTGCAGGACGTCCACGGCGCGGTAGGGCACACCCACCTGGGCGAGCACCTGGACGACCGCGGCGGAGAAGCCGCATTGCGGCGCGGCGGGCACGCCCTTCATGAAAAGCACCACGTCGCTCGACGCGATGATGTCTTCGATGCGTTCGGCTGCATTGGCCATGGCAAGAACTCCGTTTCAAAGAATATGGCGGTGAAAACGTAGATGAGTCCGTGGAATGCTCTACTTGGGAACCAGGGTTTCCAGCTTCAGGGCATGCAGCGTACCGCCCATATGCCCCTGTAGCGCGGCATAGACCATCTGGTGCTGCTGCACGCGGCTCTTGCCCTTGAAGGCGTCGGACGTGATCCGCGCCGCGTAGTGATCTCCGTCTCCGGCGAGATCGATGATCACCACCTGCGACCCCGGAAGGGCTTCCTTGACGAGGCGCTCGATCTCGGTTGCGGCCATTGCCATCGCGCTGTCTCCTTTGCTTCGCACGGCGCCATGCAAGGGAGAAACCAAGTGCGGCGGCGTGTTCCGGGGCGCGCGTTGCCCGCCCGCAGGTCGTCCCGGGCGCGGGGCGTTCCGCCTGCTTCACGCGGTGAAGCGCGGCCCGTGCCGACCTCAACCAAAGCCCGTGGGCGCCGCGAACCTGTCGCAAAACCGACAGGTGCCGTCGCGCCGCGTTCCGAACCCGCCCATCCCTGCGGCGGTGATCCCCGCTCCAGCTATTCCCAAGCGGGCTGAACGGGCGCCGGGAGAGTCCCGCGGTGCGCGGGCGGCGAAATCGGCGCCGCTGTCTGAATTTCCTCCAATCGGCCCGCCTCTTGCTTACATTTTGTCGCCCCAAGGAAGCGAGACCAGTCATGAGCGAATTGCAACAGCCGGGCCGGGGGCGGATGAATCCCGCCTTCGCGACGATACTCGGCACGAACGAGATCGCGTCGGCCGTCGCCATCGAGCTCCACCGGGCCGGTTACGGGGTCGTGCTGTCGCACGATCCGATGCCGCCGGTGATCCGTCGCAAGATGGCGTTTCACGACGCGCTGTTCGAGGACAGCGCCAGCGTCGACGGCGTGCGCGCCGAGCGCGCAGACACCGGCGTGGGGGTGCGCGCGGGCCTTGCCCGCAATGGTGTGATGGTGACCAATCTCGGCCTTCTGGACCTCATCGTGCTCGGCTCCATCGACCTGCTGGTGGATGCGCGGATGAACAAGTACCAGGTGACGCCGGACCTGCGCCGCCTCGCCCGGCTCACCATCGGCCTCGGTCCCGGCTTCAGCGGCGGCACCAATTGCGACCTGGCCATCGAGACCCGGCCGGGCAAGGAAGGCCAGATCATCCAGCACGGGCCGACCGACGCGCCCGACGGGGTCGCCCGCCCGCTCGGCGCGGTCGCGGCCGAGCGCTTCGTTCATTCCCAGGTGCCGGGGCGCTGGCATTCCGCCATCGAGATCGGGACACGGGTCTTCAAGGATTTCCACATCGGCTATCTCGGCAACGATCCCATTCGCGCGCCGTTCGATGGCGTGGTGCGTGGCGTCGTGCGCGACGGAACCGAGGTTCCGGCGGGGGTGAAGCTGCTGGAGATCGACCCCCGCGGCCGTGGCGCCGACTGGACCGGGCTCGACGCCCGCGCCCTGGTCATCGCCAAGGCGGTGAGCCGGGCGCTGACCTTCCGCGGCGCCCGGCTCGCCGAGACGCCGCCCCACCCCCATCTGGTGAAATAGGCCCCGGGCCTTTCACCAGCCATCGAAGGGCCGTTTCATGATCGATCTGCTTCCCGACGCCGATGTCATCAATTTCGGCGAGGTGTCGGACGCGGTGAACGCGCTGCTCCAGCAGGGCGTCATCGCCTATCGGCGGGATCGCAACCGGGCCGACGAGCTGTTCCGCCAGGCGCTCGCCACCACGCCGGCGGAGTTGCCGGTCTATTTCTGCCTCTACAAGATCCACACCTACCAGGGGAACCTGGACGAGGCCGAGGCCGCGGCACGCGGCGGCCTGGCGGAGGCGGCGAGCCAGGCCGGGTGGGACCCCGACTGGCGCCGCTGGGTCGCCCACGACATTTTGCCCGATGGCCCCGGCCGGTTTGCGCTCTACACTCTGAAGGCCTTGGCGTTCATCCATCTGCGCCAGAGCCGTCCGGACGAGGCGGCCGAGAAGCTCGCGGCGCTGAAGGTGCTCGACCCGACCGGCGCGGTCGGCTGGCCGGTGGTGGCGGCGCTGGCGGAAGGGCTGGACTGAACCAACACCGCCCGATTGGCACTCGGCTTGCTTCGGTACCGTATGACGAGGGGGCAGGAGGCAATGGGCAAATGACACAGCCAACTGATCACGGCATTGCTGCTCCGACGACGATGATCTTCCATGGTGAAGCGCGGAGTTTCGACGATTTTGCGGAAGATGAAGCCGCGCTCATGGAAGCCATCGTTAGCGCGTTGCGGACGGTGAATGATCCGGAAATTCCGGTGAACATTTATGACCTTGGCCTCATCTATCGAATTGAGGTGAAGGATGAGGGTGTTGTGGAAATGGATATGACGCTGACCGCGCCGGGCTGCCCGGTTGCCGGGCAGATGCTTGGCTGGGTGCAGCAGGCGGTGGGCGTCGTGCCGGGTGTTTCCGACGTGAAGATGAAGCTTGTATTTGATCCGCCATGGGACAAGTCGCGCATGAGCGACGAGGTTCAGCTGGAGCTCGGCCTCATCTGAGGTGCTGGAGTGCGATCCGATCAAATTGAATCAATCTGATCGGTGAATCGTCCTCCAGCTCCAAGATGGAGAACGTGTTTTCCGGTCAGCTTGCGATGCCAGCCGATCGGCGCGCGCTCTGGCGGGCGTAGTGGATCATCGTGATGGCCGGCCGGGTGCCGGCCATCACGATTTTTCAGGTCTTTCCTTTTCAGGCCTTCGACTTCAGCGCCTTCGACGCGCCGCCGAAGGCGCCTCAGCCCAGGAATTGCGCGGCGAAGCGGTCGCGCTTCTCGTCGCTGTCGAGGCCGGCGCGCAGCGTCCACTTGTTCTCGGCAAAGAAGGCCTTGACCGCGCGGGTGACCTCGGCGCCCCGCACGTACCACCGCTCGACGCCGTCCGGTGAGAGGAGGGCGGGGCCGTCGGCGCGGTGAACGCTGTCGTCCTCCAGCCAGAGTCGGGTTTCCGAATAGAGGAAGATCCCAGCCTTGCGGGACATGTCGTCCCGGTTTTCTTCCGTCACCACGATCATTTCGGCCATGACGCTGCTCTCCGAATCCTGCGGGGATCTTGCAAGAAGCGTGCGGCGCCATCCGGGGGAGCAGATTGCGGGCCGGATGCGTGCGGCGCGCTTCAATTGGGGCGGCTTTGCTCCACGCCGAGAAGCGCCAGATTGTAGCCTTCCTCACGCAGCACGCGCCGCACCACCGGCCGCTCGAGCATGCGCCGGTAGTGCGCCGCGAGGTTGGACGGCAGGGCGATGCCGGTCTTCTCGGCCCAGAACTCCACATAGAAGAGGATGGGATCGGCGGCCGAGAACGGGCCCGCCACATAGTCCCGGCCCTCGAGCGCCCGGTCGAGGATGGAGAACCCCTGCTGGATGATGTCGCGGCCCAGCGCCTCCACCTTTGCCCGGTCCCCCGGGCTGGCGGCGAAGGTGGGCGTGGCGAAGAGGCGCGCGAAGCCCTGGCCGTGCAGGGTGGAGACCACATAGACCATGGTTTCGAGCGCCCGTGTCTCGGCCTCCGTTTCGCCCGGCCAGAGCCGGCCGCGGCCGCGGCTGCGCGCGAGCCAGTAGGCGATGGACACCACTTCGGTCAGGGTCGTTCCGTCCGGCCGCACCAGGGCGGGGATCGTCGACTTGGGATTGATGGCCACATAATCGGGCTTGAAATGGTCTCCCGCCGGCAGGTTCACGATGTGGGCCTCGAACACCTCCTCCAGCTCCTCCAGGATGATGTGGATCCCGGTCGAGCAGGAACCGGGGGTCATGTAGAACTTCATGGCCGGCATGGCGTGTCTTTCCTGCGGGATGGACGCCGGAGGGACCGGGATCCCGGCCCGGGCGCTCGTCGGCATGCTTCATGCAAATATTGGGGCAGTCCGGGTCGTGCCGGCCGTTCCGGCGGGCGGGGCCGACAGGTCTGTACCATTTGCGACAGGTGCCGGCGCTTTTCGGGAGGGCCGCGCGAGGAGCGTGAGCGGGATGTCTGCCGACGAAATCGAAGTATATGCCATCTGCGAGACCAGCTTCATCGATCCCGGCGAGGCCAGGGCGTTCGACCTGTCCCGCATCACCGAGGACGGCGGGGCGCGGCCTTTCCGCATCGTGATCGTGCGCACCGGGGCGCGGGACTTCGTGGGCTATGTGAATGCGTGCCCCCACCAGGGCACCTGGCTCAATATCGGCGGCGGTGAATTCTTCAACAAGGATGGCACGCGCCTGCGCTGCGGCCGCCATGGCGCCCTGTTCGACATCGAGAGCGGCAGCTGCGTCGACGGCCCCTGCGAGGGCAAGACCCTGGAGCCCATCGCCCTCGCGGTGGTGGGGCGCGATGTCTGCCTGTGCGGGGTGGCCCTGGTGGAAGAGGAGGAGCGTCCCTTTCCCTATGACGATTTCGACGACACCATGGAAATCATGATCTCCCCGGATTAAGCAAAGATCTGTTCAGGACGTAATCTGTTTCCATGGCGGACGGTGCATGACAGGCAATGCGACGCGCGGCGAGGAGGCGGCCACATGCCGCTTCTTCGTCACCTACACGGGGGTGAAGATGCCGTTCCGGCTGGTGGAGGCCATTCCGGATGCGCAGCTCACCCATAGGAACACCTTCATCCGCGCCTATTTCGACGCGGCGGGGCTGCTCACCGGCTTCGACAAGATGGTCTATGGCGAGGTGGAGCTGGCGCACCGCTATGAATACCACGCCAATGGCGCGATCCGCCGGGCGGAGGTGACCATGGTGGACGAGGATACGGTGGTGGTCGCCTTCGACGAGGCGGGCCAGCCCTTGGCCGCCGCCTGAGTTCGGGGCCTGGAGCAAGGACGGAGAGGGTCATGACGGTGGCGCAGCTGATCGAGGCGCTCGGCAACATGCCGCCGGAGGCGGTGGTGCTGATGGAGAATGGCGGCGGCCTCTCCCTGGTTTCGGCCCTCGATTTCGTCGACGCCCAGGGCGCCGGCGCGCCGGCGGAAGTGATCCTGTTGCCCAACATGGAGGAATAGGCGTCGCCGCCTGTCCTCCCATCCGCGAGGTGGAAGATGTCCGATGTGGTCGAAACGGTGAGCATGTTCGAGCGCCTGGGCGGCGCGGTGGTGATCGATCGCCTGGTGGAGGCCTTCTACGCCCGCATGGATCGCCTGCCGGAGGCCGAGGGCATCCGCACCATGCATGCGGACGACCTCGCCAGCACCAAGCAGGTGCTGAAGCGCTATCTCTCCGAATGGACGGGCGGGCCCAAGCTCTATTCGCCGGAGAAGGGGCATCCGCGCCTGCGGCAGCGGCACATGGGCTTCGCCATCGGCAATGACGAGCGCGACGCCTGGCTGCTGTGCATGCGCGGCGCGCTCGACGAGACGGTGAGCGACGCCACCGCGCGCGAGGAGATCTATGCCGCCCTGGCAAAGCTCGCCGACTGGATGCGCAACACCGCCGGAAACCCGCACGACACGACGGGGCACGCCGCGCGCCCTTGAGGCGCTGTCGCGGCCGCGTGCGGCTATAGGGGAATGCCGAAGAAGTCTTCGTCGGATCCGCCCCAGGCCAGGTGCAGTTCCAGCGCGCTTCGCCACTTGGCGACCTCCGCCTCGGAGGCCGCGCGGTGGGTGATCGTGCCTGCGGGCTTGTCCGCGAGCAGGTAGGATTTCGCGTTGCGCAGGAAGCGGGTGAGGGCCTTCGTGTCGTTGGCACGAACGACGCAACGCGGGGCCTCATCGATGAGAATCGTCGTCGGGAGCATCGCCGAATCCCCTTGGTTTACTTGCTGTGTGTCGGCGTGGACGGCTGCTGGCGCAGCCGGAGGAACGGGCGCGGATTGCGCCCGCAGGCTCAGAAGCCGTCTTCCTTCGAGCCCCAGGGATGCGACCCGGGGACGAACGAGGCCTTGATGCCGGCCTTGGTGATGGCCTCCATGGTCTTGTAATAGGTGCCCTCATGCACCAGCGTACCGGTCTTGGTGGTGATGGCCACGTATTTCGCGACCATGTCGGTTTCGCACAGATAGCCGCCGCCGGGGTCGCTCACGCTTCGCGCGTTGCCATCCCAGTCGATGAAGAACCCTTCCATATCCGACATGCCTCGCTCCAGCAGATCTGCGGGGCGCGCCGCGCGGCCCCGCCTTTCGCCCGCGAGCAAGGTTCTTGCCATCGCCCGTGTCGGCGGCGAAGGCCGGGGCATCCCTGCTGCGCGCCTGCTGCGCGCGTGGCAGGCGCGCAATCGGGTGTCGGCGACGCGACAGGGCGGCGCGTCGCCGTATGCTTTGCGACACTCAAGTGATCCGCAGAAAGAGTATCACGAATATTGAAAAATTCGCCAGATCACCTAAGATCCGCAAGTTATTTTTTGGATACTCGGAGTGATGTTATGAGCGAATTGACCCGACGCATCGCGTCTCTCAGCGACGTGCAGGGCATCTGGGGGCTGCTGCGCCAGGTGTCCGCCGAGGTTCCCTTCAAGATGGACGACGAGCTGGAGCAGGAAAGCATCCTCTCCGAGCTGATGGCCTGCTGCACCTCGGGACTCTCCCCGGTGCTGGTGGACAACGAGAAGGGCATCGTCGGCGCCCTTCTGGCGCGGCGGGACGATTTCGATTGGGGCTTCCTCCACGGCGAGGCCATCCACGTGGCCTATGCGGCGGTGGCGCCGGGGGCGCGCGAGGAAAAGGTGCTGCCCGCGCTGCTCGGCGAGCTGCAGGGGCGGAAGGTCCCGTTGCTGGCCAGCGTGAAGAGCGGGGAGCAACTCGGCTTTGCGGTGGCGCTCGGCGAGCTCGGATTCACCCACGAGGTGAAGGCGGAGAGCGGCTGGGGCGACCTGTACCAGTGGTCTCCGCCCCCGTCCGTGCACAACTGACCGGCCACTTGAACCCGGCGCCGATCATCGGGCCCCAGCCGTTTCCCCTTTTCACGCAATCGGGGAAACGGCTGGCTCTTTGCGTGGTCGCGTTTTCTTCACGCGACCCGGTCGCCACTTCGCTCGAAAACCCTCTTGAGGGAGAGGGCGATTCCCCGGGCGAATGTTCGGATCGCGCTCCGTCCCGATGATCGGCGACGGCGGCGCGTCGGAGGCGTCGCCTTAGAGCGCGTCGTCCTTGTCCGCCGCGGCCTGGATCTGGGCGAGGGCGGCATCCACCAGCGCCCGGCAGGCGAGAAGACGCTGATACTCGGCCTCGCTCACCGTCACCGTCGGCCCGGACGGGTCGCCGCCTGTGGGCGCACGCGCCGCCAGGGCCGCCTCGAACAGGGTGCGTTCGAGCTGGTAGATGCGCTCGCTGGCGCGCTCGAGGTAGGGCAGGGGATTGTTGCGGACGTTCTGCTCATGAAGGGCGTCGAGGTTCAGAAGATCGCGGAACCGGCGCTCCTTGCGCCGTTTGTCCGCGCCGAAATCGTGCTCGATCACGCTCATGGCGGTCTCCCGTTCGGCAGGTTCGGGACAGGAAGTCTCGCAGATTGACCCAACGGGGCCGCCAAATCCAGCCGGAATCGTCCTGACGAACCCGTGTGGGGAGGAAGCGTGTGCCGGAGCCAGATCCGGTCCAGCCACCTCACCCCGATGGGTGCATCCGCGCTTCAGGCGCGGACATCGTTGGCGCTGGTGGATCGTTTGCGGCGATGGCCGAGCCACTTGCAGGCGGGGGAAGCCGATCCCGGCCGTGGGGCGCGGGGCGTCGGAACCCGCATGCGCGCGGGTTCCGATTGCAGGTGCTGGAATCGGCCGCAGCCGACGTCCGCGGCAAGCCCGGCCAAGATGGCACGGACGCGGTGGCACGGATGCGCCGGCGCGATCAAGCCGTGCTCCTTCAGCAAAAGCCTCGATCGACCCTCAGTCCAGGGGCGGACCCATGTCGTCGTCGGCGGTCTTCTTCTTGCCCTTCTTCTCGGTCTTGGCCTGGGCATAGGCACCGGCGTTCTTGAGCTGCACGGGTCCTTGGCCGACCACATATTGCGAGATCCAGAACAAGGTGCGCTCCAGCGCCTTCTCGGCCGCCTCGGCATTATAGGCCGCGCCGGCGGGATAGCTGAAGCCGCGGCTCGCGCCGGGATAGGAGAAGGCGGAAACGTCGGGACGCCGGGCGCGGAATTGCACCACGTCCTCTTCCGGATTCTCCGGATCCTGCTCGGCGAAATGGATGAGCGTCGGGATGCGGCGCTTTTCCATCATGGCGCCCAGCAGGCCGTCGGTGTGGTAGCCGATGGCGCAGGCCAGCCCCTTGACTTCATTGGCGGCGAGATAGGCCAGATAGCCACCCCAGGAATATCCCACCAGCGCCACCTTGCCGGCATCCTTCACCGTGTCGACCGTGGCCTGGATGGCCGCCAGCGGCCAGTCGTTCCCGATCTCGGCGGAAAGGCTGCGGCCCTCGTCCACGGCCGACGGCTCCAGCTCGATGGAGGACTTCACCTTGTCGAAAAGCGCTGGCGCCACGGCCACATAGCCCGCGGCGGCAAAGCCGTCCGCGATCTTGCGGATGTCGGCATTGACGCCGAACACGTCCTGCAGCACCACCACGGCACCCTTGGGGGTGCCATCCGGATCCGCCCGATAGGCGGAGAATTTCACGTCGCTTGCTGTGACTTCGATCATGGCATCCTCGATCTTCGAGCGTCAATTCAAAGGGGCAGTCGCGCTCGCTCTGCCATTCATCAACAGCTTTGCCATGCAGGTTGGGTGCCATTTGTTGAAGGCGTCGCGCCTTTACCGACGAATTGGTGCGTCGCACAAAATAAAAATGCCGAAATCTATTTCAAAAGGATGCGAACGACTGTCAATGGCATGGCGTGCCCGGCGGACGCTGCCGGCTCATCCGCTTTTGACCGGCTTTTGCGCCGTTCGCCGGTCGGGCCGCCGGAAGAGGCCCTCCGCCCGAAAAGCGCCGGCAAAGCACAAGGCCCGCCGATCGGCGGGCCTTGTGTCGGACGCGCGGTGGAAACCGCCATCAGTCTCCCGCCAGCCGCTGGCGTGCCACTTCGGCGATGGGCGGGACGCTGTCGCGGGTGAGCGGCGCCAGAAAGCGCGGATCGATCCGTTCGGCCACGGTGAACCGCACCCGCATGTCGGGATCGGCGGCGAGGATCTGGAGGGCGCCCGGTGCGAGATGCTCCGCCACCTCGAGCCGCACCAGCGGATCTTCATCGCGCGCCATCCGCGCCAGATGGGCCTGCGGCATGCGCCGGGCGACGGCGCGCCGGACCTCCGGTTCGCGATCGCGCATCAGCATGATCAGCGCATCGGGCGGCGCGCGCCGCGCGGCGGCGATCCGCACGTTGTAATCCGCATCGGAGAAGAAGGGCACGACGTCGCTTCCCTCCAGCCGCGCGAGGAGGGCGATGCGCACCCGCGGGTCCGGATCGAGGTGCATGTCCTTCACCCGGATCAGGGGCAGGCGGAGGGCGACAACCATCCGCACGTCCGGCTCCGGATCATCCTTGAGCGCCGGAAGGAGGAAGATGCTGGCATGCCTGGCGGCCAGGGCCCGCACCTCGAAGTAGGGATGGTCGAGATAGCGCGCGGCGAGCGTGGCGTTATTGGAAAAGAAGCGCGCGATACGCTTGCTGCGGCGGTCCGCCACGCAAACCTTGCCGAGGTCGCAGCGCCCTTCGGCGCGAATGTCCTCGTGCGGGCAGTCCTGGCAGCGCAGGGGGCGTCCCTGCCAATCCAGCGCTTCCACCGTGGGCGCTTCAACGGCGCTCGCTTCGGTGTTTCCGGCTTCGGCCGCGGTCCCGGATCCTGAGGCCAATGGTGCAGACATATGCCCACCTCCTGTCCCCAATCTAGGGGCGAAGGCGTCGTCGTGCCAGACCTCAAGTGCGTGGCGGCGGTGTGCCGCCGCGTCTTCTGCGCCGTCGATGGCCCCGGCGGCCGCCGCGCGGGTGCGGCGGTCGCCACGGCGGGACGTCAGCCGAACTTGAACAGGACGCCGTAGCCGCCGCGCGGATAGTTCCACTCGATGTCGCCGGTGGGCTCGCCGATGATGCGGCAGGTACCGCATTCCACGCAACCGTCCGCGGTGATCTCAACCTGCCCCTTGTCGTTCAGCTCGTAGCAACGGGCGGGGCAGGCGGTGAGCAGCGACGTGAGGGCGGGGGTGGGGGTGGAATGGGCGCGCACCTTGATGTGGGCGCGGCCGGAATCCACCAGATAGCGGTTCTGAAAGAGCTTGTCCTCGACGCGGACGGCGGTCTCGGTGCTGGCCATGGGACTCTCCCAAAGGGTGGGGCGGCGGAAGCGTCCGCCGCGGGTTCCGGTAGGTTGTGCGGGCTGATCGAACGACGGTCAGCGCCAGGCGCGGGCGAGGCGGAAGGCGTCGCCGAACAGGCCCGCCCACGACCGCGCTGAGGTGAAGGACTTCACCGTCAGCTTTTCCTTGTCCTTCTTCGGCGTGCCGTCGACGCGCACGAAGTTCTCCATGGCCTTGTTGACCAGCTGGGGATAGGTGAGGAAGAAGTTCTGCGACTGGATGTGCAGAAGCTGCGGCATATCCTTGTATTTCTTGAGATCTTTTATCACGAAGCTGTCGTCGAGCATCTTCTTGTAAAGCGACAGGTTGGCCGTGGTCATGGGATCCTTGCGGGACTTGACCTGGAAGATCGCCTCGCCGGCGATGCGGCCCGACGTCATGGCGAGGTTCGAGCCCTCACGGTGGATGGCGTTGTTGAGCTGCGCCGCATCGCCCACCACCACCCAGCCTTCGCCGAAGAGCTGCGGGATCGCCCGGTAGCCACCCTCGGGAATGAGATGGGCGGCATATTCCTTCACTTCCGAGCCCTCGATGAGGGGCGCGATGGACGGATGGCGCTTGAACTTCTCG
This sequence comes from Xanthobacter dioxanivorans, assembly GCF_016807805.1. Taxonomy (NCBI): domain Bacteria; kingdom Pseudomonadati; phylum Pseudomonadota; class Alphaproteobacteria; order Hyphomicrobiales; family Xanthobacteraceae; genus Xanthobacter; species Xanthobacter dioxanivorans. The sequence continues at coordinate 836,892 of NZ_CP063362.1, read as the reverse complement.
AGCAGCTGGTAGGGGGATTCCCCGCTCTTCTGGAAGTCCGACACCAGGCAGCCGATGCCGAGCGAGACGCACTCGCGATTGGTATAGAGGAAGCCCATGCCGGTCATCCCCTCGGAGATGGTGCCGGCGGCCTCGATCACCGCGCCTTCATTGCCCTTGAGGTTGAAGCGCTGCTCGATCACCTCCTGCGGCATGAAGTGCATTTCCTTCACCGCCAGGGCCACCTCGGTGGGCTTGGGGATCTTGCGCAGCCCGGCGCGGGTGCCGAGCAGGCCGCTGACGCCCTCGGCCAGCACCACCACGTCGGCATGGATCTGGCCGCCGCCGCGATCGGTCTTCACGCCGATCACCTTGCCGTAGGCGTCCTGCACCAGCTCGGTCACCGTGGTCTCGCACACCACCAGGGCGCCGGCCTCGCGCACCTTGCTGGAGAACCACTTGTCGAACTGGGCGCGGATGATGGTGTAGCGGTTCGGCTTTTCTTCGTTGAAGTCGTCGGAGCGGTAGTGGAGGCCCGTATGGGAGCTCTCGCCCATCATCCAGAAGCGCTGCTCGATGAGATGGCGCTCAAGCGGAGCGTCTTCCCGGAAGTCGGGAATGATCTTTTCCATCATGTCGGCGTAGAGAATGGCGCCCTGCACGTTCTTCGAGCCGGAATACTCGCCGCGCTCCAGCTGGAGCACCTTCAGGCCACGCTTCGCCATGGTGTAGGCGGCGGCGTTGCCGGCCATGCCGGCGCCGACGACGATGGCGTCGAATTTTTCGTCGATCATCGTGAGATCCTCTAGCTGGCGAGCTTGTCGCTGGAGTGGGCCGACAGGCGCTTGGCGAAGGCTTCCGTCAGGAGCGGCAGGAAGCGGATGGCGTCGGTGACGATGCCCACATGGGCGAAGTCGAAGATGGGCGCGTTCTTGTCGGTGTTGATGGCGACGATGAGGTCCGCCCCCTCCACGCCGACGCGGTGCTGGATCGCGCCCGAAATGCCGGCGGCGATATAGAGCCGCGGGCGGATGGTCTTGCCGGTCTGGCCGATCTGCCGGTCGGAGGACACCCAGCCCTTCTGCACCAGCGGGCGCGAGCAGCCGAACTCGGCGCCCATGGCCTGGGCCAGCTGGCGCACCAGCTGGAAGTTCTCCGGCGAGCCGAGGCCCATGCCGCCGGCGACCACCACGTCCGCATAGGCGAGGTTCGCCTTGTTGGAATCGCGGTCGGGAATGAAGTTCAGGATCTTGGTGACGATGTCGGCTTCCACCACGGAGAGCTTGTGCTCGATGACGCGGCCGATGGGCTTTTCCACCCGGATCGGCATGGGCATCACGCGCGGGCGGACGGTGGCCATCTGCGGACGGTAGTTGAGGGTGTAGATGGTGCAGAGCAGGGAGCCGCCGAAGGTCGGGCGGGTCGCCGCCAGCGAGCCGTCGGCATCCACGTCGAGCTCGGTGGAGTCGGCGGTGAGGCCGGTGAGAAGGGTGGTCGCCACCGCGCCGGCGAGGTCGCGGCCGAGCGTGGTGGCGCCGAGCAGCAGGATTTCCGGCTGGTAGGTGTTCACGAGGTCCGTCATCGCCGCCGTGTAGGCCTCGTTGCGATAGTCGGTGAGCACCGGGTCGGACACCACATAAGCGAGGTCGGCGCCATAGCAGAAGGATTCGGCCACCGCGCCGCGCACCGTCTCGCCCTCGGCGCCGAGCACCACGGCGGCGAGTTCCACGCCGAGCTTGTCGGCGAGCTGGCGCCCCGCGCCCATCAGTTCCCACGAGACCGGGTGGACCTGGCCGCGTTCCTGCTCGATGAACACCCAGACGTGCTTGTACGCCTTGAAGTGGTCCGGCAGTTCCTTCTTGGTCGAAGCGCGTCCGCCGGCGGCGGGGGCTTTGGGAGTCTTCGGCTCGCTCATGATGGTCGGCTCTCTGTTCTCGGCGGCTCGTGAGAGGCCCGTCAGAAACCGCGCGCCAGCGCGGTCAGGTCGGCTTCGAGATTGGGCTGGCGGCTGAACACCTCGGCGATCAGCGCCTCGGCGAGGTTGCCGCCCTCGGGCGCCTCGATGAACTTCGCCTTCTCCGCGCGGGCGCCCGGCGCGAACACGCGCTTCACGATGGTGGGCGAGCCCTTGAGGCCGCACTTGTTCATGTCTTCGACGCCCGCGTCCTTGGCGTTCCATTTCACGATCTCGGCGCGGGCGGCGCGCAGGGCGTCGTTCATGGTGCCGCGGCGGATCTCGTTGGTGGCTTCCAGCATGGCGATGAGGCAGGGCAGCTTGCTTTTCAGCACCTGCGTGCCGCCCTCGGCGCGGCGCTCCAGGGTGATGGTGCGCTCGGCGGGATCGAATTCCGCGACCTTCGCCACGTAGGTGATCTGCATGAGGCCGAGGCGCTTGGCGATGCCGGGACCCACCTGGGCGGTGTCGCCGTCGATGGTCTGCTTGCCGGTGAACACCACGTCCGGGGCGCCCCAGGTCTGGCTGATCTTGGTGATGGCGGTGGCGAGGGCGAAGCTGGTGGCGAGCGTGTCGGACCCGGCGAAGAAGCGGTCGGTCAGCAGCACCGCGCGGTCGGCGCCGAAGGTGAGCGCCTTGCGCAGGGAGTCCTCGGCCGAGGGCGGGCCCATGGTGAGCACCGTGACCTCGCCACCGAAGGTGTCGCGCAGGCGCATCGCCTCTTCCAGGGCGAACAGATCGTAAGGATTGATGATCGTCGGCACGCCCTGCCGCATGATCGTGTTCGTGACGGGATGGACGCGGATCTGCGCTGAATCCGGGACCTGTTTGATGCAGACGACGATGTGCATAGATTTGCTCCGAGCCCTCACCACGGCTCCTGCACAGTGACTAGCAAGCGGCGTACCAAGCTGTTTCTTGGATTAAAACATAAGTGATATCAGCCTTTTATCCGGTGATTGTCGGATCTGCGCCGATCCCGCCGGACGTGACCCCCGCGCAATCGGCAGCGTCTTGTCAGGAAGATGACAGCCGATTGCTGCGACCGCGTCGCATTCGAGATCCTGCCGGCGAACACGTCGCAAATCGGGCCCACCGGACGCCGTCCCCCGGGGCGCGCCTGCATCGCGGGGCGGGCCAGGCGGGGGCTGCGTCGGGTGCGCGACATCGGCGCCGGCCGGCGGTGCGCCACTCGCGTCCCGGCGCGGCGGGATCTGTCGTCAGGGCCGGAGATGTCGGGTTCGTATCGCGCGCATCGGCGGCGAAAGTGGGGATGCGAAGGGGGATGTCGCAAACGTGCCGCGGCGCCTGAAGCGTGCGGTCTTCCCGCGGCAATGGTCCCCCGCCTTGCGGCGAGGGACCGGTAAAGCCTGAGAAGTCTCGACGGTACGTCGAATGAAAAGGCGTATCGAAAAGGTCACGCGCAGCCGACTGAAATATTCGCGGAAATCCCGCGTGGCCGGGCGTCAGGGGCGGCGGGCCGGATCGTTGGATCCGGCCCGCCGAACTTCAGCGTCAGCCGACGGCGAGCTCGGATGCGGTCTTGCCGACCTGGCTCTCGTCGACGGCCTTCATGATGCCGTGCTCCATCAGCATGTCCTCGAGCTCGTCCATGGTGATGGGGGTCGGGATGATGCCGTTGCCGGCATTGCCGTGAACCTTGGTCGCAAGGTTCCGGTAATGCTGCGCCTGGCCGCTGTCCGGCGCATACTCGATCACCGTCATGCGGCGCAGCTCCGCGTGCTGCACGATGTTGTCGCGCGGCACGAAGTAGATCAGCTGCGTGCCAAGCTTGGCCGCAAGCGCTTCCGCAAGCTCCAGCTCCTTGTCGGTCTGGCGCTCGTTGCACACCAGCCCGCCCAGGCGCACGCCGCCGGAGTTCGCATACTTCAGGATCCCCTTCGAGATGTTGTTGGCCGCATACATGGCCATCATCTCGCCCGACATGACGATGTAGATTTCCTGAGCCTTGTTCTCGCGGATCGGCATGGCGAACCCGCCGCACACCACGTCGCCAAGAACGTCGTAGGACACGTAGTCGATGTCCTCGTACGCGCCGTTCTCCTCAAGGAAGTTGATCGAGGTGATCACGCCGCGGCCGGCGCAGCCGACGCCCGGCTCCGGACCACCAGACTCCACGCAGCGGATGTCCTGGAAGCCCACCTTCATCACGTCCTCGAGCTCGAGGTCTTCCACCGAACCCGCGTTCGCGGCCAGCGAAAGGATGGTGTCCTGCGCCTTCGCGTGCAGGATCAGGCGCGTCGAATCCGCCTTCGGGTCGCAGCCCACGATGAGGATCTTGTGGCCCATCTGCGCAAGCGCAGCCAGGGTGTTCTGGGACGTGGTGGACTTGCCAATGCCACCCTTGCCGTAAAACGCGATCTGTCGCAGCGACATCTTGCTCTCCTTCGAACCTATTTCAGAAGACCACCGCGCAATTGGCGCGAGGCCGTTTCTCTCGTCAGCAATATCGGTCGGAAACGCCCCGCGGGTTACGGGAAGGAGCGCGACGCTGGCGGTGGCCTAGGCGTGCACTCAGCCCTCACTCGCTGTTGCGCCGCAGGAGGAGCAACCAGCGTGCCACTTGCCGCCACCCGGCCCAAGGCTTTGATTTGCATCAAAACAGGCGCCTCGAAATGGTGCGGCATGGCGGCTTTGCTGGTGTGTCGAACCCGACAGCGGGTGGGCCACTGTCGCAATTGAAACAAGACGGCGGCCCGCTTTGCCCGCTGCCGGCGCAGCCGTTGGAACAGCCGCCGCCGGATTTCCCGACAGGAACGGAACTTGCACGAGGGGATTTCGGCGCGCCCGGCCCGCCTTCGCGCGGGCGAGCGAACGGGTGCCCGCGACGAGCGAGCGAGGGCAAAGATGCAGATCGGCGTTGAGACTTCAAAAGCGGTGGACCAGCGGCGCGTCTTCGTCGTGGACGAGGACGAGATCACGCGCGCGGCGCTCCAGTTCATGCTGCACGACGAGATCGAGACCCACGAGCTCGCGACCCCCGAGGAGGCCTACGAGAAGGGCACCGGCTGGCTGCAGCCGCACGTGGTGCTGCTCGGCGTCTCCCTTCTCAAGCGGCATGGCGACGGGCTGATCGCCGAGATGAAGAGCAGGTTTCCGGATGTGCGCATCCTCATCGTCACCGACAAGGCGGAAGAGGCGGTGGCGGTGGCCGGCCTGAAGGCCGGCGCCCACGGCGCGGTGGTGAAGCCGCTGACCCTCGAGGCGGTACGCAAGAAGGTCGATACGGTGCTCGGCCGCGGCGGCGCGGCGCCCCTGGTCCAGCTTTCCGTGCTGAAGTAGGCGCGTTCCGTGGCGACCGTCACCTTCTATGAGAAGCCCGGCTGCGGCACCAATGCCCGGCAGAAGCAGGCGCTCGCCGCGGCCGGCCATACGCTGGTGGTGAAGAGCCTGCTGGCCGAGCCGTGGACCGCGGCGCGGCTGCGCGGCTTCTTCGGCGATGCACCGGTCGCCGCCTGGTTCAATCCGGCCGCGCCGCACGTGAAGTCGGGCGCGGTGGATCCGGCCGCCGTCGGCGCGGACGCGGCCATCGCCATGATGCTCGCCGAGCCGCTGCTGATCCGGCGTCCGCTGGTGGAGGCGGACGGTCTCCGCTGCGCCGGCTTCGACCGGGAGCCGGTGCTCTCGCTGCTCGGGCTGCCGGAGCCCGGAGCGCTGGAGGGCTGCTCGCGGCCGCATGCGCACACGCCGTGCCCGGAGCCGGCGGCGGCTTCCGCCGGGGCGGAAACGGTCCGGCCATGAACGTCGCCGTCCCTCCCGCCGCGCGGCCCGCCGATGTGGCGCTCGCCTACCATGCGCGGACCAAGCACAGCCTGAAGGCCTATGCGGCGGGGCCGGAGACCCTCGACTGGGACATGCAGCCCAACCCGTTCCGGGAGTTCGAGGGCGCGCCGCGCCTGGCCCTGCCGCTGGCGGCGGAAGGGCTCGGCGTCACCTTCGCCGGAATGGTCACGCCCGGCGCCGTTCCGGCGGCGGTGCTCGACCTTGCGGGGGTGGCGCTGCTGCTGGAAGTGTCCTTCGGGCTCGCCGCCTGGAAGCAATACGGGCCGGACCGCTGGGCGGTGCGCTGCAATCCCTCCAGCGGCAACCTGCACCCCACCGAAGCCTACGTGATCGCCGAGCGGGTGCCGGGCCTGCCGGACGGCGTGCATCATTATGTGAGCCGGGACCATGTGCTGGAGCAGCGGCGGGTCGCGGCGGCGGGGAGCGGCGGGGGCCGCCTGTGGCTGGCGCTGTCCTCGGTCCATTGGCGCGAGGCCTGGAAATATGGCGAGCGGGCCTTCCGCTACTGCCAGCTCGATCTCGGGCACGCCCTCGGGGCGGTGCGCTACGCCGCCGGATGCCTCGGCTGGTCGGCGCGCATGGTGGAGGGGATCGGCAGGGCCGAGATCGCGCGGCTGACCGGGCTCGACCGGGCGCAGGACTTTCCCGGCGCCGAGCGGGAGGATCCCGACATCCTCATCGCCATCGACACCGACCCGACACCGGGGAGCGTCGCCCCTGTCGTCCGACCGTCGGTGTCGGATGACGCGGGCTGGTCGGGCGCGGCCAATGTGCTGGACCGCCACCCCCTCTATCGCTGGCCGGTGATCGACCAGGTCAGCGCCGCGACCCATGGAGGCGGGGAGCCGGTGCCCGAGACCACGCCCATGTCCCCATCCCCGCCCCCGCCGCGCGCCGCGATGGCGCAGGCGCGGGCCGCCGGCGTCATCCTCGCCCGCCGCAGCGCGCAGCAGTTTTCGGCGAAAGGAAGCACCATGCCGCGGGAGGCCTTCTTCGGCCTCCTCGACGCGCTGCTGGTGCGGGCGGCGGCGCCGTTCGATGCCTGGACCTACGCGCCGCGCATCCACCCGCTCATCTTCGTGCATCGGGTGGAGGGGCTTGCGCCGGGGCTCTATGCGCTGCCGCGGCGGGACGGCGTGGTGGACGGGTTGAAGGCCGCGCTCCGCGCCGATTTCCAGTGGGCGGTGCCGGACGATTGCCCGCCGCACCTGCCGCTCTTCCGGCTGGTGGAGACGGACTGCCGCGCCATCGCCCGCACCATCAGCTGCCACCAGGCCATCGCCAGCGACAGCAGCTTCGCCCTGGCCATGCTCAGCGAGTTCGAGCCGACGGTGACCGGGGATCCGTGGCGCTACCGCCAGCTCCACTGGGAGGCGGGCCTGCTCGGGCAGGCGCTGTATCTGGAGGCGGAGGCGGCGGGCTTCCGCGGCACCGGCATCGGCTGTTTCTTCGACGACGACCTGCACCGGCTGCTCGGCATCGAGGGCATGGCCTTCCAGTCGCTCTATCATTTCACCGTGGGCGGTCCGGCCGCGGACACCCGCATCACCACCGAGCCGGCCTATCCCGGCCGCTCGGCCTGAGCCCGCCGGGACCGGCGCCGCCGTCCGCGGCATCGGAAGACGGAACGGGTCATCCGGTCGGCCGCGATGCGACCCGCCCGGCGCGTTCCCCCAATGGAGATCGGCATGAGACAGCGCATTCCCTTCCGTTGCATCGGCGTCGAGGCGGCCGCATCCATCGTGGGCGGCGGCACGGCGCTGCTGCTCGACGTGCGCGACGCCGCCTCCTATGCCGCGGGCCATGTGGAGGGGGCGAGGAACATCACCTTCTCCGGCCTGTCCGATATCATCGGCGGCACGCCGAAGACACAGACGGTGCTGATCTATTGCTATCACGGCCATGCCAGCCGGGAATATGCGCAGACCCTGTCCGATTTCGGCTTCGCCGAGGTGTTCAGCCTGGACGGCGGCTTTGAGGCCTGGCGCAGCTTGGAGAGCGCCCGCGCCGCCGCCGCCACGCCCGATGCGGCGCTCGCCCATTGGCTGGCGAGCCTCGGCTTTCCCCCGGACGGGGTGAATGCCACGGTGGAGAACGCCATGACGCCGCTGATGAAGGCGTGTCGCGAAGGGCTGGGCGAGGTGGTGGACGCCCTGATCGCCGCCGGCGCCGCCCTCGACGCCCGCAACATGGATGGCAATACGGCCCTGTGGCTCGCCTGCGTGGGCGGCCATCTGGACATTATCGACCGGCTGGCGGATGCGGGCATCACCATCGACAACCGCAACGACAACGGTGCCACGTCGCTGATGTATGCCTCTTCCGCCGGCAAGGCGGAGGTGGTGGAAAAGCTGCTGGCTCGCGGCGCGGATCCCGAGCCCGAGACGCCCGAGGGCTTCTCCGCCCTGGATCTCGCCGCGACGATCGAATGCCTGAAGCTGCTGCGCCACGCCAAGAAGCGCGAGGCCGCGCCGGCCTGAGGACGGGGCAGAAACAGAACAGGCCGGAAGCGCTGCTTCCGGCCTGTTCCCGTTACGCCAGGTGAAGGGCGTCTACTCGGCCGCGACCGCCAGGCTCTGCCCGGCGGCCTCCAGGGCCACCGCCACCGAGGCGATGATGGCGGCGATGCGCACCGCCACCTGGATCTGGTCCTCGCGGATGCCCGCTTCGCGCAGCACCTTTTCATGGGAATCGATGCAGCGCCCGCAGCCGTTCATGGCCGAGACCGCCAGCGACCACAGCTCGAAATCCGCCTTGTCCACCCCCGGATTGCCGATCACGCTCATGCGCAGCTTGGCGGGGAGGGTTTCGTAGGCCTTGTTCGAGGCGAGGTGGGTGAAGCGGTAGTAGACGTTGTTCATGGCCATGATGGAGGCGGCGGCTTTCGCCGCGTCCATCGCCGCCGGGGTCAGATGCGCCGCCGCCTCGGCCTCGAGGGCGCGGGCGACGTCGGGATTGCGGGTGGTGATCCCGCACGCCACCAGCAGCCCGTAGAGCTGCTGGGGCGTGAGGGAATCCTCACGGGTGAGGGCCGAGAGGTTCAGCTTCACGTCCTTGGCGAAGGCCGGGATCTGGTCCTTCAGGGTCTCGATGGACATTCGTCCTCCTTCCGGCTCAGGCGACCTTGAGCACGTCGCCGCCGACCTCGCGGTTGCACGGGCACAACTCGTCCGTCTGCAGCGCATCGAGGACGCGCAGGGTGTCCTTCGGGTTGCGGCCCACGTTCAGGTTGGTGGCGTAGACGTGCTGGATGACGTTGTCGGGATCGACCACGAAGGTGTAGCGGAACGCCACGCCCGCGGGCGAGCGCACGCCCAGGCCGTCGGTGAGCGAGCCGTTGGTGTCGGCAAACGACCAGATGGGGAGCCGGTTCAGGTCCTTGTGGTCACGCCGCCAGGCGAGCTTGACGAACTCGTTGTCGGTGGAGCCGCCGAGCACGACCGCGTCGCGATCCTCGAAGTCCTTGGCGAGGCGGGCGAATTCCGCGATCTCGGTGGGGCAGACGAAGGTGAAGTCCTTCGGGTAGAAGAAGATGATCTTCCACTTGCCGGCGAAGCTGGCTTCCGTGATCTCCTCGAAGGCGGACACGCCGTTCTCTTCGTGGCTGTTGAAGCCGGGCTTCACCCCGGTGACGGTGAAGGCCGGGAGGGTGCTGCCGATGCCGAGCATGAATTGAAGTCTCCGAAATGGAATGTGGGATGCTTGGAACGTGCGGTCCCCGCACCGGAAGCAAGTCGCGCGCCAGAGGCTGCTCCCCGCTGAAAATGCGAGCCATTCCAGGACGGGCCGCGGCACTCCCGGCATCCTGTCGCCTTTGCGACGCGATCGCCCGGTGGGGCCGTACCCCTCCCTGTCGCAAACTAATCGCAAATTGTTGCAGCGCGAGGTGTCGCCGTGTGCGGCGCAATGCCGCTTCCGCCCGGTTGCCCGGACGGGCGGGCCCGCGATAAGCCTTCAAGCTGTATCGCTTCCGCCATAGGGCGGCGGGCGCGGGGCAGCAGGGGGCGGGCATGACCTATACATGGTGGACGCAGGCGACGCTGGACGCGCTGCTCGCCGAGGATGTCCCCTACGGGGACCTCACCACCGAGGCCCTGGCCCTTTCGCAGGCTCCGGCGCGGCTCACCATGGCCATGCGCTCCGAATCGACCCTGTGCGGGGTGGAGGTGGCGCAGGCCCTGTTCCGCACCGCGGGCGGCACGGCGGACATCCTTCGTGCCACGGGTGCGCGCGTCCCCGCCGGTGAAACCATCCTGATGGCCCAGGGCGAGGCCGGCGCCATCTTCAAGGCGTGGAAGGTGGCGCAGACCCTGGTGGAATATCTCTCCGGCATCGCCACCCTCACCGCCGACATCATCGCCGCCGCGCGCAAGGTGGCGCCGGACGTGGCGGTGGTGACCACCCGCAAGACCCTGCCCGGCGCCAAGGCGCAGATGATCGCCGCCATCCGCGCCGGCGGCGCCTTTCCCCATCGCCTCGGCCTGTCGGAGACGCTGCTGCTGTTTCCCGAGCACCAGGCGTTCCTCACCGATGCGGCCGCGGGTGTCGCGCTCCTGCGGCGGGCGGCGCCGGAGAAGAAGGTGGTGGTGGAGGTGAAGACGCCGGAAGAGGTGGAGAAGGTGCTTCCCGCCCATCCCGACGTGCTCCAGTGCGAGAAGATGACGCCGGACGAGATCCGTGTCGTGGCGGCGCTGGTGGCGGCGCGGGCGCCGGCCACGAAGGTCGCGGCGGCGGGCGGGGTGAACCTGCAGAATGCCGCCGCCTATGCCGCCGCCGGCGCCCACGTGCTGGTGACCTCCGCGCCCTATTGGGCCAAGCCCGCCGACGTGAAGGTGGTGATCACCCCCGCCTGACGGGCGCCGTTGCAGTCGTCGCCCCGCCGCGGTGGCCGGGCCCGTGGTGAAACTGTATTCGCGCGGAAAAAGCTGCCGCCGCCCGCCCGCCGGAGCGCCTTACGTAGTATTACGGAGGCAGCCGGTGCGTAAATGCGGGCCTCGTCTGTCATCACCCTGTCGAACACCGCACAAGGCGGACAGCTGTCGCGTTTGCGACACGTCGGGCATGACGGAAATAATAAATTAAATCAGTGATTTGGCTGTCTGGCACAGGCCTTGCCAGTGCTGTAGCCGGGCGCTTCCGGCGCAGGTGGATTTCAGCATGATCACGCTTACGACCAGCGCGGTGGCGGCAGTGAAGGTGGCCCTTTCGCGCGCCGCCGATGCCGAGGGGGTGCGGGTGGTGGCGGCGGCGGGCGCGCACCAGGGGGTGCGCTACCTGATGCACCTGGAGAACGCGGCGCGGGACGGCGACACGGTCATCGAGCTCGCCGGCGTGAAAGTGTTCATCGACGGGCCGTCGCGGGCGGCGACCCAGGGCATTCGCATCGATTTCGCCGCTTCCGGCGGCTTTGTCGTCGAGGATCATCCGGCGCCGGTGGCGCCAGCGGGCTCGGGCCTGCGGCATTGACGCGATCCGGGCGCGGCCCGGGTGGGAGTTCATCAGGTCCGCCCGCATAGCGGGTGGGGCAGACGGGAAGGGACCCATGCTCGCGAAGTCACCATCTGCCGCCACGGGCCGGGCCGGTCGGGCATCCGCGGACACCTGCGGGGCCACCGCAAGGCTGCAGCCGGCGCGCACCGTCTTCCTCAACGACACCACGCTCCGCGACGGCGAGCAGGCGCCGGGCGTCGCCTTCTCCCGCAAGGAGAAGATCGAGATCGCCGAGGCGCTGGCGGCGGCCGGCGTCCCGGAGATCGAGGCGGGCACCCCCGCCATGGGCGACGAGGAGATCGAGACGCTGCGCTCCATCGTCTCGCTCAAGCTGCCGATCCGGGTCGCCGCCTGGTGCCGGATGAGCGAGGAGGACCTGTTCGCCGCGGTCTCCGCCGGGGTGAGCTATGTGAACCTCTCCATCCCCACCTCCGACCGCCAGCTGCGCGGCAAGCTCAACCGCGACCGCGAATGGGCGCTGGGCGCCCTGCGGCACGTGGTGACGCTGGCCACCAAGCTCGGCTTCACGGTCGCGGTGGGCTGCGAGGATGCCTCGCGGGCCGATCCCGACTTCCTCTGCCGGGTGGCCGAGGCGGCGAAGGAATCCGGGGCGTTCCGCCTGCGCCTCGCCGACACGCTGGGCGTGCTCGACCCGTTCTCCACCTACGCGCTGGTGCGCCGGGTGGCCAATGCCACGGACCTCGAGATCGAGTTCCACGCCCATGACGATCTCGGCCTCGCCACGGCGAACACGCTGGCGGCGGCGACCGGCGGCGCGCGCCATGCCAGCGTGACGGTGGCGGGCATCGGCGAGCGGGCGGGCAACGCGGCGCTGGAGGAGGTGGCCATCGCCCTGCGCCAGACCTCCCGCGCCGAGACCGGCATCGACCCGTGCGCCCTCCGGCCCCTCGCCCAGAGGGTGATGGAGGCGGCGGGGCGCCCCATGCCGCGTACCAAGGCCATCGTCGGCGAGGACATCTTCACCCACGAGAGCGGCATCCACGTCTCCGGCCTGCTCAAGGACCGCGGCACCTACGAGGCGCTGAACCCGGAACTGCTGGGGCGCGCGCATCGCGTGGTGCTGGGCAAGCATTCGGGCCTTGCCGCCATCTCCAAGGCGCTGGCCGACGAGGGGCTCGCGGTGGACGAGGCGCGCGGCCGCGCCATTCTCGCCCGGGTGCGCGACTTCGCCACCCGCACCAAGCAGTCGGTCTCCGCCGAGGTGCTCAAGCGCTTCTACGAGGACAGCTTCACCGAAGGGGCGCTCAAGCGCCGCCACGCCGCAGTGATGGGAGCCTGACCCATGATCATGGGAAGCCCGAAATGGCAAGGAACCGAGGTGCCCCTCGCCACCGCCCCGGCGAAGGCGGATGCGCGCTCGCTCTCGGTCTGGCGGCTCATCCGCGAGGACGTGAACTGCGTGAAGTCCCGTGATCCGGCGGCGCGCAACACGGTGGAGATCGTCCTCACCTATCCCGGCGTGCATGCGGTCATCTGGCACCGGCTCGCCAGCCGGCTGTGGCGGCGGGGCATCAAGTTCCCGGCGCGCTTCCTGTCCTGGCTCGGGCGGTTCCTGACCAACGTGGACATCCATCCCGGCGCCACCATCGGCCGGGGCTTCTTCATCGATCACGGCGCCTGCGTGGTGATCGGCGAGACCGCCGAGGTCGGCGACGACGTGACCCTCTATCACGGGGTGACCCTGGGCGGCACCTCCTGGACCCCTGGCAAGCGCCACCCCACGTTGCGCGACGGCGTGCTGGTGGGCGCCGGCGCCAAGATCCTCGGGCCGATCACGGTGGGGGCGGGCTGCCGCATCGGCGCCAATTCGGTGGTGATCGAGGACGTGCCCCCGGCATGACGGTGGTGGGCATTCCGGGCCGGGTGGTGAAGGCCATGGCCGACCGCCGCCGGGTCGGCGACGGCCGCATCGACCTTGAGCATCACCTGATGCCGGACCCGGTGGGCGAGGCCATCGTCTCGCTCCTCGACCGGATCGAGTTCCTGGAAGCGCGCCTGGCGCATCTGCAGAGCGAGCGGCCGCGCGGGCGCGGGGCCACTGCGGACGAGGCGGCGTGACGGCCCCCGGGGCGTTGCCGCGGGTGCTCGGGCCCGTCCGGAAAAATGACAAAGAGGAGGTCGCGATGTCGGTAGTCGACAAGCTGAAGTCCCTGCACAGCGCGGAAGAGTTCTTCGAGCTCCTGCAGGTGGAGTACCAGCCGGAAGTGCTCCAGGTGCTTCGCCTGCATATCCTGCGGCGCATGGGCCAGTACCTCGTGTCCGCCGAGTTCGAGGGCATGAGCGAGGACGAGATCTTCACGGCGGCGCAGTCCATGCTGTCGCAGGCCTATGAGGATTTCATCAAGTCCAATCCCATGGCGGAGCGCGTGTTCAAGGTGCTGAAAGAGCACGATCCGAGCCGTCCCGCCGCGCCCGGCCCCAAGCCCAGCTTCGTGTCCCTGACCACGCTGAAGACCGGAAGCTGAGGCTGGTCCGCCGCCTTTCATGCCGCGGGCAGCGTCCCGGCCGTCCGGCCGGGGCCGCCCGGCTCCACCCCTTCCGCCGGAGGCCGCTGCCCCCGGTCGGCTGCCCTCTCCCCGCTGATTGTTTGTTGTATTTTCTCGATTTGTTCATGTTTTTTCATCCGGCTGGTCGCTCGGCCGTATGCGGGGAGAGGGCAGATTTTCTCCAGGGCGTTTTCGAGCGAAGTGGAGACCGGTTCGCGCGAAGAAAACGCGATCGTGCAGAGACAGCGGTCGTTTCCCCGATTCCGTGAAACGGGGAAACGACCTGGGACCGATCGACCTTCAGTGTCCGCGTTTTCTTCGGCCGCCGTCATGGCCGGGACAAGCCCGGCCATGACGGCGGTGTCGGGAGGGCGCCGGTCGATCTGAATGTCGATCCGCGCCGGGGCGCCGACCGGCTTCCGGCGGCGGTGATGCCGCTCCGCTCGATGACGGGTGTCGTCGACCGGCGGCTCGGATTTGGCGGTTCGCGATAAACCCGCCGGCCGCTGCCCGCCACGCTTCCTGTCCCGCCGCTTCCTGTCCCGCCGCCTTCGGCCTCCTGCGGCCCCGGCGTTCACAGCCTGCGGCCACGCAACCCAATCCTGCAACCCGGTCCTGCGCCCCCCGCACCATCCCCGCCCAGCCTCCGCCGTCCGGCGCAACGCGGATGCGCCCGCCGCCGGGGCGCGCCCATGGTCTCATGGACCCGTGTGGTCGATCCCGCGCGGCGGTGCCCGTCTGCGGATGGCGGGAGCGGGGTGCGCGCGGCGCCGGGGGCGGGTGGGGCTGCACCACCATGCGGGATTGTTTCCCGCATGGTGCGAATTGGGAGGTAAAGCCCCGGACAACGGCCTGTTTTCCGGCCAAATATCGGCCATCTCCCACTATTTGTGCAGTGCGGCCGGCTTGAACCCCTTGTCGGATGGGAGTAGTCAAGCGCCGCTCGCTTCCTGCGGCGGCTCGCCTCATGTGTCCGCCTGCAGCAGCTCGGTTCGGGGACTCGGGATGGCCCGCAACAAGATCGCCCTCATCGGGGCTGGCCAGATCGGCGGCACGCTCGCCCTTCTCGCCGGCATGAAGGAGTTGGGCGACGTCGTTCTGTTCGACGTGGCGGAGGGCGTTCCGGAGGGCAAGGCCCTCGATCTTGCGGAGCTTTCGCCGGTGGAGGGCTTCGATGTCGCCTTCGCCGGCGCGTCGAGCTACGACGCCATCGCCGGCGCCGACGTGGTGATCGTCACCGCCGGCGTGCCGCGCAAGCCCGGCATGAGCCGCGACGACCTGCTCTCCATCAACCTGCGGGTGATGGAGCAGGTGGGCGCGGGCCTGCGCAAATATGCCCCGGACGCCTTCGTCATCTGCATCACCAATCCGCTGGATGCCATGGTGTGGGCGCTGCAGCGCACCTCCGGCCTGCCGCCGGCGAAGGTGGTGGGCATGGCTGGCGTGCTCGATTCCGCGCGCATGCGCTATTTCCTCGCCGAGGAGTTCGGCGTCTCGGTGGAGGACGTCACCGCCTTCGTCATGGGCGGGCACGGCGACACCATGGTGCCGCTGGTGCGCTATTCCACCGTCGGCGGCATTCCCGTTCCCGATCTCATCCGCATGGGCTGGACCAGCGAGGAGCGCATCGCCGCCATCGTGCAGCGCACCCGCGACGGCGGGGCGGAGATCGTCAACCTGCTGAAGACCGGCTCGGCCTTCTATGCGCCGGCGGCCGCCGCCATCGCCATGGCGGAGAGCTACCTGAAGGACAAGAAGCGCGTGCTTCACGTGGCCGCCAAGCTCGATGGGGAGTACGGCCTCAGGGATATTTACGTGGGCGTGCCGGCGGTGATCGGCGCGCGCGGGGTGGAGCGCATCGTGGAGGTCGATCTCGACCGGTCCGAGCGTGCCATGTTCGAACGATCGGTCGACGCCGTCGAAGGACTGGTGGAGGCCTGCGTGAAGATCGCACCCGGCCTCGGGAAGTGATCTCGACCATGACGGCGCGCCGCAGGGTGCGCCGTTTTCGTGCCGGCTGAACGACCGGCGAGGTGAAGGAGACGAATGCTCCCCTCCCGGGGGCCCGAGATCTCGCGGTGGCCCTTTAGGGGTCGCCCGGCGCCGGGCCCCACTCTGCGGTGGAGGCGGCCCGGACCGGTCGACCACGTGTTGGGGCGTGGCGCCGACGGGCCGGGGCAGGGGAGGGGCATTTCGCAACCCTGAGGGACGCAGAGATGAATATTCACGAGTACCAGGCGAAGGCGCTCCTGAAGAAGTACGGTGCGCCGGTCTCGCGCGGCGTGCCGGTGCTGAAGGTGGAGGACGCGGAGGCGGCGGCCAAGGAACTCGGCGGCCCGCTCTGGGTGGTCAAGTCGCAGATCCACGCCGGCGGGCGCGGCAAGGGCAAGTTCAAGGAGCCCGAGGCCGGCGACAAGGGCGGCGTGCGCCTCGCCAAGTCCATCGACGAGGTGAAGACCTTCGTCGGCCAGATGCTCGGCAACACCCTCGTCACCATCCAGACCGGCCCGGCCGGCAAGCAGGTGAACCGCCTGTACCTGGAAGACGGCTCCGACATCGAGAAGGAGTTCTACATCTCCCTCCTGGTGGACCGCGCCACGTCCCACGTGGCCTTCGTGGTCTCCACCGAGGGCGGCATGGACATCGAGGAAGTGGCCCATTCCTCCCCTGAGAAGATCGTCACCTTCTCGGTGGACCCGGTCACCGGCGTGCAGGGCTTCCACGGCCGCAAGATCGCCCAGGCCCTCGGCCTCTCCGGCGACCTCGCCAAGCAGGCGGGCAAGCTGGCGCAGGTGCTCTACACCGCGTTCGTCGACACCGACATGGCGATGCTCGAGATCAATCCGCTGATCATCACCAAGGACGCCCAGCTGCGCGTGCTCGACGCCAAGGTGACCTTCGATTCCAACGCCCTGTTCCGTCATCCCGAGCTCGCCGAGCTGCGCGACCTGACGGAAGAGGACGAGAAGGAGATCGAGGCCTCCAAGTACGACCTCGCTTATATCGCCCTCGACGGCACCATCGGCTGCATGGTCAACGGCGCCGGCCTCGCCATGGCGACGCTCGACATCATCAAGCTCTACGGCGAGAGCCCGGCCAACTTCCTCGACGTGGGCGGCGGCGCCACCGAGGAGAAGGTGACGGCGGCTTTCAAGATCATCACCGCGGATCCCAACGTGAAGGGCATCCTGGTCAACATCTTCGGCGGCATCATGAAGTGCGATGTCATCGCCCGCGGCGTGCTGGCGGCGGTGAAGGCGGTGGGACTGCAGGTCCCGCTGGTGGTGCGCCTTGAAGGCACCAATGTCGAGGAAGGCAAGAAGATCATCCGTGAGTCGGGGCTGAACGTGATCCCGGCGGACGATCTGGATGATGCGGCGCAGAAGATCGTGACCGCGGTGAAGAAGGAAGCTGCGTGATGTCCGTGCTCATCGACGCCAATACCAAGGTCATCACCCAGGGCTTCACCGGCAAGAACGGCACGTTCCATGCGGAACAGGCCATCATCTACGGGACGAAGATGGTCGGCGGCACCTCGCCGGGCAAGGGCGGCTCCACCCATCTGGGCCTGCCGGTGTTCGACACGGTGATCGAGGCGAAGGAGAAGACCGGGGCCGACGCCTCGGTGATCTACGTGCCGCCTCCGGGCGCCGCCGACGCGATCCTGGAAGCCATCGACGCCGAGATCCCGCTCATCGTGTGCATCACGGAAGGCATTCCGGTGCTGGACATGGTGAAGGTGAAGCGGGCGCTTTCGGGCTCCAAGAGCCGCCTCATCGGGCCGAACTGCCCGGGCATCGTGACGGCGGGCGAATCGAAGATCGGCATCATGCCGGCCAACATCTTCAAGAAGGGCTCGGTGGGCATCGTCTCGCGCTCGGGGACGCTGACCTACGAGGCGGTGTTCCAGACCTCGCAGGAGGGGCTGGGGCAGACCTCGGCGGTGGGCATCGGCGGCGACCCGGTGAAGGGGACCGAGTTCATCGACGTGCTGGAGATGTTCCTGGCCGACCCGAAGACCCAGTCGATCGTGATGATCGGCGAGATCGGCGGCTCGGCGGAGGAAGAGGCGGCGCAGTTCATCGCCGACGAGGCGAAGAAGGGGCGCAAGAAGCCGATGGTGGGCTTCATCGCCGGCCGCACGGCGCCTCCCGGCCGCCGCATGGGTCATGCGGGGGCCATCATCTCCGGCGGCAAGGGCGGCGCCGAGGACAAGATCGCGGCCATGGAGGCGGCGGGCATTCGCGTGTCCCCGTCCCCGGCCCGCCTCGGCAAGACCCTCGTCGAGGTGCTCAAGGGCTGAGGGCGGGAGCCGTCCCCTCCTTTCCCGATGCCCGGGGTTTCCGGGTTCGGGAAGGGGATCCGGCGGTATCACCTTCTTCCGGCGCGGAAGAAGGCGCCGCCGGGGGAGGGGGAGGGCTTCGGGCGAAGCCACTGCGCATTTTCGCCACGAAGTTCGGCGACTGGCGAGTGCGGTTCGGGATTGGCGCCGCGGTGACCTTTCGGTCGCCTGCGGCGCATCCCATCTAAAGGTTGTCGAGCACCGCTGCCGAAGGCCGCCACGAGCCTCGCAGGGGTGAAAGGGCGCCCGGTCACACGCCGGACGCCGGATTTGTGGCAGAGAGCGGTCTTTGGGGCTTCATTTCCTGAGCGAAATGCGCTGAAGGAAAGAAAGGCGCCACCGACCATCCGGGAAGAAGCCCATGTCGCGCGCGGAACAGAACGACGTTTTCCTCTCCACCTCCTTCCTCTATGGCGCCAACGCCGCCTGGATCGAGGATCTCTACGCCCGCTACGAAGCCGATCCGAATGCGGTGAGCCCGGAGTGGCAGAGCTTCTTCGCGGCGCTCAAGGATGATCCCAACCAGGTGATCCAGAACGCCCGCGGCGCCTCCTGGAAGAATCCGAACTGGCCGGTGCACGCCAATGGCGAGCTGGTCTCGGCCATGGACGGCCAGTGGATCGAGGTGGAAAAGGCCATCTCCGAGAAGGTGAAGGCGAAGGCGCAGAAGTCCGGCGCCGAGTTCTCCGCCGCCGAGGTGCAGCAGGCCAGCCGCGATTCCGTCAAGGCGCTGATGATGATCCGCGCCTATCGCATGCGCGGCCACCTGCACGCCAACCTCGACCCGCTGAACCTGACCCCGCCGCGCGAGGCGCCCGAGCTCGACCCCGCCTCCTACGGCTTCTACGAGGCCGACCTCGACCGCAAGATCTTCATCGACCACGTGCTCGGCATGGAATTCGCCACCGTGCGCGAGATGGTGTCGATCCTGCGCCGCACCTATTGCGCGAACATCGGCGTCGAGTTCATGCACATCTCCTCGCCCGAGGAGAAGGCCTGGATCCAGGAGCGCATCGAGGGCCCGGACAAGGAAGTCACCTTCACCCGCGAGGGCAAGCGCGCCATCCTCAACAAGCTGGTGGAGGCCGAGGGCTTCGAGAAGTTCCTCGACGTGAAGTACACCGGCACCAAGCGTTTCGGCCTCGACGGCGGCGAGAGCCTGATCCCGGCCCTTGAGCAGATCATCAAGCGCGGCGGCAACCTGGGCGTGAAGGACATCGTGTTCGGCATGGCCCATCGCGGCCGCCTGAACGTGCTGACCCAGGTGATGGGCAAGCCCCACCGCGCCCTGTTCCACGAGTTCAAGGGCGGCTCCTGGGCCCCCGACGAGGTCGAGGGCTCCGGCGACGTGAAGTACCACCTCGGCGCCTCGTCCGACCGCGAGTTCGACAACAACAAGGTCCACCTCTCGCTCACCGCGAACCCTTCGCACCTCGAGATCGTCGACCCGGTGGTGCTGGGCAAGGCCCGCGCCAAGCAGGACCAGATGCAGGACGCGGAGCGGGTGAAGGTGCTGCCGCTGCTGCTGCACGGCGACGCCGCCTTCGCCGGCCAGGGCGTGGTGGCCGAGTGCCTCGGCCTCTCCGGCCTGAAGGGCCACCGCACCGGCGGGTCGATCCACGTCATCATCAACAACCAGATCGGCTTCACCACCAATCCGCGCTATTCGCGCTCCTCGCCCTATCCGTCCGACGTGGCGAAGATGATCGAGGCGCCGATCTTCCACTGCAACGGCGATGACCCGGAATCGGTGGTGTTCTGCGCCAAGGTGGCGACCGAGTTCCGCCAGCGCTTCCACAAGCCGGTGGTCATCGACATGTTCTGCTACCGGCGCTTCGGCCACAACGAGGGCGACGAGCCGTCCTTCACCCAGCCGAAGATGTACAAGGTGATCCGCCAGCACCCGAGCGTGCTGGAGCTGTACGGCCGGAAGCTGGAAGCCGAGGGCGTCGTCACCGCCGGCGAGCTGGAGACCATGCGCGGCGCCTGGCGCGACCGCCTGGAGGCCGAGCACGAGGCCGGCCAGGCCTACAAGCCCAACAAGGCGGACTGGCTCGACGGCCGCTGGGCCGGCTTCAAGCCCACCCACGAGGACGACGATCCGCGCCGCGGCAATACCGGCGTCGCCATCGACACGCTGAAGGCCATCGGCGAGAAGATCACCCGCGTGCCGGAGGGCTTCCAGGTCCACCGCACCATCCAGCGCTTCCTCGACAACCGGAAGAAGTCCATCGAGGACGGCGTCGGCATCGACTGGGCGACGGGCGAGGCGCTGGCCTTCTCCACCCTGCTGCTGGAAGGCAGCCCGGTGCGCCTTTCCGGCCAGGATGTCGAGCGCGGCACCTTCTCCCAGCGCCATTCGGTGCTGACCGACCAGGAGAGCGAGGCACGCTACAAGCCCTTCAACCACCTCTCCGAGGGCCAGGCCAAGTACGAGGTCATCAATTCGATGCTCTCGGAGGAGGCGGTGCTCGGCTTCGAGTACGGCTACACCCTGTCCGAGCCCAACACCCTGGTGCTCTGGGAGGCGCAGTTCGGCGACTTCGCCAACGGCGCGCAGGTGGTGTTCGACCAGTTCATCTCCTCCGGCGAGCGCAAGTGGCTGCGCATGTCCGGCCTCGTCTGCCTGCTGCCGCACGGCTATGAGGGCCAGGGGCCGGAGCATTCCTCCGCCCGCCTCGAGCGCTACCTGCAGATGTGCGCCGAGGACAACATGCAGGTGGCGAACTGCTCGACGCCGGCCAACTACTTCCACATCCTGCGCCGGCAGATGAAGCGGGAATTCCGCAAGCCGCTGATCCTGATGACGCCGAAGTCCCTGCTGCGCCACAAGCGGGCGGTTTCCAGCCTCAGCGAGATGGCGGCCGGCACCTCGTTCCACCGGGTGCTGTGGGACGACGCCCAGTCGCACCCCACCGCCGACGGCATCAAGCTCGTCGCCGACGACAAGATCCGCCGCGTCGTGCTGTGCACCGGCAAGGTCTATTACGACCTGCTCGAGGAGCGCGAGAAGCGGGGCGTCAGCGACGTCTACCTGCTGCGGGTGGAGCAGCTCTACCCGTTCCCGCTCAAGACGCTGGTGCAGGAGCTCTCGCGCTTCAAGGGCGCCGAGGTGGTCTGGTGCCAGGAGGAGCCGAAGAACCAGGGGTCCTGGGCCTTCGTGCAGCCGTATCTCGACTGGGTGCTGGAGCAGGTGGGCGGGGCCGCGAAGCGCCCGCGCTATGCCGGCCGTCCGGCCTCCGCCGCGACCGCGACGGGCCTCATGTCCAAGCACATGGCCCAGCTCAAGGCGTTCCTCGAAGAAGCCCTGGGCTGAGGCCGCGCCGTGGCACATTTCATCCTGCGCCTGACCCCGCCGCGCCCGAGCTTCCCCCAGGATGCCAGCGCGGCGGAGATGGATGCCATGGCCGCCCACAGCGCCTTCTGGCAGAGCGAGGCCGATCGCGGCGTCGCCCTTGCCGTCGGGCCGGTGGTCGACCCTTCCGGCATCTGGGGCATGGCGCTTGTTGAAGTGGCGGACGAGGCCGCAGCGACCGGCCTCGCCGCAGACGATCCCGTCATCCGGGCGGACCTGGGCTTCTCCTATGCGGTGATGCCCATTCTGTCGCTCATCCAGGGCCGGGCGTCCCGCCTGTCCCGCGCCGATAGTTGAGGGAGGCCCCCGGAGGGGGCGAACGCAATGACCACCGAGATCCGCGTGCCCACCCTGGGCGAGTCCGTTACCGAGGCGACCATCGGCAAGTGGTTCAAGAAGCCGGGCGATGCCGTCAAGGCCGATGAGCCGCTGGTGGAGCTCGAGACCGACAAGGTGACCGTCGAGGTGCCCGCCCCGACCTCCGGCGTTCTCTCCGAGATCATCGCCAAGGACGGCGACACCGTGGGCGTCGGCGCCCTTCTGGGCTCCATCGGCGCCGGCTCCGGCGCGGCCGCCGCGGCTCCCGCCGCCGCTCCGGCTCCGGCCCCGGCGGCGCCTGCGCCCGCTCCGGCCCCCGCCGCGGCGCCCGCCGCTGCCGTTGCCACCGGCGCCAACGGCCCGGCCGTGGGCCGCATCGCCGCCGAGAGCGGCGTCAGCCCGGCGGATGTCGCCGGCTCCGGCAAGGACGGCCGCGTCACCAAGGGCGACATGCTGGCCGCCATCGCCGCCGGCGTGCCGTCCGCGCCGGCCCCCGCGCCGGTGGCGGTCCGCGCCCCTTCGGCGCCGACCGATGCCGCCCGCGAGGAGCGGGTGAAGATGACCAAGCTGCGCCAGACCATCGCGCGGCGCCTGAAGGATGCGCAGAACACCGCCGCCATGCTCACCACGTTCAACGACGTGGACATGAGCGCGGTGATGGCTCTGCGCAGCCAGTTCAAGGATGCGTTCGAGAAGAAGCACGGCACCAAGCTCGGCTTCATGGGCTTCTTCACCAAGGCGGTGATCGCGGCGCTGAAGGACATTCCGGCGGTGAACGCCGAGATCGACGGCACCGACCTCGTCTACAAGAACTACTACAACATCGGCATCGCGGTGGGCACCGAGAAGGGCCTGGTGGTGCCGGTGGTGCGCGACGCGGACCTGCTCTCGGTCGCGGAGATCGAGAAGGCCATCGCCGGCTTCGGCCGCAAGGCCCGCGACGGCAAGCTCGGCATCGAGGACATGCAGGGCGGCACCTTCACCATCACCAACGGCGGCATCTACGGCTCGCTGATGTCCACCCCGATCCTGAATGCGCCGCAGTCGGGCATCCTCGGCATGCACCGCATCGAGGAGCGGCCGATCGTGGTCAAGGGCCAGATCGTGGTGCGTCCCATGATGTATCTGGCGCTGTCCTACGACCACCGCATCGTCGACGGCCGCGAGGCCGTGACCTTCCTGGTGCGGGTGAAGGAGACCCTGGAGGATCCGGCGCGGCTCGTGCTGGATCTGTGAGGCTAGAATGACTCGGCTCAACTCCCGCCTGGAGGCAGAGGGGGCCGAATTTCTGGTGTTGGGGGCGTTACTGATTGAAGGCATCGCAGCCTACAAGACGTACGCCCGCATGCCAGGATATGACTTGGTGGCCGTCAATCCTGAGAAGGGGCTTTCTGTTCGTGTACAAGTAAAGAGCAGATGGGCATCCGACTTTGATGGCGGCTTCCTCGTGGGCAATTTCGACTGTGACTTCGTCGTATTTGTAGCTCTCAACAGAGGCTATCGTTACGGGAAGGCAAAGGGCGCATCGACTCCGGGCCACGGTAAGAAGCCTCCGGAATATTTTGTCTTTCCAGTCAATGTCGTAAGAGCTGCGATCTACGAAAAATCAAAGTGGGGAAAGGCGTTGCTGCGGTCCATTCCCGAGCTTGAAAGCTTTAGGGACAACTGGGGCCTGATCAAAGACCATCTCGCTTTTTCTCTCGCTGAACCATTGGAGAGCGCTTCGTGAGTACCTCTTACGATCTCACCATCATCGGCACCGGCCCCGGCGGCTATGTGTGTGCCATCCGCGCGGCGCAGCTGGGCCTGAAGGTGGCTGTTGTCGAGAAGCGCGCCACCCATGGCGGCACCTGCCTCAACGTGGGCTGCATCCCCTCCAAGGCGCTGCTCTATGCCTCCGAGCTGTTCGAGGAGGCGGGCCACAAGTTCGGCGAGATGGGCATCGGCGTCTCCAAGCCGACCCTCGACCTTCCGGCCATGCTCGGCTTCAAGGACCGCGGCGTGGACGGCAACGTCAAGGGCGTCGAGTTCCTGCTGAAGAAGAACAAGGTCGACGTGTATTTCGGCACGGCCAAGATCCTCGGCGCCGGCAAGGTGGAGGTCACCCTCAACGCCGACGGCAAGGTCGAGACGCTTGAGACGAAGAACATCGTCATCGCCACCGGCTCGGACGTGGCGCCGCTGCCGGGCGTCGCCATCGACGAGCAGCGCATCGTCTCGTCCACCGGCGCGCTGTCGCTGCCGAAGGTGCCGGGCAAGCTGGTGGTGGTGGGCGCGGGCGTCATCGGCCTTGAGCTCGGGTCCGTCTGGCGCCGCCTCGGCGCGCAGGTGACGGTGGTGGAGTTCCTCGACCGCATCCTGCCCGGCATGGATTCGGAGGTGGCCAAGAGCTTCCAGCGCATCCTCGACAAGCAGGGCTTCACCTTCAAGCTGGGCACCAAGGTCACCGGCGTCGACACCACGGGCAAGACCCTGAAGGTGTCGGTGGAGCCCGCCGCGGGCGGGGCCGCCGAGGTGCTGGAGGCGGACGTGGTGCTGGTCGCCATCGGCCGCATCCCCTACACCGCCGGCCTCGGGCTGGAGGAGGCGGGGGTGGCCAAGGATGCGCGCGGCCGCGTGGTCACCGACCACCACTTCGCCACCAACGTGCCGGGCATCTATGCCATCGGCGACGTGATCGTCGGCCCCATGCTGGCCCACAAGGCCGAGGACGAGGGCGTGGCGCTGGCCGAATTGCTGGCGGGCAAGGCCGGGCACGTCAATTACGACGTGATCCCCGGCGTGGTCTACACCTTCCCCGAGGTCGCCTCGGTGGGCAAGACCGAGGACGAGCTGAAGGCGGCGGGCGTCGCCTACAAGGTGGGCAAGTTCCCGTTCACCGCCAACGGCCGCACCAAGGTGAACAACACCACCGACGGCTTCGTGAAGATCATCGCCGACGCCGCCACCGACAAGGTGCTGGGCGCCCACATCATCGGCCCCGAGGCCGGCGAGATGATCCACGAATGCGCGGTGCTGATGGAGTTCGGCGGCTCGTCCGAGGACCTCGCCCGCACCTGCCACGCCCATCCCACCCGCTCGGAAGCGGTGAAGGAAGCGGCCATGGCGGTGGAGAAGCGCGCCATCCACATGTGATCGGGACATAAAGGATCGGGACATAAAAAAACCCTCCGGCTACAGGAGCCGGAGGGGGATGGAGGTCCCTTGAAGAACAGTCGAAGCGTCAGCCGTCCTTCTGGCTGACGGGCGTGCTCGCGGTCGTGGTCGAGGACCCGGTCGCGGCATTGGTCATGCCAGGGCATCCGCTGCCGCCGGCGAAAGCGGGCGCGGTCCCGGCAAGGACGGTCAGGGCGCACAAGGTGAAAGCGAAGCGCTTCATCTTTCTCTCCTGCCTTCGTTTGGGTGTCACAGATCAATTAAGACACGGGATGGTGGTGCTGCGAACCCTGCCTGCGTCGGGGGGCGATCACGATTTCTTGCACCCTTGAGCGTTGCCGCAGCCGGGGCCGGTCCCGCCGATGTCCATGACGCAGCGTCATTGCGCCCCGTGGGCCGGGCCCGGCGGCGGGGGTGCTCCGGCCTGAAGATAGGTCACCGCCTCGATCCGCCAGCCGTCCGGATCCATGAGGAAGGCGGCATAATAGCCCGGCCCGTACTGGGGCCGCAGGCCCGGCGCCCCATGGTCGGTGCCGCCGGTGGCCAGCCCCGCCGCGTGGAACGCCGCCACGGCCGGCACGTCCGGCGCGCAGAAGCAGACGTGGGTGCCGGGCGGCGGCGCCAGGGGCCCCTCCCTCAGCTGCACCCAGAACGGGGCGGCGCCGATGGCGCCTTCCGGCGCCGGCAGGGTGCCCGGCGGGCCCCAGCAGGCGGAAGCCCCTTCCGGCTCGTCATAGTCCGCCACCCGTACCAGGCCGAGGGGCGCCAGCGCCGCATCGTAGAAGCGGACGGCACGCGCGAGGTCCACCGTGGTCAGCGAAAGATGCTCGATGACGGGACGCACCGGCGGCGGGAACACCATGGCCTCTCCTCTCCTTGTCCGGCGGTTTCATTTTCCGGGCGTCGCGGTGGCGGCGCGCGGATGGGCGGCGCGATAGGCGGCCATGAGGGCGGTGGCATCCACCTGCGTGTAGATCTGCGTGGTGGACAGCGAGGCGTGGCCGAGCAGTTCCTGGATCGCCCTGATCTCCCCGCCGCGCGACAGCAGGTGCGTGGCGAAGGAATGGCGCAGGGCGTGGGGCGTCGCGCTCTCCGGCAGGCCGAGGGCGCCGCGCATGCGCTCCACCGCCAGCTGCACGATGCGCGGCGACAGGGGCCCGCCCCTGGTGCCGCGGAACAGCGGACCGTCCGGTCCGAGGGCGTGCGGGCACAGGGCCTCGTATGCGGCGATGGCGGCCCGCACCGGGGCGATCAGCGGCACCATGCGGGTCTTGCGGCCCTTGCCGGTGACGGTGATCTGCCCGGCCCCGGCGGGCACCTGGCGGGGGGTGAGGCCGAGGGCCTCGGAAATGCGCAGCCCGGCCCCATAGAGCAAGGCGATGACGGCGGCATCGCGCGCCAGCACCCAGGGCTCGCGCGGGTCCCCGGCGCGGGTGGCAGGATCGGCGAGGGCGCGGGCGGCGGCGACGGAGACGGGCTTGGGCAGGCTGGCGGGCACCTTGGGGGCGCGTACGGCGGCGAGCGCCCCCACCTTGCCCAGCCCCTCGCGCTCCAGGTGCCGGCCGAAGGAGCGCGCGGCGGCCAGCAGCCGCACCAGGGTGCGCGGCGCCACCCCGTCGGCGCGGCGGGCGGCGAGCACGGCCCGCACGTCGGCCGGGGTGAGGGCGGCAAGGTCGAGAAGGCCCGGCCGGGCGCCGAGATGGCCGGTGAGGCGCTGGAGCACCACGCCGAGGTCGCGGGCGTAGGCCTCCAGCGTCTTGGCGGAGAGCCGCCGCTCGTGGGCGAGGCGGGCGAGCCAGGCCTGCGCCGCCTGCGCCACATCCGGGCTCGCCGCGGACAGGAGGCCATGGGTGGCGCGCGCGGCCTTCTGGTCGTCGGTCATGGCCATGCGCGGTGCTCCCGGTTCGGTCTTTCGACTATGCGCCGCGCCCCTTCAGAAACCCTGAATCGGGATCCGGCGCGAAGGGGCTTGCGTTTTAGATATATCGAACGATATAAAGACTGCAGTTGTATCTTACGACATATCTGAGGAAACGAAATCATGTTTGGATGCAGGCATCACCGGAACGAGATGTATGACCCCCGCGACATGCGCGGGGACATGCGCGACGAGATGCGCCACGCCGGCGGCCCGGGCCGCGGCGATTTCGGCGGGCATCGCGGCGGCGGGCGCGGCGGGCGGGGCGGGGGCGGCGACATGTTCCGCATCGGCCGCATGCTGGCGCAGGGCGACCTGAAGCTCTTGGCCCTGTCGCTCATCAACGAGCAGCCGCGGCACGGCTACGAGATCATCAAGCTGATCGAGGACAAGACCGCCGGCTGGTATTCCCCCAGCCCCGGCGTGGTCTATCCCACCCTCACCTTCCTCGAGGAGGCCGGCTACGTGACCTCGGAGACGGACGGCGCCAAGAAGCGCTACGCCATCACCGAGGAAGGCCGGGCCTATCTCGGGCAGAACCGGGACTTCGCCGATGCCATCATCGGCCGCCTCTCGGAGATCGGCCTGAAGATGGGCCGGGTGAAGAAGTGGATGGGCTGGAGCGAGAACGGCCCCAGCCACGGCGCGGACCTGCCCCGGCTGGTGGAGGCGGCGCTGGAGAACCTGCGCGATGTCTCCCAGCAGAAGCTGGAGGCGAACCGCGGCGCCGAGACCCGCATCGTGGAGATCCTCGCCCGCGCGGCGAACGACATCCGCGAGGCGTGAGAGGGGGCGTGGGCCGGCCCCGGCCGCCCACGCCTCACCCTCGCCGTCGCGCGCCAGGAGACGGCAGGTTGCCGGAGGACGCCCTTTCATGGCGGGCTTGTCCCTGAAGTCGGCTGTTGCCGACTTCAGCCCTTGCAGGCGCAACCGGCAAACATGCAGGTTTCGCAGTTCCATCCCCCGCCCGTCCGTTTTCGTTTCCCGGCTCGCACTCCGCTGCGCTGCATGCGTCCGGGGCACGCGGGCGGCCGGGAGCCCGCCTCGAACGCCGGTGATTGTGACGTGGCGTGGATGCCCGGCACATGGCTGGGCATGACGGCTGGCGAGAGCAGGGCCGGAGCGCTGTCGCCGGTTTCGGTTTGTCCGCCGTGACACCTGTCCGCAACACCCGTCCCATTTGCCCCGCGCCCTCCGGCGCTCTATTCAGCGGCAGCTCCCTTTTCCCAAAGCCCGAGTTGCCATGTACCCGCCAGAACAGCGCGCTCCTGAAAACGGCACGGCCCTCACCGGCCAGCCGTTCGACGACATCCGCCGCCTCGTCGCCACCATGCCCGGCCCCAGCGAGGGCGCGCGGGAGGCGGCGCTGGCGCGTCAGGAGCAGTTGGTGAAGCCGCTCGGCGCGCTCGGCCGGCTGGAGGCCATCGCGGTCCATCTCGCCGCCTGGCAGGGCAATTCCCTGCCCACGGTCAACCGGCCCATGGTGGCGGTGTTCGCCGCCACCCACGGCATCGCCGACCGGGGGGTCTCGCCTTATCCCGGCGCGGTGACCAAGCAGATGATGGCCACCTTCACCGCCGGCAAGGCGGCGGTGAACCAGATCTGCGCCACCTTCGACGCCGGGCTGCGGGTGTTCGACCTCGCCCTCGACTATCCCACCCCCGACATCACCCAGGCCGCCGCCCTCGACGAGAAGGCCTGCGCCGCCACCATGGCCTTCGGCATGGAGGCCATCGCCGGCGGATCGGACCTGCTGTGCCTCGGCGAGATGGGCATCGGCAACACCACCATCGCCGCCGCGCTCTGCCACGGCCTCTATGGCGGGGCGGCCGAGGACTGGGTGGGCGCCGGCACCGGTTCCACCGGCGAGGTGCTCGCCCGCAAGGTCGCGGCGGTACGCGCGGCGGTGGCCTTCCACCAGGACCACCTCGCCGACCCGCTGGAGGTGCTGCGCCGGCTCGGCGGACGCGAGGTGGCGGCCATTGCCGGCGCCATCATCGCCGCCCGGCACGAGAAGGTGCCGGTGGTGCTCGACGGGTTCGTGGTCACCGCCGCCGCCGCCGTGCTCCACGCCATGGACCCCTCGGCCCTCGACCATTGCCTCGCCGGCCACGTCTCGGCCGAGAAGGCGCATGCCGCGCTGCTGCGGCGGCTCGGCCTCACCCCCATGCTCGATCTCGGCATGCGGCTCGGCGAGGGCTCCGGCGCGGCGCTGGCCATCGGGGTGGTGAAGGCGGCGGTGGCCTGCCATCGCGGCATGGCGACCTTTGCCGAGGCCGGCGTCTCGCAGGACTGAGCGTCGGGGGCGGCCTTCAGCTGCCGTGCATGGCGCGCGCCGCCGGGAAGGCGACGCGGGCCGATGTGCCCCCGCCCGCCCGGCGCACCAGGGTGAGGCTGCCCCCGTGCAGCGATGCCAGCCCGCGCACGATGGCGAGCCCGAGGCCGGCGCCGCGTCCGGTGGCGAGGTCCAGCCGGCTTTCGCGCGGATGCGCGCCGTCCAGCGGCAGCTCGCGGTCGGCGATGCCGGGGCCGGTATCCTCCACCGACAGGTAGGGCGCGCCGTCCCCGCCGATGCCGGCCCGCAGCCGCACGGTGCCACCGGCGGGCGTGAACTTCACCGCATTGGCGAGGAGGTTGAGGGCGATCTGGCGCAACGCGCGCTCGTCGCCCCACAGGCGCGGCGCCGGCCCGGAAATCTCCAGGCCGAGGGCCAGCGGCCGCGCCGCGGCGAGGGGGCCCATCATGCCGACGCAGTCCTCCGCCAGCAGGTCGAGCCGCACCGGCGTTTCCATCAGGCTGCGGTGGCCGATCTCGATGCGCGCGAGGTCGAGGAGGTCGTCGGCGAGGGACAGCAGGTGCCGGCCGGCCACATGGATGTCCCGCGCATAGCCGGCATAAGCGGGCACGCGGTGCGGGCCCAGCACCTCCTCCGCCATCATCTCGGAAAAGCCCATCACCGTGTTGAGCGGGGTCCGCAGCTCGTGGCTCATCTCGGCCAGGAACAGGGACTTCGCCCGGCTCTCGGCCTCGGCGCGGGCGCAGGCGGCTTCCGCCGCCCTGGCGCGCGCCTCGAAGGCGCGGCGGGCCGTCTCCTGCCGGGCGGCGTGCCGCAGCAGCAGCGCCGCGGCGACCGCGGCGGCCAGTCCTCCGGCGAGGGCGCCGGCGATCCCGGACAAGGTGGCCCCCGCCAAAGCGAACCCGCTGATGCCGAGGATGGCCGCCAGCACGGGGACGACGGGCGCGCGGGCCGGCGGCGCGAATCCCTGCGCCGCCGCCGCGGGCTCGGATGGGGAGCCGGCGGCGTCGCAGAGCGGGGGGCAGAACAGGCCGGACATGCGGCGGAGCCCTTCGCGCCCGGCGCGGCGCGGGAACGCGCGGCGGGCCTTGCGGTGACGATGTCGACTCCTGGGGCAAGTGGGGTTAACGAGCGGTTAACGGAACCAGCCCATGCTGCCGGTCATCCCCGGCCGGAGACGTGCATGCGCCTGTTCGACCTTCTGATTGGCGCGCTCGTGCTGCTCGGGCTCGCGGCGATCTCGGTGTTCATCCAGCAGCGGGAGGAGACGGACGGCGCCGCCTACGCCGTCGACGGGGACACGCTCGACGTGGCCGGCGCGCGGGTGCGCCTGGCCGGCATCGATGCGCCCGAGCTGAAGCAGGAATGCGTCCGCGACCGGCGCTCCTGGCCCTGCGGGGAGGTGGCGCGGCGGGTGCTGGAGGAGAGCCTGAAGGGCGCCGTGTCCTGCGCCGGCAACGGGCGGGACCCCTACGGGCGGATCGTCGCGCGCTGCACGGTCGGCGGGCAGGACCTGGCCGACCACATGGTGCGGGAGGGCCTGGCGGTGGCCTATCGCGGCCGGGACTATGCCGGATCGGAGGCGCAGGCGCAGGCGGCGCGGCGCGGCATCTGGGCCGGCTCCTTCCAGCCGCCGGCGGAGTATCGCTCCGATCATCCGCGCACGCCGTGACGGTGGAAGCCCCAAGCCCGCCGCGGCCCAGGCCGCGCGCTCCGACCCTTGCGCGGCGCGTTCCGGCGTGATCTTTCGCACGCCGAACGCGACGCATCGGGAGGCAGGGCAGGGCGATGAAGCTATATGACGCGGGACGGGCCCCCAACCCCCGGCGGGTGCGCATCTTTCTGGCGGAAAAGGGAATTTCGGTTCCGTTGGAGCCGGTGGACCTGGCCAGGATGGAGCATAAGTCGGACGCCTTCACCGGCATCAATCCGCGCCAGCGCGTGCCGGTCCTGGTCCTCGACGACGGCACCGCCATCGCCGAGACCATGGCCATCTGCCGCTATTTCGAGGCGCTCCAGCCCGAGCCCAACCTGTTCGGCCGGACCCCGGTGGAACAGGCGCTGGTGGAGATGTGGCAGCGGCGGGTGGAGCTGGACCTGTTCTTCCCGGTCATGACGGTGCTGCGCCACCTGAATCCGGGCATGGCCGGGATGGAGGTGCCGCAGGTGCCGGACTGGGGCGAGGCCAACAAGCCCAAGGTTCTCGCCGCGCTGGCGTTCTTCAACGACGCCCTGGCCGACCGGGCCTATGCGGCGGGCGAGCGGTTCAGCGTGGCGGACATCACGCTGCTGGTGGCCGTCGACTTCATGCGGGTGATCCGCACCGAGGTGCCCGCCTCCCACACCCACCTCCTGCGCTGGCACGACGTGGTGTCCCAGCGGCCGAGTGCAAAGGCTTGATATGATGCAGGTCAAGGTCGTCGGCTGCGGCGATGCTTTCGGGTCCGGCGGGCGCGGCAGCAGCTGCTACCTCGTGCGCGCCGCCGGACGGACGGTGACGCTGGACTTCGGTGCCAGCGCGCTGGTGAATTTCAACCGGTTCGCCCTGCCGTCCGCCGACATCGACACGATCTTCCTCAGCCACCTCCACGGGGATCATTTCGCCGGCATCCCGTTCCTGCTGCTCGACGGCCAGTTCGTCCGCCGGCGGGAGAAGCCGCTGGTGGTGGTGGGCCCCCCGGCACCCGTGCGCGCCTCGATGTGGCGATGGAGGTGCTGTTCCCCGGCATGGGCCAGAACCGGTGGCGGTTCGAATGGCGGGTGGAGGAGGTGGAGCCCGGCTCCACCACGCGCCACGGCCCCCTCACCCTGACCACGGCGGCGGTGATCCATCCCTCGGGCGCCCCCTCCACCGCGCTGCGCCTCACCGACGGCGCGCGCACCCTGGCCTTTTCCGGCGACACCGAGTGGACCGAGGCGCTGCTGCCCATCGCCGGCGGCGCCGACCTCTTCATCTGCGAGAGCTTCATGTTCGACGGCGCGCCGGTGGGCCATCTGGCCTACCGCACCCTTCTGGAGCGGCGGGCGGAGCTTGCCGCCCGCCGCATCCTCCTCACCCACATGGGCGACGAGATGTGGGCGCGGCGGGGCGAGGTGGATGCGCGCCACTTCGCCGTGGCCGAGGACGGGCTGGAGCTCGAGGTCTGATCCCGTGGACCCCGCCGCGCTCGACACCCTCCTCGCGCGCATCCGCGCCTGTCGGATCTGCGTCGAGGCGCCGCTCGGGCCGCCGCTGCCGCACGCGCCGCGCCCGGTGCTGCGGGTGTCGGCCACCGCCTCCATCCTGGTGGCGAGCCAGGCTCCCGGCACGCGGGTGCATGCCAGCGGCCTGCCCTTCACCGATGCCTCGGGCGACCGGCTGCGCGACTGGATGGGGGTGAGCAAGGAGGCGTTCTACGACGTGGCGCGCATCGCCATCGCGCCCATGGGCTTCTGCTTTCCCGGGCAGGATGCCAAGGGCGCCGACCTGCCGCCCCGGCGCGAATGTGCCGCCGCCTGGCACGACGCGCTGTTCTGCGCCCTGCCGCCGTTCCGGCTGATCCTCGCCGTGGGACGGCCGGCGCAGGCCTATCATCTCGCCCGGCTCGGCCTCGGCGCGCATCTCGGCCGCAGCCTGACGCAGACCGTGGCGAACTGGCGGAGCGTGCGGGCGGCCGGCGCGGCGCTCGCCGACCCGGTGGCGGTCTACACGCTGCCGCACCCGTCCTGGCGCAACACCGGATGGCTGAAGCGCAATCCCTTCTTCGAGGCGGAGCTGCTGCCGCAGCTCAAGGCCGACATTGCCCGTGCCCTGGGACCGCCCCGGGATGCACCGGAGCCGGAGCGATGACGACCGCGGCAGGGGGTGACACCGGGCGCTCCGGCTTGCCCAAGGTTTAATCAGCGCCCATATGTCAGGCTTTGCAGTTGGGGCCGGGCATGCGAATCAAATGACAATTTCGAGCTATTCCAGCCCGGCCCACGCCAGCCCCGAACCAGCGTGCGGACCACCGGCAGCGGAGTGAGAGACATGAGCAACGTCACAGCCGAACTGACCGAAGACCTGATCCGCTCCGCCCTCGCCAAGGTGCGCACGCCGGAGGGCGTCGCCCTTGCGGTCTCCCCGGCCCTGTCGGGAGTCGTCGTGACCGCGGGCAAGGTCTACCTCTCGATCAACGTGGACCCGGCCCAGGCGCGCGCCTGGGAGGACGTGCGCGGCGCGGCCGAGGCGGCGGTGAAGGCGCTGCCCGGCGTCGCCTCGGCCCTGGTCACCCTCACCTCCGAGCGCAAGATGGCGCCGCCTGCCCCCGCGCCCCACGGCCACGGCCATGGCCATGGCACGCCCGCGCCGTCGCGGGCGATCTCGGTGCCGGGGGTCGCGTCCATCATCGCCGTCGCATCCGGCAAGGGGGCGTGGGCAAGTCCACCACCTCCATCAACCTCGCTCTCGGCCTGCGCGACCTCGGCCTCAAGGTGGGGCTGCTCGATGCCGACATCTACGGCCCGTCCGTGCCGCGCCTGTCCGGGGTCGCCCAGAAGCCCGAGACCGTCGACGGCAAGGTCATGATCCCGCTGGAGAATTTCGGGCTCCAGCTGATGTCCATCGGCTTCCTCGTGGAGGAGGACACGCCGATGATCTGGCGCGGGCCCATGGTCATGTCCGCCATCTCCCAGATGCTGAAGGAAGTGAAGTGGGGCCCGCTCGACGTCCTGGTGGTGGACATGCCCCCCGGCACCGGCGACGCCCAGCTCACCATGGCCCAGCAGGT
Organism: Xanthobacter dioxanivorans; assembly: GCF_016807805.1. Lineage (NCBI taxonomy): Bacteria > Pseudomonadati > Pseudomonadota > Alphaproteobacteria > Hyphomicrobiales > Xanthobacteraceae > Xanthobacter > Xanthobacter dioxanivorans. Next base: position 803,025 of record NZ_CP063362.1, on the reverse strand, counting down.
GAACCTCGCCGGCGCGGTCATCGTCTCCACGCCGCAGGACCTCGCCCTCATCGACGCGCGGCGCGGGGTGGCCATGTTCGAGCGGGTCAACGTGCCCATCCTCGGCGTGGTGGAGAACATGTCCCACTTCATCTGCCCGCATTGCGGCGGCCGCTCGGACATCTTCGGCCATGGCGGCGCCCACGCGGAAGCCGACAAGATGGGCGTGCCCTTCCTCGGCGAGATCCCGCTCCACATGCGCATCCGCGAGATGTCGGACGCCGGGCTTCCCATCGTCGTCTCCGACCCCGACAGCCCGCAGGCCGCCGCCTATCGCCATGTGGCGCAGGGGGTGAAGGCCGCGCTGGAGCGGGTGACCGCCTCCAGCCGGCAGGCTCCCCGGATTGTGATCGAGTGACCGGCGCAACCGGGGCGCGGCGCAAGGAAATTTCGTTTGCCGCCGCGCCCGGGAACTTTAAGGGTTCCGCCGCATCATTTTTGCGATGCAAACACGCTTCCATACCGCTACGGCGCCCTCTAGAAGAAGACCAACGATGGCCCGCCGCCAGCAGCAGGGCCGCGTTCGAAGTCGTCCTAGGGAGCCTCTTCCATGAAACGCCGTGATTTCCTGACCGCCGCCGGCGCGGGTGTCGCCGCTTCCGCCGCCGTCGCCATGCCGGCCATCGCCCAGTCGTCACCGGAAGTGAAGTGGCGCTGCACCTCGTCCTTCCCGAAGTCCCTCGACACCATCTTCGGCGCCGGCGAGCTCATGGCCCGCTCCGTGGCCGAGATCACCGACGGCAAGTTCCAGATCCAGATGTTCGCGGCGGGCGAGATCGTCCCCGGCCTGCAGGCGCTCGACGCCACGCAGAACAAGACGGTGGAGATGTGCCACTCCGCCTCCTATTACTATGTGGGCAAGGACCCCACCTTCGCCCTCGGCACCGCTGTGCCGTTCGGGCTCAACACCCGCATGATGAATGCCTGGTTCCAGTTCGGGAGCGGCCTTACCCTGCTCAACGAATTCTACAAGAAATACGGCGTGGTGATGCTGCCCGGCGGCAATACCGGCGGCCAGATGGGCGGCTGGTTCCGCAAGGAGATCAAGTCGGTCGCCGACCTCAAGGGCCTGAAGATGCGCATCGCCGGCATGGGCGGCCAGGTGCTGGCGCGGCTCGGCGTGGTGCCGCAGCAGCTCGCCGGCGGCGACATCTACCCGGCCCTGGAAAAGGGCACCATCGACGCCGCCGAATGGGTCGGCCCCTATGACGACGAGAAGCTCGGCCTCTACAAGGTGGCCCAGTATTATTACTTCCCCGGCTGGTGGGAGGGCTGCGCCGCCCTCAACTTCTTCGTCAATGACGAGAAGCTGGCCGAGCTGCCCAAGGCCTACCGCGCGGCGCTCGTCACCGCCGCGGCGCGGGCCAACGAGAGCATGCTGGCGAGCTACGACTACAAGAATCCGCCGGCCATCGAGAACCTGGTGAAGGCCGGCACACAGCTGCGCCGCTATCCCGACGACGTGATGGACGCCGCCTACAAGGAATCCTCCGCCCTCTACGAGGAAATCGGCGCCAAGAACCCCGATTTCAAGAAGATCTACGAGGACATGAAGGCGTATCGCGGCCCCGCTTACCAGTGGTGGCAGATCGCGGAATACACCTACGACAACTTCATGATCCGCGCCCGCAGCCGCGGCTGACGCCGGCTGGCCGCCCATGACGCAAGGCCCCGGAGCGCTGCTCCGGGGCCTTTTTCTTGAAGCGATCGGTCAGCGGCTCGGGCCGGGGGTTGCCTGGGTGCGACCGCCCTCCTGGGCCGGCCCCTGGTGGGTGTTCGGTCCGGCCTGGATGCCCGAGCGCGGCGTGATCGAGCCGGTGGTGTCCATCGTGGGGGTATCGCCGCTGCTGCTGTAGCCGGGGCTCGCCTGGGTGCGGCCGCCCTCCTGGGCCGGGCCGGCCTGGGTGTTGGGGCCGGCGGCGGTGCCCGGCCCCACGTTCGGTCGCGTGCCGGTGGTGTCCACGGCGTTGCCGCCATTGTAGCCCGGCGTCGCCTGGGTGCGGCCACCCTCCTGGGCGGGACCGCTGTGGGTGTTGGGCGCCGGCGCCGTGCCGCTCTGGGCCGACACCGCGCCGCCGGAGAGCGCGAACATGGCCGCGGCAAGGGCCGGGGCAGCAAATTTCAGAGCCTTCATCGTGGGTCTCCTCGTATGTGGCTGGGATGCAGAGACAACGACGCCCGGACGTTCTGGTTCATTTCGACCGGGGCGGATGGGGGCTGCGCTCGCGGCTGGCCTGCCGCGTCGCCGCCCGCATTCCGGGCGCCTGCGCGGGGGGGCAACCGCTGCCGGACGGCGTTTCACCGGTGGCCGGCCGGCGATGGCGCTTCCCTCCAAACCGATCGCGCACTAGTGTCCGCCCGCCGTGGCCGGGCCGGTCGCGCCGTTCCGTCTGCGCCGTGGCGCGCGGGGCATGCCGGCCTGTCCGCGCGGTACCAGTTCCAGCGAGCTTTCGATGATCGACACTTCCCTGCCGGCGCACATGCGGCCCGACCGCTCCTTCCAGGCCCTGCTGCTGACCCTCCAGCGCTTCTGGGCGGACCAGGGCTGCGTCATCCTCCAGCCCTACGACATGGAGGTGGGCGCCGGCACCTTCCATCCCGCCACCACCCTGCGGGCGCTGGGGCCGAAGCCGTGGAAGGCCGCCTACGTGCAGCCCTCGCGCCGCCCCAAGGACGGGCGCTACGGCGAGAACCCCAACCGGCTGCAGCACTATTACCAGTTCCAGGTGATCCTGAAGCCCTCGCCGGACAACCTGCAGGAGCTCTACCTGAAGTCGCTGGAGGCCATCGGCATCGACCTCAAGCTCCACGACGTGCGCTTCGTGGAGGACGACTGGGAGAGCCCGACGCTGGGCGCCTGGGGCCTCGGCTGGGAATGCTGGTGCGACGGCATGGAGGTGTCGCAGTTCACCTACTTCCAGCAGGTGGCCGGCGTCGAGTGCGTCCCCGTCTCCGGCGAGCTCACCTACGGGCTGGAGCGGCTCGCCATGTATGTGCAGGGGGTCGAGAACGTCTACGACCTCAACTTCAACGGCCGCGAGGGGGCGCAGAAGACCAGCTACGGCGACGTCTTCCTGCAGGCCGAGCAGGAATATTCCCGGCACAATTTCGAGGCGGCGGACACCCAGATGCTGCTCGAACAGTTCCGCATGGCCGAGGCCGCCTGCCACAAATACCTCGCCTTCGGCGACAAGGGCGAAAAGCACGAGATGGTGCTGCCGGCCTACGACCAGTGCATCAAGGCGTCCCACGTCTTCAACCTCTTGGACGCGCGCGGGGTGATCTCGGTCACCGAGCGGCAGAGCTACATCCTGCGCGTGCGCGAGCTGGCCAAGGCCTGCGGCGCCGCCTGGCTGAAGACGGCGGCGGGCGGGGCGGCCGCTGTGCCGATCGGCTGAAGGGCTGTTTATACCCTATGTGAATTTGGGCCGAACGGTTTATACCAAATCGCCGGTTTGGTATAAACCTCGTCCACCGGATTAAACGAATGAAGAAAGCGGACTTCGAGGATTCGCCGAGCGGAACCCTCGTTCTTACGGAGCGCGGGCAATACGCTTTCGTACCCAACCCGCTGCCGCCCGCGCTCGCCCCCGGACTTCTAGCGGACCTGAACACTCCGCTTGCGGAAGCCGCCGCGGCGGTGGGAGAGCTGAACGGCCTGGGCCGCCTCATGCGCAATCCCTATCTTCTCATCCGTCCGCTGCAAGCCCAGGAGGCTCTCACCTCGTCCAGCATGGAGGGCACCTACACCACGCTGGACGACCTTCTTCTGGTGGAAGCCGGTGCCGACGCTCCGGTCCGCGCGGCCGACACGCAGGAAGTGCTGAACTACCGTCTGGCGCTGAGCGAGGCCATTGCGAGCCTCGCCGAAATTCCGCTTTCGCTCCGCACCCTACGGCAGGCCCACGCCCAGCTTCTCAGCGGGGTGGCCCGGCACCGGGGGACTGCCGCGCGCGCCGGCGAGTTCAAGCAGCACCAGAACTTCATCGGCGCCTACGAGATCGAGAAGGCCCGCTTCATCCCGCCGCCACGCGCGCAAGCCCTCGCGTGCCTGGACGATCTGGAGTGCTTCCTGCATCGAGAAGACAGGCAAGGCCTCCATCCGCTCATCGACGCTGCGCTGATCCACTACCAGTTCGAGACCATCCATCCCTTCTCCGACGGCAACGGCCGCGTCGGGCGGATGCTCATCACGCTCCACCTCGTCAGCTCCGGGGTGATGCGACACCCCATCTTGTATCTCAGCCCGGTGCTGGAAGGTCGGAAGGACGAATATATCGACCGCATGTATGCCGTCTCGAAAGCTGGCGATTGGGCCGGGTGGATCAGCTTCTTCCTCGAGATGGTGGCGCAAGCCGCGCGCTCGGCCTGCACCACCGCAGACCGCCTGCTGGCGGTCGAGCAGGATTACCGCTCCCGTCTCCAGCAAGCCGGCCGCTCGGCAAACCTTCTCGGCATCGTGGACCTCCTGTTCCAGACCCCCATCCTGAGCATTCCCCAGATCGCCGAGCATCTGGGCGTGACCTATCCCGCTGCCCAGAAGAACGTTCGGCATCTAGTCGATGCCGGCGTCTTGCAAGAGATGAGCGGCACCAGCAATCCACGGTATTTCGTCGCCCGCGACATCCTCAACGTCATCTCCGGTATTGATCACGCCCATGCCCGACCTTCTCATTGAACTGTTCTCCGAGGAAATCCCCGCCCGCATGCAGGCCCAGGCGGCCGACGCGCTGAAGAAGCTCGTCACCGACGCCTTGGTGGAGCGCGGCCTGCTCTATGAGGGCGCCAAGGCCTTCGTGACGCCGCGCCGGCTGGCGCTGGCGGTGCACGGCCTGCCCGGCCGGCAGGCGGACCAGCGGGAGGAGAAGAAGGGCCCCCGCGTGGGCGCCCCCGAGGCCGCCGTGGCCGGCTTCCTGAAAAGCGCCGGCCTCGCCTCGCTGGACCAGGCCACCATCCAGTCGGATCCCAAGAAGGGCGACTTCTACGTGGCCGTGGTGGAAAAGCCCGGCCGCTCCACCCCCGAGGTGATCGCTGAGATCGTGCCGGCCATCATCCGCGGCTTCCCCTGGCCGAAATCCATGCGCTGGGGTTCGGGCAGCCTCAGGTGGGTGCGCCCGCTGCATTCCATCCTCTGCACCTTCGGGGCGGAGGGGGACGAGCCGGAGGTGGTGCCGTTCGAGGTGGACGGCATCACGGCCTCCAACGTCACCCGCGGCCACCGCTTCATGGCGCCCGAGCCGTTCACGGTGAAGCGGCTCGACGACTGGATGGCGAAGCTCGACGCCGCCAAGGTGGTGGCCGACCGCGACCGCCGCAAGGACATCATCCTCGCCGACGCCCGCGACCTCGCGCTCGCCGCCGGCCTGGAGCTGGTGGAGGACGAGGGGCTCTTGGACGAGGTGGCGGGCCTGGTGGAATGGCCGGTGGTGCTCATGGGATCGTTCGAGGAACGCTTCCTCGACATTCCCGACGAGGTCATCCGCGCCACCATCCGAGCCAACCAGAAGTGCTTCGTGCTGAAGGACCCATCGAGCGGGCGCCTCGCCAACCGCTTCCTGCTCGTCTCCAACCTTCTGGCGTCCGACGGCGGGGCGGCCATCGTCGCCGGCAACGGCCGGGTCATCCGCGCCCGCCTGTCGGATGCGAAATTCTTCTGGGACACGGACCGGGTGAACGGCCTGGAAAGCCGCATGCCCAAGTTCCAAAGCATCACCTTCCACGAGAAGCTGGGCTCCCAGGCCGAGCGCATCGAGCGGATTCGCCGCCTCGCCGTGGAACTGGCGCCCAAGGTCGGCGCCGCGCCGGCTCTGGCCGAGGAGGCGGCGCTGATCTGCAAGGCGGACCTGCTCACCGAGGTGGTGGGCGAGTTCCCCGAGCTTCAGGGCCTCATGGGCCGCTATTACGCGCAGGGCGAAGGCATGGCCGGCGAGGTCGCCGCCGCCTGCGAGGAGCATTACAAGCCGCAGGGCCCCGGCGACCGCGTCCCCACCGCGCCGGTGTCCGTGGCGGTGGCGCTGGCGGACAAGATCGACACGCTGGTGGGCTTCTGGGCGATCGATGAGAAGCCCACGGGGTCGAAGGACCCCTATGCGCTGCGGCGGGCGGCGCTGGGGGTGATCAGGATCGTGCTGGAGAATGAGATCAGGCTGCGGTTGCACGAAGTACTACGAGCCCGGTTTTTCGACGGAATGACGGCTGACGTCAGCGTTGGCGGCCAGACCGTCCTTAACATCAAGTTCGGGGCCCGAATCCTGGTAACTTCAGTTTCCGACTATCCGATGAGTAATGTGGATGCTCAGCCGCTGGTGGAAGAGCATAAGCGTTTCCGCGCGAATGAACTTGCCGACGACCTCCTCTCCTTCTTCGCCGACCGCCTGAAGGTCCACCTGCGCGAGCGCGGCGCGCGGCATGACCTCGTGGATGCCGTCTTCGCCCTCGAAGGCCAGGACGACCTTCTCCTCGTGGTCCGCCGGGTGGAGGCGCTGGGCCGCTTCCTCGATACCGAGGACGGGCGCACCCTGCTCGCCGGCTATCGCCGCGCGGTGAACATCCTGCGCATCGAGGAGAAAAAGGACGGCAAGGCCTATGCCGGCCCCACCAGCGCCGCCTTGCTGAAGGAGCCGGCCGAGGAGCGCCTCGCCGACGCCATCGACACGGTGAAGCACCGGGTGGCCGCCGCCGTGCAGGCGGAGGACTTCGCGGCTGCCATGACCGCCCTGTCCGACCTGCGCGGGCCGGTGGATGCCTTCTTCGAGGCGGTGACGGTGAACGATCCCGATCCGGCCCTGCGCGAGAACCGGCTGAAGCTGCTGGACGAGATCCGCGCCGCCACCCGCGGCATCGCCGATTTCGACCGCATCGCCGGGTAGGCCGACCGGGTGGCCGGCGGTCTTTTTGGGCCGTCGCCGTGCGGCCGCTCCGGTCCTGACGGTTGAGAGGCCCCTCGCCACCCGCGTGCCCCGGACGCATGTAGCGCAGCGGAATGCGAGCCGGGGCCCAGCGCGAGAGGCCGCCGCAGGCGCCGCCTTGAACCTGCCACCGCCGGATATTGCCCGCTGCGCGAGGCTCCTTGCGCTGGATCCCGGCTCTCCTTCCGCTGCGCCGCAGTCGGCCGGGACACGAGAGGGGCCTCGCCCTCAGGGTCTTCGCCGTCCCTTCCCCAATTCCTCCTCAAATCTTACCGCATTCGCATTTTGCGAAAAATAGTCGCTGTCATTTACTTTTCAAAAACGTGCTGTTCACGTCGCGTTAATACAAGTAAATATCCTGTTTTTCTGGTACTTTAGCGAAATATTCATCGCCATCCGCCACCTTGTCTTGCATTGGTGTGAGTAACGGGTGCGTAGCGATGACCGATGCCTATCGGCCGAGGGTGAAATATGTGATCGGCCCTGACGGGGGACCCCTCACCATTGCCGACCTCCCGCCGCCGGATACGCGGCGCTGGGTGATCCGCCGCAAGGCGGAGGTGGTGGCGGCGGTGCGCGGCGGGCTGCTCTCCCTGGAGGAGGCGTGCAAGCGCTACACCCTCACGGTGGACGAATTCCTCTCCTGGCAGTCGTCCATCGACCGCCACGGACTGCCGGGCCTGCGCACCACGCGCATCCAGCATTACCGGCAATAGCGGCGCGTCCCGCCGGCCTTCGCCATTCCAATACCTGCGCGTGACGCTGTCGCCGTCCCGGCGTGACCGGCGGACTGCTTGAGGTTCCGGGCACCGCGCGGGGCCGTGGCGTGAACCCTGAGGCCACGCCGGAGGGTGACGGCGAGCGTCACCCCCTCATCCCACCATCGCCAGCTCTTCCGCGATGAAGCCGCCCAGCTGCGCGCCGCCCTCGGCGGGCGATCCCACATTCTCGATCACGAGGTCCGGCGCCACGTCCACCTCGGGGCTGCGCAGCAGGCGTTCCTTGATGTCGGCCGCGCTTTCGCGACCGCGCGCGGCGAGGCGGGCGGCGCGCACCGCCACCGGGACCGTCACCTCCACCACCCGCACCCGGGTGAAGCGCGCCCGCGCCTCCGGCAGGGTGGCGCGCGAGCCGTTGGCCACCACCACGCCCCCCGCGGCGATCACCTCCGCCACCTCCGGTCCCAGCGCGTAGCTGAGTCCGTGGGCGCGCCAATGGAGCGGGAAGCGCCCCTGGGCGCGCAAGGTCTCGAACGCCGCATCCGAAAGCGTGCCGTGGGCCTCCCCCGCGCCCGGCGGTCGGGTGACGAGGCGGCGGGCGAACAGCACCCGGCCGTCGCCGGCGAAGCGGGCGCGGGCGAGGTCGATCAGCGTGTCCTTGCCGGCGCCGGAGGGGCCCACCACCAGCAGCAGGGTTCCCGGCCCGAGCGGCGCCGGCTTCATGCGACCCGCAGCCCCTGCCGCCAGACCGCCCGCGCCACCGGCATGTCGCCGGCCAGCGTCACGCGCACCAGATCGGCGCGCCGGCCTTCGGCGATCTCGCCGCGGTCGAAAAGTCCCGCCACCTCGGCCGGCGTCTTGGTGACCATGCGCACCGCCCGCGGAAGGCCGATGGGCGGCACGCGGCGGGCGAGGTCGAAGGCCGCCCACAGCAGGCTGGAGGGCACGTAGTCGGAGGAGAGGATGTCGAGCAGCCCGGCTCGCGCCAGCGCCTCGGCGGAGACGTTGCCGGTGTGGGAGCCGCCGCGCACCAGGTTCGGCGCGCCCATGAGCACGCGGATGCCGGCCTCGTGGGAGAGCCGGGCGGCTTCCTGGGTGGTGGGGAATTCGGCGATGGCGACCCCGTCGCCGATGGCTTCCGCCACGTGCTCGGGGGTGGCGTCGTCGTGGCTCGCCACCACGCAGCCATGGGCGTGGGCCAGCGCCACCAGCCCGGCGCGGTTCTCGCGGGCGAAGCGGTCGTGGAAATCGAGCCGGGCGGCGACGATCACGTCCATTTCCTCGGCGCTGATGGCGCTCTTCTTCATGTAATAGGAGCGGAACTGCTCCACGCTGGCAAACTGCCGCTGGCCGGGCGTGTGGTCCATGAGGGAGATCAGCTGCACGCCGGTGGTCGCCAGGATCGCCTCGGCATCCTCCACTACCGTGTCGGTGGGCACCTCGCAGCGCAGGTGCAGCAGGTGGTCGGCGCGCAGCGTGCCCGCCGCGCGAGCCTCCTTCAGGGCGCCGATGAGCACGGGGGCGTCGCCGTCCATGCCCACGGCCTTCCTGTCGGGCCACACCCGCAAGGAATCGAACACGGTGGTGATGCCCGAGGCGGCGATCTGCGCGTCGTGGGCGAGGACGGCGGCGAGCGGGTTCCAGCGCACCTTGGGCCGGGGGTGGAGGTGGCCCTCCACATGGTCGGTGTGCAGCTCCACCAGGCCGGGCAGGAGATAGTCGCCCCCCATATCCTCCGCGCCGGCGGGCACGGCCCCGGTGCCGATGGCGGCGATGCGGCCATCCCTGACGCTCACGTGGCCGGTGACCACCTCCTCGGCGAGGACGAGGCGGGCATTGGCGAAGTGCTGTTCGGTCATGTCCTGTCCTTCTGCGCCTCAGGCGGCAAAGCGGGTGACGTCCACCACCCGGTCGGCCACGGCCTCGCGCATCTCGGCGTCGTGGAAGATGCCGAGCAGGCCGCAGCCCTGCGCCTTCTTGCGGGCGATGAGATCGATGACCACCGCCCGGTTGGCGGCGTCGAGGGATGCGGTGGGCTCGTCCAGCAGCAGGAGCGGCTGGCTGCCGATGAAGCCGCGGGCCACGTTCACCCGCTGCTGCTCACCGCCGGAGAAGGTGGCCGGGGGCAGCGACCACAGCCGCTCCGGCAGGTTCAGCCGGGCGAGCAGCGCGCCGGCGCGGGCCTTGGCCTGGTCGGTGTCCATCCCCTCGGCGCGCAGGGGCGCGGCCACCACGTCGAGGGCCGACACGCGCGGGATGACGCGCAGGAACTGGCTCACATAGCCGATGCGCGTGCGCCGCAGGCGCAGCATCAGCCGCGGGTCGGCGCCGGCGATCTCCTCGAGGCCGTCGGCGTCGGCGACCCGCACGGAGCCGGCGTCGATGCGGTAATTGCCGAACACCATCTTGAGGATGGAGCTTTTCCCCGCCCCCGACGGCCCGCCCAGGGCGACGCATTCGCCGGCCCGCACCTCGAACGACACGGACGCGACCACCGGCAGGCGCACCCCGCCCTGCAGGTGCAGGGTGAAGCTCTTGGCGAGGTCCTCGACGACGAGGAGGGGGGGTAGGGGGCGCTCTCACCGTTCGTGTCCCGGCCCAGCGACGGCGCGGCCGGAGCGCCGAGCCGGGATCCGGCGCAAGACTCCTGCGCAGCAGGCAGAAGCGCTGCGCGCTTCTGGATGGAAGCGCCTGCGGCGGCCTGTGGCGCTGGGTCCCGGCTCGCGTTCCGCGCCAGCGGGGCTGGCGCTGCACTTGGCGGGGACACGGGAGGAGGATCGGTCATCATGCGGCGAGCACCGAGGAGACGAGGAGCTGGGTGTAGGGCTCGCGCGGGTCGTCGAGCACCTGGTCGGTGAGGCCCTCCTCGATCACGCGGCCGGCCTTCATCACCATCATGCGGTGGGACAGAAGCCGCGCCACCGCGAGGTCGTGGGTGACGATGACCACGGCGAGGCCGAATTCCTCCACCAGCTGGCGGATGAGGTCGAGCAGGCGCGCCTGCACCGACACGTCGAGGCCGGAGGTCGGCTCGTCCATGAAGACGAGGCGCGGCCGGGTGACGAGGTTGCGGGCGATCTGCAGGCGCTGGCGCATGCCGCCGGAGAAGGTGCGCGGGTCGTCGTCCATGCGCTCGGTGGCGATCTCGACGCGGGCGAGCCAGTCGGCCGCCTCCTGCCGGATGCCGCCGTAGTGGCGCCAGCCGACCGCCATGAGGCGCTCGCCCACGTTGCCGCCGGCCGAGACCGCCATGCGCAGGCCCTGCTCCGCATGCTGGCGCACGAAGCCCCAGTCGGTGCGCAGCAGCAGCCGCCGCTCGGCCTCGGTGAGGTCGGCGAGGTCGCGCATTTCGCCGTCCCGCATGCGGTAGGCGACGCGCCCGGCGCTGGGGGCAAGCTCGGTGGACAAGAGGCCCAGAAGCGTGGACTTGCCGGAGCCGCTCTCGCCGACGATGGCGAGCACCTCGCCCGCGTGGAGGGTGAGGTCCACGTCCCGGCAGCCGAGCCGCGTGCCGTAATATTTGCCGAGGCCCTCGGCGACGAGGAGAGGGGCGTCGCTCATGGCGCGTCTCCGGGAGACAGCGGCCTCCCCTCTCCCGAGGGGCCGGGGGTGAGGGGGGCGGCGGTGCCGGCGCGGCCGGCGGTTCCCGGCTGGTCCGAACACCCCCTCACCCCATCCCTCTCCCGCGAGGGGAGAGGGGGCGCGGCGGTGCTGGTCGAGGGGGCCGCCCCGGCATAGGGCGCGCTCATGGTGCCGGTGTGCCCGTCCGCCTGCCGGGTGGCGCAATGGTCGGTGTCGGAGCACACGAACATTCGCGAGCCGCGATCGTCGAGGATCACCTCGTCGAGATAGACCCCACTCGCGCCGCACAGGGCGCAGGGGGCCTTGAACGCCTGCACCTCGAAGGGATGGTCCTCGAAGTCCAGCGAGACGACGCGGGTGAAGGGCGGGATGGCATAGATGCGCTTCTCGCGCCCCGCCCCGAACAATTGCAGCGCCGGGCTGTCGTTCATCTTCGGGTTGTCGAACTTGGGGATCGGCGAGGGGTCCATCACGTAGCGGCCCTCCACCTTCACCGGATAGGCGTAGGTTGTGGCGATGTGGCCGTGGCGGGCGATGTCCTCGTAGAGCTTCACCTGCATCAGGCCGTAGTCGGCCAGGGCATGCAGGCGCCGGGTCTCGGTCTCGCGCGGCTCCAGGTAGCGCAGCGGCTCGGGGATGGGGACCTGGTAGACGATGACCTGGCCTTCGGCGAGAGGCGTCTCGGGGATGCGGTGGCGGGTCTGGATGATGGTGGCGTCCTGCGTGCGCGTGGTGGTGGCGACCCCGCCGTGGTCTCGAAGAAGCTGCGGATGGCCACCGCGTTGGTGGTGTCGTCCGAGCCCTGGTCGATCACCTTGAGCACGTCGTCGGCGCCGAGGATGGAGGCGGTCACCTGCACGCCCCCGTGCCCCAGCCGTAGGGCATGGGCATCTCGCGGCTGGCGAAGGGCACCTGGTAGCCGGGGATGGCGATGGCCTTTAGGATGGCCCGGCGGATCATCCGCTTCGTCTGCTCGTCGAGATAGGCGAAATTGTAGGTGATGGCGGGCATGCCGGATGAGGAGGCGCGGGCGGTCGCGGTCATTCGGCGGCCTCCTTGCGGGCGTCGGGCGCGTCGTCCTCGCGCGTGTCCGCCGGCTCTGCCTGGTCCGCGTGCTCCGCGCGCATGCGGCGGATGAGATCCAGCTCGGCCTGGAAGTCCACGTAATGGGGCAGCTTCAGGTGCTCGACGAAGCCGGTGGCCTGCACGTTGTCGCAATGGGAGAGGACGAATTCCTCGTCCTGCGCCGGCGCGGTCTTCTCCTCGCCCAGCTCCTTGAAGCGCAGCGCCCGGTCCACCAGCGCCATGGACATGGCCTTGCGCTCGCACTGGCCGAAGACGAGGCCGTAGCCACGGGTGAACTGCGGCGGCTGGGTGGCCGAGCCCTTGAACTGGTTCACGCTCTGGCACTCGGTGACGGCGATCTCGCCCAGCGGCACGGCAAAGCCCAGCTCTTCCACGAACAGGCTCACCTGCACCTCGCCGAATCGGATCTCGCCGACGAAGGGGTGGGTGCGGGCATAGCCGCGCTGGGTGGAATAGCCCAGCGACAAGAGGAAGCCCTCGTCGCCCCGCGCCAGCGCCTGCAGCCGCAGGGGCCGGTCGGCGGGAAAGGCGAGGGGCTCGCGGGTGAGATCGCGCGGCGGCTCGCCGTCATCGGCGGGCGAGGCCTCGATGAGGCCCTCATCCCCGAGCAGGTCGGTGACGCGGGGCATGGGGCTGGCGGGGGAGGCACAGTCCACGGAGCCTCCCCCCTCTCCCCTCGCGGGAGAGGGGCTGGGGGTGAGCGGAGGCACCGGCGGATTGGACCGGAGACCATCCGGGCAAATGGCGCCAGCCCCCTCACCCGCCTCGCTCCGCTCGGCACCCTCTCCCGCAAGGGGAGAGGGGAGAGCGCCCGATCCTCGAAGCGGGTGCGCGGCGGAATGGCGAGATGCATCGCCCGCCTGCGTGGCCAGCCGCTCGTCCAGCAGGCGGTGGGTATAGTCGAAGGTGGGCCCGAGCACCTGCCCGCCGGGCAGGTCCTTGAAGGTGGCGGAGATGCGCCGGTGGATGCGCATGGCCCCGGTATCCACCGGCACCGAGGCGCCGAAGCGGGGCAAGGTGGTGCGGAAGGCGCGGGCGAGGAAGACGGCCTCGATGAGGTCGCCCCGCGCCTGCTTGATGGCCAGCGCCGCCAGCTCCCGGTCATAGAGCGAGCCCTCGGCCATCACCCGGTCCACGGCAAGGCCGAGCTGCCCGGCGATCTGGTCGAGCCCGATCTCCGGCACCGCGGGGTCGCCGCGCCGGCGCCGCGCCATCAGCGCGTGGGCGTTGCGGATGGCTGTCTCGCCGCCTTTTACCGCCACATACATGGATCAGTCCTCCGAGGCCGACAGACGGGGCGAAACGGTGCGTGGCAGGCCGGCGACGGCGCCGGGCGCGCACAGGACGAGATCGACGCCGAGCGGATAGAGCGCCCGGTTGGCGGCGAGGCGCGCGGCGAAATCCGCCGGCAGCGGCGTCGCCGAGAAGCCGCGCCGGCCGTTGATGCCGGGGCCTTCCAGCAGCGGCGGTCCCGGCCCCATCGCCGCCACCTGGACCACGAGGGTGGCCGAGCGGTCGGGATAATCGGGCTCGCCCCGGGCAAAGCCGGCGAAGTCCGGCAGCGCCGCGGCGTCGGCCAGGAGGGCGAAGCGCGCGCCGGCGGGATCGGACACCACCGGCGCGCCGGTGTGGAAGCGCAGGAACGGCGCCACCCCCGGGGCGGCGGCGAGCGCCGGGTCGAGGAAGACCGGCGTCTCGTAATCCAGCAAGGCGAGGGCCACGGCCGCCATCTCCGGGGAGAGCGGCGCGGGCGGCTCGAGATCGCTTGCGAGCGGCACGGCAAGGCCCGGCTCGGCCATGGCCCGCATGAGGGCGGCGAAGGTGCGCTGGGCGTCGTGCACCGGATCGGCGAAGCCGACGGCGAGGGCGGGGGCGGCCATCAGTCTTCGCCCCGCGTCATGGTGAAGAAGTCGACCTTCGTCGCCTCGGTGTCCGCGGCGGCCTGGGCCGCCTCGGCGGCGAGGCGGCGGCGCACCGGGGCGAGCGCGTCCTCCACCGCGATGCGCAGGGCCGGGTCCTGCCACAGGGCATCGAGGATGGCGGCGGCCTCCGCCTTTTCCGGCGCGCGGCCGAGCAGGTAGGCGGTGCCGGTGGCTCCCCCCTCCACCCGCACGGCGGCCCGCGTCACCGTGGTCTCGCCCAGGTTGAAGGGGGCGCCGTCGCCGCCGGTGCGTCCCTCCACCATCACCAGCCCGACCTCGGAGGGACGCAGCTTGCGCAGGCGCGGCAGCGGCGAGAAGCGCTCCAGCGCGCCCTCCAGCTCCTTGCGGGTGGCGCGGGCGAAGAGGGCCATCATGGCCTGCCGCGCCGCCACGTCGCCCTCCGCCTGGGGCACGGCGGGCACATCGGGAGCTGGGAACGGGGGGTCAGGCAGCATGCATGCCTCGAAAGCTCTGGCCCGCCGAGGCGGACGCTCAAAAGGCGCTCCCGGAGGCCGAGGCACCTTGCTGGACATAGTTTGTATAATAATCTATACAAATAGGCAAGGCGGTCAGGCCGCCAGGGAGGCAGAAATGTCGGGAGCGCGGCGCAGTCTGACCGAAGACGGTCACAAGCCGATGACGCCGGCCACGGACCCGTCCACCGCCGGCCGCGAGCCGGTGGCGCGGGGCAGCGGGGTGACCCTGTGGCGGCAGATCGCCCAGAAGCTTGAGGACGACATCCTGTCCGGGCGCCTCAAGCCCGGCGCCCGCCTGCCGGTGGAGGCGGAGCTCGCCGAGACCTTCGGGGTGAACCGCCACACCCTGCGCCGGGCGCTCGGCCACATCGCCGAGCAGGGCCTCATCGAGGCCACCGCCGGCCGCGGCACCTTCGTGAAGGAGCCGCCGCTGCGCTATCCCATCGGCGCGCGGACCCGCTTCTCCGAGATCGTCTCCGCCGGCGGGCGCGAGCCGTTCGGCCGCTTCCTCGGCTCCTCGGTGGAAGCCGCCTGCCCCGACGTGGCGCGCGAGCTGGCCATCCCCGAAGGCACGCCCGTCCTGCGCATCGAGACCGCCCACGACGCGGACGGCGTGCCCATCTCCTTCGGCAGCGCCTGGTTTCCGCACGCGCGCTTCCGCGACCTCGACCTCGTCTATGCCGCCACCGGCTCGCTGACCCGGGCGCTCGCCACCCTGGGGATCGACGACTATCGCCGCCGCGAGACGCGCGTCACCGCCCGCCCCGCCGACGCGCGGGAGATGGAGATCCTGTCGCTCGCCCCCGGCCGGGCGGTGCTGGTGCTGGAGCGGCTCGACGTGGAGCCTTCCGGCACGCCGCTGCAATGGGGGCGCTCCGCCTTCGCCGCGGACCGGGTGCAGCTGGTGTTCCAGCCGTAGCCGGCGCCGGCAGGTCACGGTATCTAACGACAGAAGCAGACCGGAGGATCGCCCCATGGCCCGCATCGCCGACCCGGACGCCCTGCGCCGCCTCTATGGCCAGCCCTCGGGGCGCAGCGTCGACAAGGAGCTCGGCTGGCTGGACCCGCACTGCCGGCATTTCATCTCGCTCAGCCCCTTCGTGCTGATCGCCACCGCCGACGCCGCCGGCGCGACCGACGTGTCCCCGCGCGGCGACACGCCGGGCTTCGTGGCGGCGACCCGGGCCGAGCTCCTGATCCCCGACCGGCCCGGCAACAACCGGCTGGATTCCCTCACCAACATCCTCGCCACCGGTCGGGTCGGCCTGCTCTTCCTCATCCCCGGCGTGGACGAGACCCTGCGCGTCAACGGCCGCGCCGCGATCCACGACGATGCCGACCTCCTCGCCCGCTTCGCGGTGGGTGGGAAGGCGCCGCGCACGGTGCTGCGGGTGGAGGTGGAGGCGGCCTATCTCCACTGCGCCAAGGCCTTCATGCGCTCGCGCCTGTGGGATGCGCGGGCGCAGGTGGAACGCTCGGCGCTGCCCACCATGGGCGAGATGCTGCGCGACCAGATCGCCTCCAAGCCGGACGCCGGCGCCACCATCGAGGCGGAGAGCCAGGAGGCGATGGTGGAGCGCTATCGCGCGCTTCTTTACTAAGGGCGCGCCGTCCTCACGGCTCCAGCCGCGCGCGGCCGATGATGGCGAAGCGCAGGCGGGAGGAGATGAAGTCGATCACCGCCACCATCAGCAGCATCATCAGGATGAGGAACGACACCTTCTGCCATTCCAGCACGCGGATCTGCTCGGCCAGGTGGAGGCCCAGCCCGCCGGCGCCGACGATGCCGACGATGGTGGACTGGCGGGCGTTGGACTCGAAATAGTAGAGCAGCTGGCTCGCCAGGACGGGCAGCACCTGCGGCAGCATGCCGAAGCGCACCGCCTCGGCCGGCGACCCGCCGGAGGCGGTGACGCCTTCCACCGGCTTGCGGTCGAGGGCCTCCACCGCCTCGGAGAACAGCTTGCCGAGCTCGCCGGCGCTCGCCGTGGCGATGGCGAGAATGCCGGCGAAGGGGCCGAGCCCCACCACGGTCACATAAATCAGGGCCCAGATGAGCTTGTCGATGCCGCGCACCACGTCGAGGAAGCGGCGCACCGCGAAATGGGCGAACACGTTGGGGATCACGTTCTTCGCCGCGAGGAAGCCGAACGGGAACGCCACCAGCGCGCCGCCGAGGGTGCCGAGGAAGGCGATGGCCAGCGTCTCGCCCAGCGCGTGCATGTAGAGCGGCAGCTGGGTGCCCGGGTTCGGCGGCAGCATCAAGGTGACGAAATGAGCGAGCTGGCCGATCCCGGAGCCGATGCGCTCCAGGCTGAAGCCGAGGCGCCAGAAGCCGAAGCCGGCGATGGCCACGAGCACGCCGGCAAAAGCCAGGGCGCCTCGCCGCCGGGTGGGCGCAAGCACCTGCGGATAGGCGGCGCCGAGGCGGTCCCGCGCCTCGGCGGACAGGGTGATGCGCGCCCGGTTCATCGCCGCCCCTCCAGGCCGAGGAGCCGGTGGCGGACCTGCTCGGTGACGAGGTCGATAATCATCACCGTGGCGATGATCAAAAGCAGGATGGCCGAGACGTCGGAATAGTAGAACTTGCGGATCGCCTCCACCAGGTCCTGGCCGATGCCGCCGGCGCCGACGAAGCCCATGATGGAGGCCTCGCGCACGTTGATCTCGAAGCGCAGCAGGCCGTAGGACGCGAAGTTCGAGGCCACCTGCGGCACCACGGCGAAGCGCACCGTCTGCGGCCAGGAGGCGCCGGCGGCGGTGGCGCCCTCCACCGGCTTCATGTCGATGTTCTCCACCACCTCGGCGAACAGCTTGCCGAGCGAGCCCATGGTGTGGATGGCCAGCGCCAGCACCCCCGGCATGGCCCCGAGGCCGAAGGCGACGACGAACAGCAGGGCGAAGACCAGCTCCGGCACCGTGCGGCAGAATTCGAGGAAGCGGCGGGCGCTGAGGCGGATGAAGGGGTTCCTCACCAGGTTGGCGCTGGCGAGGAAGCAGAGGAGGAATGCGCCGATGCCGCCGAGCAGGGTGCCGAGATAGGCGATGAGGAGGGTGTCGAGCAGCAGCTTGAGCCAGCCGTCGAGGTTCCAGTACCATTCGGCAAGGTCGGCGCCGAGGCTGTCCCAGCGCAGGGTCGGGACGATGGCGGAAAAATAGTCGGTGAGGCGGCCGGAATGGGCGATGAGGACCGAGGGCCTCACCTCGCCCATCCACCCCGCCAGCACGATGCAGACCGCCACCACCGCCGCCGCGATGAGGCTGTGCCGGCGCCGCTCGCGCACCGCCGCCGCATACCGGGCGATCATGGGCGCGAGCTGCTCGTCGGGCAGGCGGGTGATGGCGTGGGACAAGGGGGCCTCGGGTGTCGGGTCTCCCCTCTCCCCTTGCGGGAGAGGGGTTGGGGGTGAGGGGGAAGGCTGCCTTCCCCTCGGCAAGCCGAGCAAATGGAGACAACCCCTCACCCCGGCCCTCTGCCGCAAGGGGAGAGGGAGACGTATGGCAGGAAGCTCAGGACTTCTTCTTGCGCAGCTCGTCCACGAACTTATTCAGCTCGATGATGCCGACGTAGGATTCGTTGTCCACCGGCTGCCAGAGCTGGCTCTTGCCTTCGTAGATCTTGTCGAATGCGGTCTTGTCGTTCTTCTCGATGGAGAAGAAGGCATCGCGGATCTTCGCCTTCAGGTCCGCCGGCAGGTCGGCGAGATAGGCGTAGGGCGAGTTCACGATCTGGTCGGACTTGAAGACGATGCGATAGTCGTCGTACTTCGCCATCCCCTTGCGCTCCATGCGCTTCAGGGCGGATTCCTGCGCGTCGTTCCACCAGTTGAAGGCGGCGTCGCAGGTGCCCTGCTGCACGGCGATGACCGCGTTCTCGTGCGATCCGGCATAGACCACCTTGCCGAAGTATTCGTCCGGCTTGATGCCCATCTTGTTCATGGAGAAGCGCGGCACGTTGTTGCCGGAGGTGGAGTTGGGGTCCACCAGGCACAGGTTCTTGCCCTTCAGGTCCTCGATGGACTTGTAGGGGCTGTCGGCCTTCACGTAGAGCACCGAGTGATAGCCCTTGGTGCCGTCGGCGTTCACCTCGATGGCGAAAGCCTCGATCTTGGCGCCGGTCATCAGGGCGCGGGCGAAGGAGGACGGCCCGTAGGAGGCGATGTGGATGTTGCCGGCGCGCTGGCCCTCGATCACCGCCGCGTAGTCGTTGGCGATGCGCAGGGTCACCTTGGTGCCGAGCTGCTTGGAGAGATAGTCCATGAGCGGGGCGAAGCGCTCGGTCACGCCCGAGGCGTTCTCCGCCGGGATGATGGCGAAGGTCAGCTCGGGATATTTCGCCTTCCAGTCCTGCGCGGCGGCGCCGCCGGCAGAGACGGCCAGCGCGGCGGCGGCCGCGATCAGGGTGCGACGGTTCAGCATGTCTTGGGCTCCTGTCGGACGGTTCTTCAAACGCAGACGAACGGGTTCGGCCGGCCGATCGCGGGCCGTGATGCCGCGCGGGCCTTCAGGCCAGCGCCGCGCCCTCGGGGATGGCCGAGCCGAAGGCGGGCTTTGCCGCCGCGGGCATGTCCATCACCTCGCCGGCCTCCAGGCCGTAGAGGTCGTGGGCCACCTGCTCGGTGAGGGCCTGCGGCGCGCCGTCGAACACCACGCGGCCCTGCGCCATGCCGACGAGGCGGTCGCAATAGGTCCGGGCGAGGTCGAGGGAGTGCAGGTTGCACAGCACGGTGATGCCGAAATGCTTGTTGATGCGCAAAAGCGCATCCATGACGATCTTGGTGTTGCGCGGGTCGAGGGAGGCGATGGGTTCGTCGGCGAGGATCAGCGCCGGCTCCTGGGCGAGCGCGCGGGCGATGGCCACGCGCTGCTGCTGGCCGCCGGAGAGGCTGTCGGCGCGCTGGGCGGCGAGCGGGGCGATGTCGAACTGGTCGAGGGCGGAGAGGGCGATGGCCCGGTCCTCCGGGCGCCAGCTCTTGGTCAGCGCGCGCCATGCCGGCACGGTGGCGAGGCGGCCCATGAGCACGTTGGTGAGCACGTCGAGCCGCCCCACCAGGTTGAACTGCTGGAAGATCATGGCCGCCTCGGCGCGCCATTCGCGCAGGGCCCGGCCCTTCAGCGCCGTCACGTCGCGGCCGTTGTAGAGGATGCGCCCGGCGGAGGGATCCTGCAGGCGATTGATCATGCGCAGGAGCGTGGACTTGCCGGCGCCGGATCGGCCGATGACGCCGATGAAGGCGCCCTCGCCGATCTCAAGATCGACATGGGACACCGCCTCCTTGTCGCCGAAGCGACGGGTGAGGCCCTCGATCACCAGCATCGGGTCGCTCCGTTGCGCGTCCCAAACCCCATAAGGGCGGCGCGCAACAGGCGTGTGACGATCGGGCAACCGCCGACGTCCGCTGCCGGGACGGCATGCCGCGCGTATTTGTCATGCGGGCGTCACGCGGTGGCGGGGCGATTGTGACGCCCCGCCTGAAACCGGCGTGGTGTCGACAGGCCTGCCTGAAACGGAGACGCCGGGGAGGAGAACCTCCCCGGCGTCGCGGATCGACCGGGCCACACTTTGTTGTGTTCTTCGGTCCGGCGGGCGGTGAATGCCGGATGCGTCAAACCATGCCGACCAGCACCGCGCCGATGAAGGCAAAAGCGGCACAGGTCTCGATCACGGT
Organism: Xanthobacter dioxanivorans; assembly: GCF_016807805.1. Taxonomy (NCBI): domain Bacteria; kingdom Pseudomonadati; phylum Pseudomonadota; class Alphaproteobacteria; order Hyphomicrobiales; family Xanthobacteraceae; genus Xanthobacter; species Xanthobacter dioxanivorans. The sequence goes on along the minus strand of NZ_CP063362.1, from coordinate 782,624 downwards.
GAGCAGATGGCCGAATGTCACCTGTTTCCTCGCACTGTCGATCTCGCAATCAACCTTAGCAAACTCTCAGGATACCGGAAGATGGAAGTTGTGCTGCGCCGCAGAGCCAGTCTGTTGCAGTGCATGACTGGATTTGCTGTGATCACTCTCGGCTCAGGGCGTTACGGCAACGCTGCGACGCACGCCTAATCTTTTGAAATTATGTATTTCAGCGCGAGATGGCGGTTTCCACCAGATTTCCCACCGCCAGCGCCTGCCGGTCGCGGCCGAAACGGCCCACCACCTGCACGCCCACGGGCATGCCGTCGGCCGCGTTGAGGCCGGCGACGTTGATGGCGGGGCAGCCCAGCAGCGTCCACAGCCGGTTGAACATGGCCGATCCGGTGGTGGCAAAGCCCTCCGGTGCCGGGCCGGGGGCGGAGAAGGTGAGGAGGGCGTCCACCTCGCCGAACAGGTCGCCCAGCTTCTGGCGCGCCCGCTTCGCCGTGCGCCGGGCGAGGTCGTAGGTGTCCGGCGGGATGGCCCGGGCCGCGTCGAGATGCGCGGCGAACAGGGGCGAGAGGTGGGCGCGGTCGAAATCGAGCTCGTCGGCGAAGGCCAGCGCCGCCTCGAAATCCTGGATGGTGGGCTGGGCGGCATCCGCCGCCTCCAGCTCCTCCGGCAGGTCCAGGTCGAAGATGCGGGCGCCCATGGCCTCGGCGGCGCGGGCGGCCGTCTCCAGCGCCGCGTGGGCCTCGGGCGAGGCGGCGCCGGCGCGGGCGGTGCGCACGATGGCGAGGCGGGGGCGCTCGGCCAGCGTCGCGCCGATGTCGAGATCGCGCCCGCTGATGGCGGCGGCGGCGAAGGCCGCGTCGCGCACCCGGGCGGCGAACAGGCCGACGGTGTCCAGATGCCAGGAAAAGGTCTTCATGCCCAGCGTCGGCAGCAGGCGGAAGGTGGGCTTGTAGCCGGTCACCCCGCAGAAGGCGGCGGGGCGGATCACCGAGCCGGCGGTCTGGGTGCCCAGCGCCACGGGCAGCATCCCCGCCGCCACCGCCGCCGCCGATCCGGCCGAGGAGCCCCCCGGCGTGTGGGTGAGGCGGCGCGGATTGCGCGTGGCGCTGGGCTGCAGGAAGGCGAACTCGGTGGTCACCGTCTTGCCCGCGACGATGCCGCCGGCCCGGCGCACCATGCCCACGGCCGGGGCGTCGGTGCGCGGGCGGTGGCCGGCATAGATGGGGCTGCCATAGGCGGTGGGAAGGTCCCGCGTGTCCAGGATGTCCTTGATCCCCACCGGCAGGCCGGCGAGGGGGCGGGCGGCGAGCCCCTCCAGTCCGGTCGCCTCGAACGCCGCGTCGAGGTCGAGGGCGGCGAAGGCGTGCACCTCGCCTTCGCGGTCCGCGATGGCGGCGGCGACCTGCTCCATCACGGCGCGGGGCGTGGTGCGCCCGGCCTGGATGTCGGCGGCGAGGTCGCGGGCGAAAAGGAGACTCATTGCGGAACGCTCGGCAAGTTCGGGGCAGGGGGCGCCCACCATGCGCAAGCCGCGGCGCCGGCGCAACGGCGGCGCGCCGCTGCGCCTACTGCACCGGCAGGATGCGCTTGCCGGTGCGCGCCGCCTCGTCATAGACGCGGGTGTCGCCGGGCTTGAGCGAATAGCAGGTGGGCGCGATCACCGGCCGTCCCTCCGCCAGCAGCTGGCCCACGGTGGCGAATCGGTAGCCCTTCGCGCGCAAGGCGGGGACGAGGATCTTCAGCGCCTCCGCCGTATGCTTGCCGCGCCCGTTGGCGTGCATGAGCACGATGGAGCCGGGGCGGATGGAGCGCAGCATGTCGTCGGCCATGCCCCTGGCGCCGATGAAGGCCGGATCACCCGAATCCACGTCCCACTGGATGGCGAGGTGCCCCGTGTCGTTGACGTAGTTCAGGGATTCGGCGCTGCACGAGCCGTAGGGAAAGCGGAACATGGCGCCGGAGGGCGCGGGCTTCGGCACCATGCAGCCCTTGGCCTCCACATCGCGGCGGCGCAGCGCCAGGGCGACGTCGGCGTCGTCCACCTGCCGGCGCATGGCTTCCCCGGTGCGCACGGTGAGGTTGGCGTGGGACCAGGTGTGGTTGCCCATCTCGAACTGCGGGTCGGCGGTGAGCTGGTCACCCCGCTCGGGGTGGCTCATCATCCACTTGCCGCCGGCGAAGAAGGTGGCGGGGATGGCTTCCGCCCGCAGGAAGTCCACGATCGCCCCGTCATAGCCGGAGGTCTCGCCGGAGGCCTCGCACAGGTCGAAGGTGAGGGCCACCAGCTTCACGCCGGCCGGCAGGTCCACCCGCCGGATGGAGCCACGCAGCCCGGCCGGCACCGGCGCGGGCGCGGCGAGGGGGATGTCGGGCAGCTGGGCCGCCCCGCCCGTGCGCGGGCGCACGATCTCCTCGCCGGGCCGCGCCGCGAGGGCGGCCGGGGCATAGCAGGCCGGCCCCGCCGGCCCGGCCACGGCGGCGCCCGGCAAGAAGGTGCCTAGCAAGAAGGCGCCTGGCAGGAGGATGCAAGGCAGGAATGCGAGGAGAAGCACCCGCGCCATGCGGCCGGCCGCCCCGCGTGATGCGGGGCGCATGGAGGGCGCTGCGGCGAAGGCGGCGGGTGATGGGGATGCGGGCACGGGCGGGCTCGGACGATGGACGGGGCCGGCCCGGCATAGGCCGGCGCCCCCGCCTTGGCCAGAGCGCAGGGGCACCGGCTCGGGTCACTTGCTGTTTCTCGCCGAAACATCAGGGCGATGCATGGCCGGGATCAACAGATTCCATTTGAGCAGGGCGCGCCGGCGGAGTAACCGGCGCTTGGCCGCCACCGCACGGCGCCCCCGATCGCAGCGGACCCGTCCCATGAACCTCCTCTCCATCCAGTCCCACGTGGCCTACGGGCATGTGGGCAACGCCTCCGCCGTCTTCCCGCTGCAGCGGCTCGGGGTGGAGGTGTGGCCGATCCACACGGTGCAGTTCTCCAACCACACCGGCTACGGCGCCTGGCGCGGGCAGGTGTTCGAGGCCGGCGCCATCGGCGACCTGGTGGAGGGCATCGCCGAGCGCGGCGTGCTGTCGCGCTGCGACGGGGTGCTCTCCGGCTACATGGGCTCGGCCGACATCGGCGCCGCCATCCTCGACGCGGTGGAGCGGGTGAAGGGCGCGAACGCCAACGCCACCTATTGCTGCGATCCGGTGATCGGCGACGTGGGCCGCGGCATCTTCGTGCGGCCGGGCATCCCCGAATTCATGCGCGAGCGCGCGGTGCCGGCGGCGGACGTGATCACCCCCAACCAGTTCGAGCTGGAGCTGCTCTCCGGGCGCAGCGTCGCGACCCTCGAGGAGGCGGTCGCCGCTTGCGACCTCCTGCACCGGGCGGGACCGGCGGTGATCCTCGTCACCAGCCTGCATGTGCGCGAGACCCCGCCCGACAGCATCGACCTCCTCGCCTCGGGTCCCGACGGGCGCTTCCTGGTGCGCACGCCGCGGCTCGACGTGGCGCTGAACGGGGCGGGCGACGCCATCGCCGCCCTCTTCTTCTTCCACGTGCTGCGCACCGGATCGACGCGCGCGGCGATTTCCGCGGCGGCATCCTCCATTTACGGGGTGCTGGCGCGGACCGAAAAAGCACAGTCTCGGGAATTGCTGCTGGTGGAGGCCCAGGAGGAGTTCGTGACCCCGTCTCGGCTCTTTCCGGCCTCGGTGATCTGAGGCAAAATTGTGGCAGCTTCCATGTAAGGAGCCGTGCGCGGGGGCGCGGGGTCCTCTTTCGTCAAGCGTCGAGACCTGATTGCATGCCGCGCCGGTACGTCACCCTGGACGTGTTCACCTCCCGCCCCTTCGGGGGCAATCCGCTCGCCGTCGTGCTCGATGCCCAGGGCCTCGACGACGCGGCGATGCAGCAGATCACCCGCGAGTTCAACGTCTCCGAGACGGTGTTCGTGCTGCCGCCGAAGAATCCGGCCAACCGCGCGCGCATCCGCATCTTCACCGTGGCCCACGAGATGCCGTTCGCCGGCCATCCCACGGTGGGCGCGGCGGTGCTGCTGGCGCTGGAGGACAAGCTCGCCAAGGGCACCTTGAGGATCGAGGAGACCATCGGCACCATCACCTGCGAGGTGGCGACCCAGCCCGCGGACAAGGGCGCCGGCCCGCGCAAGGGGGCGGCGGTGTTCACCGCGCCGCGCAAGGGCGAGCTGGAGAGCGTGGACATCTCCCGCGCCGCCTGCGCCGAGGCGCTGAGCCTCGACGAGAGCGACATCGGCTTCGACGCCCACCGGCCGCTGGTGGCCAATGCCGGCGTGCCGTTTTTGTTCGTGCCGCTCGCCAACCTCACGGCTTTGGCTCGCGCCCGGCCGGACGAGGCCGCCTTCATCGCCTCCCTGGGCGGTTTCGGCGAGGCCCTCTACCTCTATACCCTGGACGAGGAGGGCGACGCCGACTTCCGCGCCCGCATGTTCTCCCCCGGCCTCGGCACCGAGGAGGACCCCGCCACCGGTGCCGCCGCCGCCGCCTTTCCCTGGGTGCTGCTCGACGCCGAGAACCGGGTGGACGGCCACCACAAGGTGCGCATCGACCAGGGCTTCGAGATGGGCCGGCCGAGCCGCATCGATCTCGGCTTCACGGTGAAGGGCGGGCAGGTGCAGGGCGCCACCATCGGCGGCGGGGCGGTGGTGGTCGCCGAGGGCGTGCTCCACATCTGAGCCGCGTCAATATGTGGAATTGAGAGAACTCAGCGTCGGCGCCGTGGTATCGGGACATTTTGGGCCCGCCGCGGACTTGGCGATGGCGGGATCGTGCCTATGTCCGCTGCATTGCACACTGCCGGGCGGGGTACCGCCGCGGCCTTCCCGAAGGGATCCCCCATGAGCGAGACCTCGCCGTCACTGTTCGACCCGTTCCGCCTCGGCGCCATGACGCTTCCCAACCGCGTCGTCATGGCACCCCTCACCCGCAACCGTGCCGGCGAGGGCTTCGTCCCCAGCCCGCTGGCCGCGAAATATTACGGCCTGCGCGCCGAGGCCGGCCTGCTCATCACCGAGGCCTCGCAGATTTCCCAGCAGGGCCAGGGCTACCAGGACACGCCCGGCATCTATACCGACGCCCAGGTGGAAGGCTGGAAAAAGGTCACCGACGCGGTCCACGCCAAGGGCGGGCACATCGTCATCCAGCTCTGGCACGTGGGCCGTGTCTCCCACGTCTCCCTGCAGCCGAACGGCGGTGCGCCGGTGGCGCCCTCGGCCATCGTGGCCAACACCAAGACCTACGTGAACAACGGCTTCGCCGAGACCTCGCAGCCGCGCGCGCTGGAGCTTTCCGAGATCCCCGGCATCGTCGCCGACTATCGCCGCGCCGCCGCCAACGCCATCAAGGCCGGCTTCGACGGGGTGGAGATCCACGGCGCCAACGGCTACCTCATCGACCAGTTCCTCAAGGACGGCTCCAACACCCGCACCGACCAATATGGCGGCTCCATCGAGAACCGCGCGCGCTTCCTGCTGGAGGTGGTGGACGCCATCACCGCCGAGATCGGAGCCGGCCGCACCGGCCTGCGCCTGTCGCCGGTTTCCCCGGCCAACGGCGTTTCCGACAGCAACCCGCAGGCGCTGTTCAACCATGTGGTGGAAGAGCTGGAGAAGCGGCACCTGCTCTATATCCACGTGGTGGAGGGCGCGACCGGCGGCCCGCGCGACGTGGCGCCGGACTTCTCCTTCGAGGAGCTGCGCAAGCGCTTCTCCGGCCCGTGGATGGTGAACAACGGCTACGACCTCGACCTCGCGCAGAGGGCGGTGGGCGAGGGCAAGGCGGACCTCGTCGCCTTCGGCAAGCCGTTCATCTCCAATCCGGACCTGGTTGAGCGCCTGCGCCGGGGCGCGCCGCTCAACGAGGTCGATCGCGACACGCTCTATGGCGGCGGCGCCAAGGGCTATGTGGACTATCCGACCCTGGCGGACGCCGCGGCGTGACGGATGGCGGCTGGGGTGTCGGCTGGGGCATCTCCTGGCCCGTGGATCGGCGCATCGCGCCGGTCCATCACCTGGATCTCGTTTTCGAGCCGGGCGGATGGCCGGAGATGGCGCCGCGGCGCGCCGAGATCGAAGCCCATTTCGCCCGGCGCGCCGCCGGCAATCCGCATCTGTGGAACGGCCCGGTCCTGCTCCTGCGCGACTACGCATTCCACGGCGGCAGCCTTTCCGGCCGCTTCCGGCAGACGGATTTCGCCGCCTTCACCTTCTGGCGGGACACTGGCTGGCGCGACCAGGGCCTCGTCAACGCCTTCGCCCTGGCCGCCATCGAGGGATCGGACGGCGGCTTCGTGCTGGGCGTGATGGGGCCGCACACGGCTTCCGCCGGGCGCACCTATTTCCCAGGCGGCACGCCGGACCCTTCCGACATCACGCCTGACGGCCGGGTGGACCTGCACGCTTCCATGCTGCGGGAGCTTCTGGAGGAGACCGGCCTCTCGCCCGCCGACATCGCTCGCGACGCCGGCTTCACCGGGATTTTCGAGGGGCCGCGGGTGGCGCTTCCGGGCCGGCTGGTCTTCGACGCGCCGGCCGATGCGCTGGCGGCGCGCATCCGCGCCTTCCTGGCGCGGGAGGAGCGGCCGGAACTCGCCGATGTGGCGGTGGTGCAGTCCGAGGCGGACATCACCGGGCAGATGGCGCCGTTCGCGGTGGACTACATGCGGGCGCGGTGGGCGGGGCGGGACGCCGCCGCCCCTTGAGGCCGCCTGGAGCACGCGGGCCATGGCCGAGGTGTAGGGGCGGAGGTGTCAGGGTCGAGGTCTCGGGCCTGGCGGCCGCCCCGCGTGGGGCGGTCTCCACGCGGAGAGTGACGAACACCCCTTACCCCTGCTCGAACCACTCCATATATCCCGCCACCCGCCGGTCCACCCGCACATCCCGCCCGGTGATCGCCCGCACCAGCGAGAGGCCCTCCAGCGAGCGCGCCCGCGACAGGGCCACGTAGGCCTGTCCCGGGGCGAAGGCGCCGTCGGCGAAGTCGATGCGGACGTCGTCGAGGGTCAGGCCCTGCGCCTTGTGCATGGTCAGCGCCCAGGCGGGGGCCAGAGGCAGCTGGGTGTAGGTGCCCACCACCTGCGCCTCGATGCGGCCGCCCGGCTCGTCCCAGCCGTAGCGGATGCGTTCCCAGGTGAAGGCGTCGATCTCCACCGTGGGGCCGGAATCCAGCCGCACCACGGCGGAATGGGCGCCGAGGCCCACCACCGTGCCCACCGAGCCGTTGACCCAGCGCCGCGCCGGATCGTTGCGCAAGGCCATGACGCGGGCGCCGCGCTTCAGCACCAGGTTCTCGGCCACCGGCAGGCGGTCGCCCTCCAGCCCGAACTCCCCCTTGAGCTGGCCGCCGAACGCGCGCCCCTCGTCCGGCAGGGCGGCGAGGCCCCGGGCGTTGTAGGCGTCGGCGCGGGAATTGGTGGGGGTGAGCAGCACCGGCTGCGCGCCCTCGCGGTGGGGTCGCACGCAGGCGGCGTTGAGCGCCTCCGCCGCCTCGCGCGCGCCGCGTCCGCGCCGCAGCGCGTCCAGCATGGCGATGAAGGCGCGGTCGGTCTGGCGGTGCACGTGGGTGAACGGCACGCCGGTCACCTCGCGCCCCTCCAGCGCCTTGGCGTTGAAGGCGAACGGTCCCTCGTAGCCCATGCGGCCGAGCATCTCCTGCTCGGCAAGGGGCACCACCGGGGGCAGCTGGAGGAAATCCCCCACCAGCACCATCTGCACCCCGCCGAACGGCTCGGAATTGTCGCGGGCGATGCGCAGCGAGATGTCGATGGCGTCCATGAGGTCGGCGCGGACCATGGAGATCTCGTCGATCACCACCCGGTCGAGCTTCTTGAGCAGCCGGCGCACCTGCACCCGCGGCTTCACCTCGTCGGGGTTCATCAGCCGCGGCGGGATGCCGAAGAAGGAATGGATGGTCTGCCCGCCCACCTGCAGCGCCGCGACGCCGGTGGGGGCGAGGAACACCTGTCGCCCCCGCGGCGTCTTGCGCAGCTCGTGCAGAAACGTGGTCTTGCCCGTGCCCGCCCCGCCCAGCACCATCAGCACGGGGGTGCGCGCATCGATGGCGGCGAGGGCCCGTGTGGAGGCCTCCGCCGCCGCGGTTTCGGGAAGACCCGCGCTCACGAGATGAGGCCGGCCTCACGGGCGAGGTCGATGAGCGGCCGCTGCGGCCGCGCCCCCATCTGGCCGATGATCTCGCCCGCCGCCAGCGCGCCGAGGCGCAGGGACGTGGCCGGGTCGAGCCCGCGCGTGTAGCCGGTGAGGAAGCCGGCGGCGAACAGGTCGCCGGCGCCGGTGGTATCCACCACCCGCTCCACCGCATGCGCCGGCACGCTCACCACGGCGCCGGGGGTCACGAAGGAGGCGCCCTTCTCGGAGCGCGTCACCACGGCCTCCTTGGCATCGCGGCGCAGGGCCACGAGGGCGGCGTCGAAGTCGGCGGTCTCATAAAGGGATTTCAGCTCGCCTTCGTTGCAGAACACGAGGTCCACCGTGCCCTCGCGGATGAGGTCGATGAACTCGCCGCGATAGCGGTCCACGCAGAAGGCGTCGGAGAGCGACAGGGCCACCTTGCGCCCGGCGCCGTGGGCGAGGACGGCGGCGGCCAGGAAGGCTTCCTTGGCCGGCGGCGGATCCCACAGATAGCCTTCCAGATAGGTCACGGCGGCGCTTTCCACCAAGGCGGCGTCGATGTCGGCGGGCACAAGGTTCTGCGCCGCGCCGAGATAGGTGTTCATGGTGCGCTCGCCGTCGGGCGTCACCAGGATCAGGCAGCGGGCGGTGGCGGGGCCGTCCTGCGCCGCCGGGGTGGCGTAGGCGACACCGGCGGCGCGGATGTCGTGGCCGAACACGGTGCCGAGGCCATCCGCCTTCACCTTGCCGATGAAACCGGCCTTGCCGCCGAGGGAGGCGACGCCGGCCGCCGTATTGGCGGCCGAGCCGCCGGAGGCCTCGGTGCCCGGGCCCATGGCGGTGTAGACCGCCTCGGCCCGCGCTTCGTCGATGAGGGCCATGCCGCCCTTGGCCATGCCGTTCGCGGCCAGGAAATCCTCCTCCGAGCGGGAGAGGACGTCGACGATGGCATTGCCGATGGCAAGGACGTCAAGGGAAGTGGACGGCACGGGCGAGCTCCTGCGAAACGGGTCGAAAACCGGTACCACCGCCGCGCACCGGCGCGCAATTCCCGCTGGAGCCGCACCAGGCGGGGTCGAGGCGGCCCGGAGGGGGAACCGGCCTGCCATGCCGGAGCGGGTTCCGGCATGGCAGGCCGGATGCCGGCCGCTTTAACCCTGCCGCCGGTAAATCGGTCCGTCGGGCTCCTTCCGGGCTCTTCCGCACTTGCAAGCGGCGTCGCGATTTGAGCTATTCCCTTGTGAGCATGCGCCTGCCGGCTAGGCGCCCGCCCCGTTGGCGTGTCGGCGCCGTCACGCGACGTGATCGCGCGCCCGCCGGCGGGGTGCTAAAGGCCACGGCGGAAGCGGTGTCTTCGACGAGCAGGATTTGAGGATCATGTCGCGCAGATATTTCGGAACGGACGGCGTGCGCGGGCGGGCCAATGCGACGCTCACCGCGGATCTCGCGCTTCGGGTCGGCATGGCGGCGGGGCTGGTGTTCCAGCGGGGCGAGTATCGCCACCGGGTGGTCATCGGCAAGGACACGCGCCTGTCCGGCTACATGATCGAGAACGCGCTGGTGGCCGGCTTCACCTCCGTGGGCATGGACGTGCTGCTGCTCGGCCCCATGCCGACGCCGGCGGTGGGCATGCTGACGCGCTCCATGCGCGCCGACCTCGGGGTGATGATCTCCGCCTCCCACAATCCGTTCGACGACAACGGCATCAAGCTGTTCGGGCCGGACGGCTTCAAGCTCTCCGACGAGGTCGAGCGGGAGATCGAGGACCTGATCGACGAGGACCTCGCCAAGCGCCTCGCCAAGCCGGCCGAGATCGGCCGCGCCCGGCGGCTGGAGGGCGTGCACGCCCGCTACATCGAATATGCCAAGCGCACCCTGCCGCGGAACCAGTCGTTCGAGGGCATCCGCGTGGTGGTGGACTGCGCCCACGGCGCCGGCTACCGCGTGGCGCCGGAGGCCCTGTGGGAGCTGGGGGCCGAGGTCATCGCCATCGGCGTCGAGCCGGACGGCATGAACATCAACCGCGACGTGGGCTCCACCTCGCCCGCCGCCTTATCCGCCAAGGTGCGGGAGGTGCGCGCCGACATCGGCATCGCGCTGGACGGCGACGCCGACCGGGTGATGATCGTGGACGAGAAGGGCCACACGGTGGACGGCGACCAGCTCATGGCCGTGGTGGCCGAGAGCTTCAAGGAGGACGGCCGCCTTGCCCGCGACGGGCTGGTGGCCACCGTCATGTCCAACCTGGGCCTGGAGCGGCATCTGTTGGGGGAGGGCATCACCATGGCCCGCACCGCCGTGGGCGACCGCTATGTGCTCGAGCGCATGCGGGCGGACGGCTACAATGTGGGCGGCGAGCAGTCCGGCCACATCATCCTGTCCGACTATTCCACCACCGGCGACGGCCTTGTGGCGGCGCTCCAGGTGCTGGCGGTGGTGGCACGGCGGGACCGGCCGGTGTCGGAGGTCTGCCACCGCTTCGATCCGCTGCCGCAGATCCTCAAGAACGTGCGCTACCGCGACGGCGCGCCGCTGGAGAACGAGGCGGTGAAGACCGCCATCGCCGACGCCGAGCGGCGGCTGGCGAACCACGGCCGCCTGCTCATCCGCCCCTCGGGGACCGAATCGGTGATCCGGGTGATGGGCGAGGGCGACGACCGCGACCTCGTGGAGGACGTGGTGGACGAGGTGGTCGGCGCGCTCCAGCGGGTCGCGGCCTGAGGCCGCGAGCGGCCAAGCCATTGCAGGGCCTGCGCTTAACCGGTCGTCAGGGTTAATCAGGCCTTAAATCTTCCCGTGCGAGGGTCCGCGTCATGGCGGATCTTGACGCGGGTTATGCGATGTTGCGTTCGATTTCAGGCAGGTGTTCGCGTCGGCTCCGGCAGCTGTTGCCGGCAGGGACCGCTGCGCTGCTATCGATCCAGATGCTGCTCGCGCCTTCCGGCACGGCGCGTGCGGCCGATCCCGACACCGACGAGATGCTGGCCAAGCTCGGCCGGCCGGGCGACTTCTCCCTCGCGCCCCCCGACGTGTCGGACGCGGCGCCCAGCGGATGGTATCTGCGCGCGGATGCGGGTTATGTGGCGGCCACCGGAGCTGCGGTTTCCTATGGTGGCCTGCCCACCGGGCTCAACCTGTCCGGCTCCGGCTGGTCCGCGGGCGCCGGCGTCGGCTACCGGGTCACCAGCTTCCTGCGGGCCGAGGGGAGCATCGACTATCTCGCCCTCGGCTCCGCCCAGCGCGGCCTGGTGCAATTGGGATCCAGCGCCACCGTGGCGCTGGCGAGCCTGTACTGGGATGTGGTGAACCTCTCCGGCTTCACCCCCTATCTCAGCGCCGGGGCCGGCTTCGCCATCGACAGGCTCGACGCGCCGGCGGCCCTGCGCCCGGCCGGCAACGACTGGCAGTTCGCCTGGTCGGTGGGCGCGGGCGTGTCCTATGCGCTCAACTCCGACGTGAGCCTCGACCTCGGCTATCGCTATGTGGATCTCGGCGCGCCGGCCTATGCGGGCGGGCTCGCCGTCGACGACGCCGCGGCCCACCAGGTCCGCTTCGGCGTGCGCTACATGCTGAAATGACCGCTTCTGCCGCGCGCCCCGGCGGGTGAGCGAGGCCGCGGCGGTTCGCGCCGGCGCCGGGGTCAGGTCCGGCGGGCGCGCTGGGCCATCAGCCACTTGATCCGGTCCATCACCTGCTGCGGCTGGTAGGGCTTGTCCACCGCCGGTCCGTCTTCGCACAGGTCGGTGGCATGGGCGGCGGCCATGGCCGGGCTGCCGGCGAGGACCACGTCGATGGCCGGGTAGGCCTCCCGCAGCCAGCGGGCGAGGCCGAAGCCGTCCCGCTCGCCCGTGGCGTCGGCGTCGGCGAGCACCACCTCGACGCGCTCCGCCTCCACCTCCAGGATGATCTGCGCTTCCCGCCCGTTCGTTGCCTCGAGCACCGTGTAGCCGCAGCCGCGCAGGTAGTCGGCGATCACGTGGCGCACGAGGATATCGGCGTCGACGATGAGGATGGCGGCGGGAGGGGCGGAGGTCTCGGACATGGTGTGCGGCTCCGGGCGAGAGGGCTGACGCGCTACGGCACAGGCGGGCCGGATCGCGGGGCGACCGGACCGGCAGAACGATCTCTTCTCGTGTTCAGCGGTGGAACCACTCCGGTGGAACCGCCAGGACGTGTGGACTCTAGGGCCCGCCGTCGGCCGCGAGCTGCGCCTGGATGAGCTGGAGAACCATCTCGATCCGGTACGGCTTGGCGAGGAACGGCGCCACCAGGCCCGCCACCGCGCCGTCCATGTGGCCCGAGGTGATGATCACGGGCAGGCGCGGATGCTCCGACCGCAGGCGACGGGCAAATTCGTAGCCGTCCAGGTCGCCCTCGGTCCGCACGTCGGTGAACACCACGTCCACCGCGAGGCCGGCGACGATGGCCTCGTAGGCTTCCGCCGCCGAGGCGGCCTCGATGACGGTGAGGCCGGCGGCGCGCAGTTCTTCCGCCGTCACCATCCGCACGAGCGCGTCGTCCTCCACCAGGAGAACGCAGCGCGCAGCGTCGTCGGTCCGCTGCACGAGGCCGAAAGGTGACATGATGCCGTCCAACCGCGAGTTGATCTTGCCGCCCCACAACGCCACGATCACGCCATGGTTCCCCGGTCCGCCGACGGGGATCGGAAAAGCCGATGCGCGTGATCCCAACTTTCGATTGGCGGGGCTCCCCCGGCGCGCCGACACTCGGCCGGCCCCCACACAGCGGACAACAACCGTGCCCCTCACGCTCTTCTTTCTGAACGGCCCCAACGCCAACCTCTATGGCCTCGACCCCTCCGGCACCTATGGGCGCGAGAGCTTTCCGGCCATCCGCGAGCGCTGCCTCGCGCATGCCGCCTCGCTCGGGGTGAGCCTCGACTTCCGCCAGTCGAATCACGAAGGCGAGATCGTGGACTGGATCCAGGAGGCGCGGGGGGCGGCGGATGCCGTCGTCATCAACGCGGCGGGGCTGACCTATACCTCCATCGCCATCCTCGACGCGCTCCTCGCCTTCGACGGGCCGATCATCGAGACCCACATGAGCAACATCTACAAGCGCGAGCCGTTCCGGCACCATTCCTACGTGTCCAAGGCGGCCACCGGGATCGTGGCGGGACTGGGCGCGCTCGGCTACGAACTCGCCATCAGCGCGGCGGCCCGGCTCGCCGCCGAGTGGGCGGAGGGCGGAAAGTGAGCGGGCAAGCCACCGGAGCACTGGTGTTCTACAGCGCCGTCGACATCGGCGAGGAATGGAAGGCCGCGCTTGAGGCCGCCCATCCCGGCCTCGACGTGCGCATCGCGCGGCCGGAGGACGGGGCGGTGGAGGGCGATCCGGACGAGGTGCGCTACGCCCTCGTCTGGAAGCCGCCGCACGGCTTCTTCGCCCGCTTCCCCAACCTCGCTCTGGTCATCAATCTCGGCGCCGGGGTGGATGCGCTGGTGGCGCGGGACGACCTGCCGGACGTGCGCATCACCCGCCTGTCGGACCCCCACATGGGGCGGATGATGGCCTCCTTCGTGCTGTTCTGCGTGCTGCGCCACGCCCGCGAGATTCCCACCTTCGAGCGGGCGCAGCGGCAGGGGCGCTGGCATTATGTGCATCCGCGCGTCGCCGACGAGATCAAGGTGGGCGTGCTCGGCCTCGGCGAGCTCGGCGCGGCGGCGGCGGTGGAACTGGCCCACCAGGGCTTCGACGTGCACGGCTGGTCGCGCACGGAAAAGACCCTAGAGGGCGTCACCTGCGTCCACGGCATGGAGGCGTTGCCGGGCTTCCTCTCCGGAACCGAGATCCTGGTGGTGATGCTGCCGCTCACCGGCGAGACGCGGGGCCTGCTGAACGCCGAGCGGCTGGCGCTGCTGCCCAGGGGCGCCAAGTTCATCAATGTGGCGCGCGGGGCGGTGGTGGACGAGGCGGCGCTGATCGCGGCGCTGCGCTCCGGGCAGATTTCCGAGGCCACCCTCGACGTGTTCGAGGTGGAGCCCCTGCCGCCCGAAAGCCCGCTCTGGGGCATGGACAACGTGCTGGTGACGCCGCACCTTGCCTCCATCGCCATCCCCAGGACCGCCGCCCCCCAGATCGCCGAGAACATCCGCCGGCTGGAGGCCGGCGAGCCGGTGCTCAACCGGGTGGATCCGCGGCGCGGCTATTGAAGGGCGGAGGCGGCGGGGGAAGCCGCCTTCGCCTGCCTCACCGTTCCGCCATCCGGGCGCGCGCCAGCCTGGCGCGCGCCCGCTCGTGCGGGGCGAGGGATTCCGGGGTGACCGCGTCGCCGAAGTCGGCCATCTCGTAGAGGGGGCGGATCTCGATCTCGCTCGGGCCGGGCATGGGGTTGGGGCAGCGCTTCACCCAGGCGACGGCTTCCTCCATGTCCTTGACCTCCCACAGCCAGTAGCCGGCGATCAGCTCCTTGGTCTCGGCGAAGGGGCCGTCCATGACGATGCGGCCCGGCCCGTCGAAGGCCACGCGCTTGCCCTGCGCCGACGGCTTGAGGCCGTCGCCGGCCAGAATGATGCCGGCATTGGCCAGCTCTTCGTTGAACCGGCCCATCGCCTCCATGAGGTCCGCCGAGGGCATCAGGCCCGCTTCGCTGTCGGCCGTGGCCTTCACGATCACCATCACGCGCATGGTCGGTCTCCTTCGATCTGCAGGGGCCGCTGCTGCCGCCATGCTCCCAAGGACGGCAGGCTCGTCCGGCCCCGACATTTTCGCGCCGGTTTTTTTTTCGCGGGCGGCGGCGGGGCCCGTTCCTATTCCCTGTCCGGCGCGATGGAACCGGGGGCGAACATGCCGCCGGGGGAGAAGGCATCGGACAGGAAGCGGGCGAATACCTCCACCGCCGGGCGCATGGGCTGGCGGCGCAGCGACAGGCGCATGACCCGCACCGGCGCCAGGCGTTCCTTCAGCGGGCGCACGGCGACCCGGCTGCCGTCATAGGCCATGGTGGTGCGCGGCGAGGCGTTGTGCAGGGTGTAGCCGCGCTTCTGGCCCACGAGGCCCCGGATCAGCTCGTAGGAACGCGAGCGGTAGGCGATGCGCGGAGTGATGCCGCAGGCGTCGAACAGGGAGAAGAAGTAGTCGCGCGTGTGTGGCAGGTCGTAGAGCAGGAAGGGCTCGTCGGCCACGTCCTTCAGCGAGACCTCGCTTTTCCGGGCGAGGGGATGGTCGGCGGCGACCACGAGCAGGGGCGGCAGGTCGATGAGGATCTCGCCCGAAAGCTCCTCCGGCACCGCGTAGCCATAGGAGACGGCAAGCTCCAGCCGGCCGGACAGGATGCCGTCGATGATCTCGCGCTGGTCGCCTTCCTCAAGCTTGATGGTGATGCCGGGCTGCGCCTGCGCGAACCGCGCCAGCAGCGCCGGCATGAAGCGCGGGGCGATGGTGAGGAAGCAGCCCAGCGAGATCTCCCCGCGCAGGCTGTCGCCGAGGCCTTCCGCCGTCTGGGCGAAGTCGCGGGCATGGGCGAGCAGGTGCCGCGCCTCGTTCACGTAGCGCTGCCCGGCCGAGGTCGGCGAGATGCCGCGCGCGTGGTGGCGGATGAACAGCGGCAGGCCGAGATCCGCCTCGGTCTGGGCGATGGCGGCCGAGATGGAGGGCTGGGACACGTTGAGCTGGCGCGCCGCCTCCGTCACGTTGCCGCAATCGGCCGCAGCCACCACGTAGCGCAGCGCGCGCAGCGAGACATTCATCGCGGCCCGGCCTCCGCTAGCGGCAACGCGCTGACCGCGCGGCATTTTTCCAAAGGCGGGGAGGGGGCGGTCTCGACCACGTGGCGGGGCTCCGGTGAGGGGGCAGTGTGGCGCATTGATATGGATCAGAAAAGCCGATCTTTTCGCCAGAGAGAAAATATTTTATCGATCCGAAGCGCGGCCCCACACTCTGCATCAATCCTAGGCATGGCCAATTCGGGAGCAGCCGCGCGATGATCAGGACCGGTGCCGCCTACAAGGAGGGCCTGCGCGACGGGCGCGAGATCTGGATCGACGGCGAGCGGGTGAAGGATGTCACCACCCACGCGGCCTTCAAGCCCATCGTCGACATCAAGGCGCGCATGTACGACCTCCACCATGCGGAGGCCACCGCCGCCGATCTGACCTATGTGGAAGAGAATGCGGTGCATTCCGTCTTCCACCAGCCGCCCACGGAGGAAGCCCACTGGCACGCCAAGCGCAAGGGCGTGGACATCCTGCTGAAGGACGTGGGCGGCGTGGTCACCCGCGTCGGCGACGAGACCATCGGCGAGATGTGGTCGCTGCAGGACGGGCGCGACATGCTCGCCGCCATCGATCCGCGCTTCGCCGCCAACATCGACAACCACATCCGCCGCGTGGTGGAGGAAGACCCCTTCCACGTCTCCGCCAACACCGACCCCAAGGGCGACCGCTCCCGCCACATCTCCGAGCGCGACCCGGACATGATGGTGCACGTCACCCGGGAGACGGACGCCGGCATCATCATCCGCGGCGCCAAGTACGAGACCGCCGCCGCCTATGCGGACCAGGCCTATCTCAAGCCCACCGTGGGTGCCTGGACCGACGAGACGGAGAGCGACTACGCGCTCGGCTGCATCGTGAAGATGGGCGCGCCCGGCGTGAAGCACATCTGCCGCTCGGGCTTCGCCGGCAAGACCAGCCCGGCCGACTATCCCCTCGCCAACCGCTATGACGAGGTGGACACGCTGGTGGTGTTCGACGACGTGCTCATCCCCTGGGAGGACGTCTTCTTCTACCGCTACACCAGGGCGGCCCAGTTCGTGCGCGGCACCCTGCACCGCTACTCGGCCTATCCTTATGTGCTGCGCCTGCTCTACGTGGCCGACATGATGATCGGCGCGGCCCTGTGGAACGCCAAGCAGACCGGCCTCGACAAGCTGCAGTCGGTGCAGGAGAAGCTGGCGGACCTCGCGGTCTACCGCGAGGGCATCAACGCCCACCTCACCGCCTCCATCGCGCTGGCCGAGAAGAGCCCGGCGGGGCTGCTGATGCCCAACCAGTCCATCCTCTATGCCGGGCGGGTGCTCGCCTGCTCGCAGCTTCCGGCCATGATGCACGCCACCCGCGAGCTGATCGGCGGCCAGATCTGCGTCACCCCCAACGTGGCGGCGTTCGAGGCCGAGGGCACATCGGACTGGCTGAAGAAGTTCTACACTCTCAACGACAACTGGGAATCGGAGGACCGGCGCAAGCTGCTCGCCTTCGCCCGCGACCTCGTCTCCTCCGACTACGCCGGCCACCGCCTCGCCTTCGTGCAGTTCGCCCAGGCGCCGCACTTCAACCATCTGGCGGCGGTCTACAAGAGCTTCGACTTCGAGGGGCCGCTGGACTTCGTGCGCAAGACCGCGGGCCTGTCCGACAAGGTCAAGGGGTCGCTGAAATGAGCGGGCCGCACGGTCCTGCCCCGCTTGATGCGGCGGCCTTCCGCAAGGCCATGCGGCGCATGGCGGCCGGCGTGGCGGTGATCACCACCGACGGGCCGGCCGGCCGGGCCGGGATCACTGTCTCCTCCCTCGCCTCTTTGTGCATGGAGCCGCCCTCGGTCATCCTGTGCATCCACGAGAAGAGCGCGGCCTTGGCGGTGATCGAGCGGAACGGCGTGTTCGTGGCCAATGTGCTCGCCCACCACCAGTCCCTCGTGGCGGATGCCTTCGCCGGCCAGGTGCCGCGGTTCCGCGACGACAAGTTCGCATCGGCCGAATGGCACGCGGCGGCCAGCGGCGCGCCCGTGCTCGCCGGCGCGCTCATGAGCTTCGACTGCCGGCTCGCCGCCCACCATGCCTATGGCACCCACCGCATCGTGGTGGGCGAGGTGCACGCCGTCCATGGTGTGGAATCCGACGCCGAGCCGCTCCTCTACGCCAACCGCGCCTACCGGCGCCTGTCCGCCGCATAAGGTGTCCATCGTGACCACACACATCCGCATCCGCGCCTTCAACACCAAGGACGCCTATCCCGAGCAGAAGCTCGACAACGACGTGTGCATGGCGGTCCGCGCCGGCAACACCGTCTACCTGCGCGGCCAGACCGCCATGGACCTTGACGGCAACATCGTCGGCGTGGGCGATGCCGCAGCCCAGGCGGAGAACGCCATGGCCTGCGCCAAGGTGCTGCTGGAGGAGGCCGGAGCCAGGCTCGAGGACGTGGTGAAGATCGTCATCTACATCACCGACCGGGCCTATCGCGAGCCGGTCTACCGGGTCGTCGGCCGGTGGCTGAAGGGGGTCTATCCGGTCTCCACCGGGCTGATCGTCCAGGGCCTCGCCAAGCCGGAATACCTGATGGAGATCGACATCATCGCCGAGATCCCCGCCGACCGGGCGTGAGCGCGGCGGGTGCCTGTGGTGCGCCGGGCCGATCTTTGCGGCACGCCGCATCATGTGCGTGACGCGTTCCGCACGCCGTCATCCCCCGGCGTGACCGGTGGACCCGCTCCGCGGCCGGGTCGCTGCTCCAGGCCAGTCGGGGCATGGCGGCAGTGAAGCCGCAGACTTCTCATCCTCGCGCCGCCATCGGCGCGGGGAGTGGTTGTGCTTAATAGAGTAATAAAAGATAATTTTATTCTAAAATACTTTAAAATCGCAACTTTTCTGTTTCATTGTCGAGCGTCTCTACGTATTCTTACGTAAGATCTCGTGCCGGATGTGGCCAGCATAATCAACCGCCGCAAAGGCGGATCCAGAGGAGAACAGGAATGAAAGGCAAACTGCTTGCGCTCGGAGTAGCGCTGGCCGCCCTCGCGGCGGGTTCCGCGAGTGTCCCTGCGAGCGCCGCGGAGAAGCTGGTGGTGAGCACGTGGGGCGGTAGCTTCCGCGACCTCATCGCCGAGACCATCGCCAAGAAGTTCACCGCCGACACCGGCGTGGAGGTGGAATACATCACCGGCGGCACCATCGACCGGCTGAACAAGGCCAAGCTCGCCAAGGGTTCGCCGGAGAGCGACATCACCTTCACCACGGCGCATGTGGGCTGGCTCTACGCCACGGACGGCCTGTTCGAGGAGCTCGACCTGTCGAAGGTCCCCAACTCCGCCAGGCTGGTGCCGCAGGCCAAGGTGAGCCCCTATCACATCGGCGCCTGGGCCTATGTCTACACCATCGGCTACCGGCCGGACCTGACGCCCAAGACCATCACCTTCTCCTCCTGGGCCGATCTGTGGAACCCGGAGCTGAAGGGCATGCTCGCGGCGCCTGACTTCGACCCGAGCCACATCATCGCGGTGTCGGCGCTGCTGGCGGGCGGCTCGCCGGCGGACTGGCAGAAGGGCGAGCAGAAGCTCCTGGCGCTGAAGCCGAACTTCAAGGCCTTCTACACCAACGATGCCAACTCGCAGCAGCTCATCGCCACCGGCGAGACGCCGGTGCAGATCATGCTGTCCATGAACGCCTACTACATGATCGGCCAGGGCGTCCCGATCAAGCTGGTGATCCCGAAGGAAGGCGGCGTGCTCGGCATCGACACCATGGCGATCATGAAGGGCTCCAAGAAGCAGGAACTGGCGCAGAAATTCATCAACACCGCGCTCGATCCCGAGGTGCAGGGCCAGATCGCCGAGCTGAAGAAGGGCTCGCCTACCGTGCTCGGCGCCAAGGTTTCCGCCGAGACCGCGAAGCTGCCCGGCGTCTTCACCACCGCCGAGCAGTGGGAGAAGGAGACCATCATCATCGACCACAAGCTCCGCGCGGAAAAGACTGCCGAGTGGCGCAAGTGGTTCTCGGAGAACATGATCGCCAAGTGAAGCGCCAAGTGAAGCGTGAGGTGAAGCGGATGCGCCGCGTGCCCCGGCCGACTGAAGCGAAGCGGAAGGAGAGCCGGGGCCCAGCGCGAAAGTCCGCCGAAGGCGCTTCACCCTGCAAAGGCGCGCAGCGCTTTTGCCTGCTGCGCAGGGGTTTTCACTGGGTCCCGGCTCGGCGCTTCGGCTCCGCCGTCGCTGGTCCGGGACGCGCCGGCCCTCCTGTTCCCCTTGTCTCCTGTTTTCTGTCTTCCAGTCTCTGGCTTTCCCGTTTCTTGCCACCCGATGAGCCGGCAGGTCGAGCTGAATGAACAAGCGCCCCTTCCTCGCCCTCTTCGTCGCCCCGGCGACGCTGGCGGCCCTCGCCTCGGCGGCGGCGCTGGCGGCGATCCTGCAATATGCCTTCCGCGCCTACGTGCCGGGCTCCCTCGACCCCGGCGGCTTCACCCTCGCCAATTTCGAGGCGCTGCTGCGCCCGCTCTATGCGCAGGTGTTCGCGCAGACCGTGTGGATCTGCCTGCTCACCGCCCTCATCACCCTCGTGGTGGCCTATCCGCTGGCGTTCGCGCTGGTGCGCACGCGCCATGCCTTCCTGAAGTCCTTTCTCTTGATCACCGCGGTGACGCCGCTGTTCCTCGGCGAGGTGGTGCGCACCTATTCGTGGATCATCGTCTTGGGGAACACCGGGTTCATCAATTCCATCCTCGTCGGCCTCGGCCTGGTGGAGCGGCCGGTGCAGATGATGTTCACCACCTTCGGCGTCGTGGTGGCCCTGGTGCACGTGACGCTGCCGGTGATGGTGATCATGCTCGCCGCCGCCCTCTCCCACATCGACCAGGACTATGAGAAGGCGGCCATCTCGCTGGGCGCCGGCCCGGTGAAGGCGTTCCTCACCGTCACGCTGCCCCTGTCCCTGCCGGGCGTGGTGGCGGGGGTCTCCACCGCGTTTGCCTGGACCTTCTCGGCCTTCGCCACGCCGCAGATGATCGGCGGCGGGCGGGTGAGCATGATCTCGACGCTGGTCTACCAGCTGGGATTTGCCTCCTTCAATTTCCCCTTCGCGGCGTCCCTGTCCATCACCGGGCTTGCCCTCACCTTCGCGGTGCTCGCCATGGCGAAGCAGGCCATCCGCCCGCTGGAAAAGATCGGAGCCCACTGATGCGACGCCGTCTCATCCCCGCGCGCATCGGCGAGCGCCTCCTGAAGGTCGCCGGCTGGAGCGTGGTGTCGCTCATCGTCGCCTTCATCATCCTGCCGGCGGTGGTGGTGGGCATCTCCGCGTTCAACGACCGCGCCATCCTGTCCTTCCCGCCGCAGGCCTGGTCGCTGCGCTGGTTCCAGCGCGCCTTCTCCTACCGGGACTTCTCCGAGGGCTTCCGCAACGGCCTCGTCATCACCGCGTTTGCCTCCACCATCGCCCTGTGCGTGGGCGCCGGCTTCGCCTTCGCCCTCGATCGCTACACGTTTCGCGGCAAGGCGGCGCTGGAGGCCATGCTGACCTCGCCGCTGGTGATCCCGCATTTCACCATCGGCCTCGGCTTCCTCATCCTCGCCGCGCAGATCCACGCCACGCGCACCTTCGCCCTCGTCATCGTCTGCCACGTGGTGCTGGTGCTGCCCTTCGTGATGCGCTCGGTCTATGTCTCCCTGCGCAACCTCGACGCGCGGCTGGAGCTCGCCGCCGCCAGCCTCGGGGCGCGGCCGGGCCGGGCGCTGGTGACGGTGACGCTGCCGCTGCTCTTGCCGGGCCTGTTCTCCGGCTGGCTGTTCGCGGCCATCCTGTCCTTCAACGAGTTCACCGCCTCGCTGTTCGTCACCGCCCAGGCGACGCAGACCCTGCCGGTGGCCATGTACAATTATGTCCGCGAATATGCCGACCCGACGCTCGCGGCGCTCTCCGTCATCTACATAGCGGTGACGGCGGGCCTGCTCATCCTCGCCAACTCCTTCCTCGGCCTCGGAAAGGTGCTGAACGTTGAGCATGCCCGCTGAACGCCGCGACCCGCCGGAGCCCGGCTCCGTGCCCGCCGTGCCCTCGCCCGCCGCCCGCAAGGTGGGCGTGCAGATCGACGGCGTCACCAAGCGCTTCGGCGATCAGACCGCGCTGCACGAGGCGTGGCTGAAGATCGCCGAGGGCGAGTTCATGACCCTGCTCGGCCCCTCCGGCTGCGGCAAGACCACCCTGCTCAACCTCATCGCCGGCTTCCTGGAGACCGACGGCGGCGAGATCTTCATCTCCGGCCGGCTGATGACCGAGACGCCGCCCTATGACCGCGAGATCGGCGTCGTCTTCCAGAACTACGCGCTGTTCCCGCACATGAGCGTGGCGAAGAACGTGGGCTACGGCCTCAGAATGCGCGGCGTGCCCCGGCGCGAGATCGAGGCGCGGGTGGCCGAGGCGCTGGCGCTGGTGAAGCTTTCGGCCTTCGGCGACAGGAAGCCCCGGCAGCTCTCCGGCGGCCAGCAGCAGCGGGTGGCGCTGGCCCGCGCCCTGGTGATCCGGCCCAAGGTGCTGCTGCTGGACGAGCCGTTCTCGGCGCTGGACAAGAATCTGCGCGGCGCCATGCAGGTGGAGCTGAAGGAGATCCAGAGGAAGCTCGGCGTCACCACCATCTTCGTCACCCACGACCAGAGCGAGGCGCTCTCCATGTCCGACCGCATCGCGGTGATGTCGGACGGGCGCATCCGCCAGGTGGGCACGCCCGACGAGATCTACCGCCGGCCGCTGGACCCCTTCGTCGCCTCCTTCGTGGGCGACGTGAACGTGCTGCCGGCGCGCCTGGAGCGCCGGCTGGGCGATGTGGCCACGGTCGCGGTGGCCGACGGGCGGATGCAGGTGGGGGCGCAGACGCTGGACGGCGTGGCGCCCGGCGCCGCGGTCGATCTCTTCGTGCGCCCGGATGCGGTGCGTGTCGCGGAGGGGGAGGGGCTCGTTGCCGGCACGGTGGCGACCCATGTCTATCAGGGCTCGCACGTGGACGTGCTGGTGGATGTTCCCGCCGCCCGCGGAGGCCGGATCACCGTCCGCGTCCCCGGCCACGACGCGCCCGGCCGCTGGCCGGCCGGCACCCGCGTCATTCTCGATTTCGCCGCGGAGGATGCGGTGGCCTTCGCGTCCGATGCGCGGTGAGCGTCCCTGCGCCGGCATCCGGCGCAGGGGCTCGCCGCGGGCGGCCCTGTCGCCTGTCCTTGGAACGGGGCGCCAGCCCTCAGAAGGCGGGCGCCACGGCAGGGGTGCGGGCGCGGCTCTCGAAGGCGGCCTGCTCGGGGGCGTAGCGGTCCCACAGGGCGCGCAAGGCGGCGATGGGCGCCTCGTGCCAGTCCACGCGCAGGTCCACCACCGGCCAGTCATAGAGGCGGGCCACGTGCAGGCCCGCCGCGTGCTCGTCCCCGGTCTCGCCGCCGGCGGCGAGACCGGCCTCCAGGCCGCGCAGCAGGCGTTCCGCCAGCGGCAGTCCGGCATCGGCGAGGAAGGCGTCGCGCATGGCCTCCGGCACCTTTGCGTGGGTGAGCAGGTTGCCCAGCGCGATGCATCCGGGCCCTTCCGCCACGGCGGCGATGGGAAGGGCCTGCTCCCCGGAGTGCCAGGCGACCTGCCCGTAGCGATCGATGACGCTGGCCTGCCGAAAAGCCGGGTCCGGCGTGCCGGCGAGCAGGGTGGCGAGCACCCCGCCGGCGCCGATGCCCTGCCGCAGCAGGGACAGCCCCGCCGGGCCGAGGGCGGGGTCGGTCACGTTCTGCGTGGTGACGAGGCCGAGCGGGCCAACCCAGGCGCAGCGGCTGGCCACGCAGATGCTGGACGAGGTGATGGCGATGCCGAAGGCGCCGGTTTGCGGGCAGCGGGCGGCGATGGAATAGGTCATTCCCAGCTCCTTTTTCTTTATTTCCTAGCGAGCGCAAAATGAACAAGCAAGCCTCGACGGAAGAAATACTTGGAAAACTTGTATCTATTCCATCGATTACGGATAGGGCGAATGAAGATGTGGTGGCCTATATCGCGCATGTCGCCGCGCCCTTCGCCCGCGTCCGCCGGCTGCCGAACGCCGCCGGCGACCGGACGGCGCTCCTGATCTCCGTCGGCCCGGACGAGCGCCCCGGCATCGTGCTGTCCGCCCACACGGACGTGGTGGCGGTGGCGGGCCAGCCCTGGACCAGCGATCCGTTCGCCCTCGACGTGCGCGAAGGGCGGCTTTACGGCCGCGGCACGTCCGACATGAAGGGCTTCGTCGCCTGCGTCCTCGCGGCGCTGCCGGCCTTCGCCGCGGCGCAGCCGCAGACGCCGGTGCACGTGGCCCTGTCCTATGACGAGGAGATCGGCTGCAAGGGCGCGGGCGACCTCGTGGCGGCGGTGGCCGCGCTGCCGGCGCGCCCGCTTGTGTGCATCGTCGGCGAGCCCACCGGCATGAAGGTGAAGCGCGCCCACAAGGGCAAGACCGGCTGGCGGGTGACGGCGCGCGGCCGCACCGGCCATTCCGCCCTGCCGCACCTTGCGGTGAACGCCGTCACCGCGCTCGCCCGCCTCGCCGCCGGCCTGGCTGACCTTGCGGACGACCTGAAGGCGGGCGCGCGGGACCACGCCTTCGACCCGCCTTATGCCACGCTGCACATCGGCTCCATCCATGGCGGCGGCGCGCTCAACGTGGTGCCGGACCGGGCGGTGATGGAATTCGAGCTGCGCTCCATCCCCGGCAGCGACACGCCGGCGGTGCTGCGCAGCATCGATGCGATGCTGGATGGGGCCCGCGCCGCGCTGAAGGCACAGGCACCGGAGGCGGACCTCATGGTCGAGGAACTGTCCGCCTATCCGGCCCTCGCCACCGCCGCCGATGCGCCCGAAGCCGCCATGGTGGCCCGCCTCACCGGCGACAATGCTCCGCCGGGCACCATCGCATTCGGCACCGAGGCAGGACTTTACGCGGAAGCAGGCATACCGACATTGGTGTGCGGCCCCGGCGACATCGCCCGCGCCCACAAGGCCGACGAATGGGTGGGGCGCGACGAGCTCGCCGCCTGCGACGCCATGCTGGCCCGCCTCGCCGACCTTGTCCGGCGCCCCGCCGCCGACTGGATCACCGCCTGAGAGGGAACCCATGACCGACGAAAAAACCGCCCTCACCCGTCCCGCCGCCAAGCTGACCCATGCCGGCGCGCTCATCGCCCTTCAGGCGGCGGTGCGCCGAGCCGAGGCCATGGGGGTGCCGCAGAACATCACCATCGTCGACGAGGGCGGCAACCTGCTCGCCTTCATCCGCATGGACGGGGCCAAGCTGCTGTCGCGCGAGACCTCGCTGTCCAAGGCCATCAGCGCCGCCTCCCACCGCCAACCCACCAGCCGCCTCGATCCGGCGCTGGAGGTGAAGCTCGCCATCGCCTCGGGCGGGCGGCTCACCAATCTGGAGGGCGGCTTCCCCATCATCCTCGACGGGATGTGCGTGGGCGGCATCGGCGTCGGCTCGGGCAAGGGCAGCGAGGACGTGGAGGTGGCGCAGGCGGCGCTGGCCGCGCTGGGCGCGCAGGTTTAGCCGGCGCGGGGCGGGTTGAGGGCATGTGAGCGCGAGAAAGCGGCCATCGCCCTTGCCTTGGCCATGAAGCTGCGGCACACCGGGCGCGCCATCACCTGGGGACCGTGCCATGTCGTCGACCATCTCCCCTCTCGCGCCCAAGATCGTGCCCGACATGCCGCCCGTGCCCGGCGTGGGCTTCACCACCGCCGCCGCCGGCATCCGCTACCAGGGGCGGACCGACGTCCTGGTCATGTCGTTCGTGCCGGGCACCACGGTGGCGGGTGTCACCACAAGGTCCCTGTGCCCCTCGGCGCCGGTGGAGTGGTGCCGCGAGGTCCTGAAGAAGGGCAAGGCGCGCGCGCTGGTGGTCAATTCCGGCAATGCCAACGCCTTCACCGGCAAGACCGGTCGGGAGTCGACCCGGCTCACCGCCCAGATCGCCGCGGCCGCGCTGCTCTGCAAGTCCTCCGAGGTGCTGCTCGCCTCCACCGGCGTCATCGGCGAGCCTTTGGATGCCACCAAGTTCGACGGCGTGCTGACGGAAGCCGCCGGCCGCCTCATCGACTGGGCCTGGATCGACGCCGCCCGCGCCATCATGACGACCGACACCTTCCCCAAGCTCGCCACCGCCCAGGTGCTGCTGGGGGACGTGCCGGTGACCATCAACGGCATCGCCAAGGGCGCCGGCATGATCGCCCCCGACATGGCCACCATGCTCTCCTTCGTCTTCACCGACGCGCCCATCGCCGCCGACGTGCTGCAGAAGCTGCTGTCCAAGGGGGTGAAGAACACCTTCAACGCCGTGACCATCGACGGCGACACCTCCACCTCAGACACGCTCCTGCTGTTCGCCACCGGCGTCGCCAAGAGCCGTGGCGCGCCGGTGATCAAGGATGCCGCCGACCCCCGCCTCACCGCCTTCCGACGGGCGCTGGAGGACTTGCTCGCGGACCTCGCCGAGCAGGTGGCCCGCGACGGCGAGGGCGCGCGCAAGCTGCTGCGCATCCAGGTCAACGGCGCGGTGTCGAAGAAGTCGGCGCGGCGCATCGCCATGTCCATCGCCAACTCGCCGCTGGTGAAGACCGCCGTGGCCGGCGAGGACGCCAATTGGGGCCGGGTGGTGATGGCCGTGGGCAAGGCCGGCGAGCCGGCCGACCGCGACCTCCTCTCCATCTCCTTCGGCGACATCCGCGTCGCCCACGACGGCGCCCGCGACCCGGACTATGACGAGGCCGCCGTCTCCGCCTACATGAAGAACGACGTGGTGGACCTCACCGTCGACCTCGGCCTCGGCCGCGGCTCCGACCGGGTGCTCACCTGCGACCTGACCAAGGAATACGTGACGATCAACGGGGATTATCGCTCGTGAGGCAATTGGCTCTCGGGCTGGCGCTCGCGCTGGCGGGGACTGGCGGGGCGTCGGCCCAGCAGGCCGGGTCCCCGCCGGTCGTGATCGAGGTGACCGGTTCCGCCATCGTCACGGTCGCGCCGGATCAGGCGACGGTTCCGGTCACGGTCGTCAGCACCGAAGAAACCTCCAGTGCTGCCAGCGCGCGCACCGAGCGCGAGGTGGCGCGCCTCGTGGCGTTCATGAAGACTTTGGGGGCGGTGGAGGAGGATATACGGGTGGAGCCCATCCGGGTATTGCCGAAGGGACCCCAGACCTACCCCCTCGTGAGGGACGAGAAGCCGGGTGACGCTACAGCCACGGGGCCGGCGCCGGTAAAAGGCTTCCAGGCGAGCAGCCAGATCCAGGTTCGCTTCACCGATCTCGCCAAGGCGGCGCAATTCGTATCCCAGGCCCGCGACAACGGAGCCAGTGGGGTCAATGTGGTCCGCTATAGCGTCGGAGACCCGGCGAACGGGGCGGGCAGGGCCCGGCAAGCCGCCTTCGATGCCGCGCGGCAAAAGGCCGAGCGCCTCGCCCTGATGGCCGGGCTGAAGCTCGGGCGTGTCATCCGAATCTCCATGCCGAGCCGTGATTTGCTCGCAGCTATGGCCGGGATGAACCGGTCCACGGACAGTCCTCAAACGGACGATGTCATCCGTATCGAGGCTAGTGTGCCGAAGGCGAAATCCGTCGAGGTGCGCGCTTCCCTCGACGTCGCCTGGGCCGCCGAATGAACGCCGCCCCCCTCAAGATCACCCTCGTCGCCGCCTGCGCCCTCGTGGACGGCGACAACCGCGTGCTGGTGGCGCAGCGGCCGGAGGGCAAGGCGCTGGCTGGCCTGTGGGAATTCCCCGGCGGCAAGGTGGAGGCGGGCGAGCGGCCGGAGGCGACGCTGATCCGCGAGCTCGACGAGGAGCTTGGCATCACCGTGAAGGAGGCTTGCCTCGCCCCCCTCACCTTCGCCAGTTACCCCTACGAGACCTTCCACCTGCTGATGCCCCTGTGGATCTGCCGGCGCTGGGAGGGGGGCATCCAGAAGAAAGAGCATCAGGCGCTGCAATGGCTGCGCCCGGCGCGCCTGCGCGACCTTCCCATGCCGCCGGCGGACGAGCCGCTCATTCCCGCCCTCATCGACCTCCTCGGCCCCTGATCCTGTCCCGATGACCCCCGCCGTCGCCACGCGCACCGGCCTTCTCGCCATCCTGCTGTGGGCGACGCTCGCCGTCCTCACCGCGGCGACGGGGCGGGTGCCGCCGTTCCTGCTCACCGCGCTCACCTTCGCCATCGGCGGGATGGTGGGCGTGGCCGCCGCCCTGGCGGGGCCGGGGCTCGGCGTGCTGGCGCAGCGCCCGCTGGCCTACCTGCACGGGGTGGGCGGGCTGTTCGGCTACCACTTCCTCTATTTCGCCGCGCTGAAATGGGCGCCGCCGGCTGAGGCCGGGCTCATCAACTATCTGTGGCCCCTGCTCATCGTGCTGCTCTCGGCCCTGCTGCCCGGCGGCGGGCTGAAGCGCGTCCACGTCATCGGCGCCCTGCTGGGCTTCGCCGGCACGGTGGTGCTGCTGCTCGGCAAGGGGGGCTTTGGCGGCATCGAGGCGCGTTATGCGCCGGGGTATCTGGCCGCCTTCGCCTGCGCCTTCATCTGGTCGTCCTATTCGGTGGCCTCGCGCTTCTTCGCCCATGTGCCCACCCAGGCGGTGGCCGGCTTCTGCCTCGTCACCGCGCTGCTGGCCGGCCTGTGCCATCTGGCCTGGGAACAGACCATCTGGCCCGCCGGCGTCGGGGAATGGGCGGCGGTGGCCGCCCTCGGCCTCGGGCCGGTGGGGCTGGCCTTCTATGCATGGGACGTGGGGATGAAGCGCGGCGACGTGCGCCTGCTGGGCGTCGCCTCCTATGCCGCTCCGGTGCTATCCACCTTGCTTCTGGTGGCGACGGGCTTCGCCGCCCCGTCCTGGTCGCTCGCCGCCGCCTGCGCCCTCATCGTCGGGGGAGCCTTCGTCGCCACCCGGCGGTAAGGCTCCCCGTCCCGTTCAAGGAGAAGAGCCATGAGCCATCCCGCTTTGGCCGCCGGTTCCGTCGCCGTCATCACCGGCGGCGCCTCCGGCATCGGCCTGGCCGCCGCGACCCGCTTTGCCGGACGCGGCATGAAGGTTGTGATCGCCGATTTGCCCGGCGCCAAGCTCGACGCCGCCGCGGCCCACCTCGCCACCCTCGCCACGAACGGGGCGGCGGATGTCCTCGCCGTGCCCGCCGACGTGAGCCGGCCGGAGCAGGTCGAGGCGCTGGAGCAGGCGGTTTCCGCCCGCTTCGGCGGCACGGATGTGCTCATGAACAATGCCGGGGTGCAGCCCGGTAGCGCCCTGTTCGGCCCGCTGGAGACCTGGGAGAAGGTCATCGGCGTGAACCTGTGGGGCATCATCCACGGCTCGCGCGTGTTCGGTCCGAGGATGATCGCCCGCGGCACGCCCGGCCTCATCGTCAATACCGGCTCCAAGCAGGGCATCACCACCCCGCCGGGCGATCCCGCCTACAACGTCTCCAAGGCCGGGGTGAAGGCGTTCACCGAGGCGCTCCAGCACGAGCTGCGCAACACCGAGGGCTGTCGCGTCAGCGCGCATCTGTTCATTCCCGGCTTCGTGTTCACGCCCCTGGCGGCGGGCGGGCGGAGCGAGAAGCCGGCGGGCGCGTGGACGGCGGAGGAGACCGTCGACTTCATGCTGGGCCGCGTCGAGGCCGGCGACTTCTACATCCTCTGCCCGGACAACGACGTGCCCCGGGCGCTGGACGAGAAGCGCATCGCCTGGGCCGCCGGCGACCTCATCGAGAACCGCCCGCCATTGTCGCGCTGGCACCAGGACTATGCGGAAGCCTTCGCCGCCTTCGTGAAAGGGGCCTGAAGGCGCTCCCCGCGCCATCCATCGGCGATCGACCCTTGCCATCGTTCCGGCGAGGCCGTAGCACTCCGCGCCGGAACTGCCGCCTTAAGGGCGGCTCAAGACGGCGCGATGCCGCGGACATTTCAGAACGACCCCAAGGATCCGACCCATGGCCACGCACAAGCTGCTCCTTCTCGCCGGCGACGGCATCGGCCCCGAAGTCATGGCCGAGGTGAAACGGGTGGCCGCATGGCTCGACCAGGCGGGCCTCGCCTCCTTCGCCATCGAGGAGGACCTCGTCGGCGGCTGCGCTTATGACGCGCATGGCGCCGCCATCTCCGAGGCCGCCATGGTCCGCGCCAAGGCGGCGGACGCGGTGCTGCTCGGCGCCGTGGGCGGCCCGAAGTGGGCGAGCGTGCCGTATGAAGGCCGCCCCGAGGCCGGCCTGTTGCGCCTGCGCAAGGACCTGCAGCTGTTCGCCAATTTGCGGCCGGCCATCTGCTATCCGGCCCTGGCGGATGCCTCCTCGCTCAAGCGCGAGGTGGTGGAGGGGCTCGACATCCTCATCGTGCGCGAGCTGACCGGCGGCGTCTATTTCGGCGAGCCGAAGACTATCACCGATCTCGGCAACGGCCAGAAGCGCGCCATCGACACGCAGGTGTACGACACCTACGAGATCGAGCGCATCGCCGCGGTCGCCTTCGAGCTGGCGCGCACCCGCCGCAACAAGGTGACCTCCTCCGAGAAGCACAACGTGATGAAGTCCGGCGTGCTGTGGAAGGAAGTGGTCACCGCTTTGCACGAGCGCGCCTACAAGGACGTGGAGCTGGAGCACAACCTGGCCGATTCGCTGGCCATGCAGCTGGTGCGCTGGCCCAAGCAGTATGACGTGATCGTCACCGACAATCTGTTCGGCGACATCCTCTCCGACATCGCCGCCATGCTCACCGGCTCGCTCGGCATGCTGCCCTCGGCCTCGCTGGGCGCGGTGGACCCGGCCACCGGCAAGCGCGCCGCGCTCTACGAGCCGGTGCACGGCTCGGCCCCCGACATCGCCGGCAAGGGCATCGCCAACCCCATCGCCATGATCGGCTCGCTGGCCATGGCGCTGCGCTATTCCTTCAACCAGGGCGACGTGGCCGACCGTATCGACCAGGCCATCGCGGGCGTGCTCGCCTCGGGCAAGCGCACCGGCGACATCGCCGCGCCGGGCACCGAGACGGTGGGGACGCAGGACATGGGCAAGGCCATCGTGGCGGAGCTCGACGCCGCGACGGCGTGAGGCAAGAGGCTGCGAGGAAACGGGCCGCGAGGAAACGGGCTTCGAGGAAAGAGAACGGGCCGTCCGGGGCATCCGGGCGGCCCGTTCGCATTCGCGGCAGGCGCTTGCGCGCCCGGCTTCCGTCGGCGCAGCCGTCCGCCGCGCCGGGTGAAGGACCCTCGCAGGGCCGGCTCAGCCCCGCTCCACCTCGAAGCCGGCCTCGCGCCAGCCGATGATGCCGCCCTTCATATGCTCCTCGTAGGGTAGCCCCGCCTTCTGGGCGACGGCGGCGGCCTGCTGCGAGCGCTGGCCGGAGCGGCAGGAGAAGACCAGCCGCTTGCCCTGCGGGTCTGGCAGCGCCGCCGGATCGAAGCGGCTCAAGGGCAGGGTCTGGGCGCCGGGGATGCGCTCTGCCTGGATTTCATTGGGCTCGCGCACGTCCACGAGGAGGATGGTGCCGTCGGCGAGGCCCTGATGGACCTCGGCCGGGGAAAGATGCGTGATGGTCCCGCCGAAGGGGTTACGTTCGCTCATGAATGGGTTCCTGCCAGGAAGGCGCCGATCGGGCGGTGGAGCCTGCACCGAACGCCTTCGCGGATGCAAGAGCCGTTCCGGCACAGCAAGAGCCGTTCCGGCCCGGGGCTGCGCCGCTATCGCGCGCCCGCCGCCGTGCGCCATGGCCGCGCCGCAGCGCCGGGGCGCCCTTTACGAGGTCCTCCGGGGGATGCAGAACCAGCCGGCGAAACTGCATGACGCCCGAACGACCCGCTCATCTGGTGTTCATGTTGGCTTTGCTAGATCAACATCCATCGCAGCACGCCACCGGCCATCGTCGGTGGGTGCGGAAAGGGACACCATGACCATCCGTTCCGGCCTTGCCGCTCTCGCTTTCGCCGGCGTTGCCCTTGCCGGCACGCTGGTCCCGGCGCAGGCGCAGAACAATACCGCGGCCGGTGCGCTCATCGGCGGCACGGCGGGCGCGCTCATCGGCGGCGCCGCCACCGGCTCGGCCGGCGGTGTCGCGGCCGGCGCCATCATCGGTGGCACCACCGGCGCCATCATCGGCTCGCAGAACGACCGTCGCCGCGCTTACTATTTCTGGGGCAACAACGGTCGCTGCTTCCTGCGCCAGTCGAACGGCGCCGTGGTGCGGGTCAATCGCGGCAACTGCATGTGATCCCACCGGAAAAGAGCTGTTGATCGGTTCCGTTCCCCCGCACGGTTCCGATCAGTGGAAAGGCGTCGGCGCAAGCCGGCGCCTTTTTCCGTTGCGCGGCAGGCGCGGGGCTTCGCGCCTCCCCCGCCGTCCCGCCGCCGGGAGGGCCGGCGCTGGCCGGATGACGCGGTCTCCATCTTGGAGTTGGACGACGGTTCATCGCGCAAATTGATTCAATTTGCGCGGATCGCGCTCTAGATTGCCATCATGCCCGCCGAAATCCCCGCCGCCGCCCCGCCCGTCGCCCCAGCCGTGCCCGACCTTGCCACCGTGCAAGCCGGGGGAAAACGCGCCGTGGCGCGGGCCCTTGCCCTGGTGGAAACCGCCCGCGGCCGGCCGGAGCTGGTCGCCTTGCTCGATGCGGCGGCGGCGGCGGGCAAGGCCCAGGTGCTGGGCCTCACCGGTCCTCCCGGCGTCGGCAAGTCCACCCTCACCAACGCGCTGGTACGACGCGCCCGCGCCGCTGGCCGCACCGTCGCGGTGCTCGCCGTGGACCCCTCCTCCCGCCGCACCGGCGGGGCGCTCCTCGGCGACCGGGCGCGGATGAAGACCGATCCGGACGACCGCGGCGTGTTCATCCGCTCCATGGCGGCGCGCGACCGGCTGGGCGGCCTCTCGGATGATGCCATCGCCGCCGTGGTGCTGCTGCGCGCCGTCTACGACCTGGTGATCGTCGAGACGGTGGGGGTCGGGCAGTCCGAAGCCGACATCTCCCTTGTCGCCGACACCGTCGTGCTCTGCATCCAGCCGGCCTCCGGCGACAGCCTGCAATTCATGAAGGCGGGGGTGATGGAGCTGCCCGACATCATCGTCGTCACCAAGGCCGACATGAAGGAGGTCGCCCGCCGCGCCGCCTCCGAGGTGGCGGGGGCCCTGTCGCTGTCGGGTGGTGCGGGCGAGGGCTGGCGGGTGCCTGTGATTCGCCTCTCCGCCGCCACCGGGGAGGGGCTCGAGGCGTTCGACGCGGCCCACGACGCCCACCTCGCCTTCCTCGGCACCGACGGCCGGCGCGCCGCCTTGCGGGCGGCGCAGGCGGAGAAATGGGTGGAGGAGGCGATTCGTGTGCGCTTCGGCACCCACGGGCTTGCCCGCGCCCGCCGCATGGCCATTGCCGCAGCGAGCCCGTTCGCCCGCGAGGCGGAGCTCGCTCGGCGATTAACCTTCGAGCAAGGCTGATTGGACAATGCTCTTGCGTGTCGCAGCCGGGCAACGCCCGGAAGCCGCCGGTCCGGAGCGCAGCACGCCGGACGCAGGGCGGTTTCCGGCTACCCGGTCCGGGGACGGATGGCGCGGGCGGGTGGGTTTCACCTGACCGAATCCGCCTCCGAGGCGCCCCATTGGGGACATGAAGGCGCGTCAAGGGCAGGGCCATGGAATTTCGCCGGGATCGAGGGCGTGGGATCGGGCGTCTGGCGTCGCCCTTCTTGCTTGCCGCCGCTTTCGTCGCCGTGCCGCCGGCCGGTGCGGGGGCTGACAATGCGCCCGCGCGGCCGCCGGTCTCGGCCGGGCTCGGCATGCTCGTCGGCCCGGCCCGGGCACTGAAGGTCGCGAGCCTCGACCTGCCCCAGCCCATCGGCACGCAGCTACCCGAGGAAAGCCGGGCGGTCCTTTCGCCGCAGGCGGGCGGCGATGGCGCCGTCATCATTGCGCCGGCGCCGCAGGCGGCGGTGGGCGCCCCCGATCTCGGCCCGTTGCACCCGGCTTCGGGGCGGGCCTATCTCGAACTGGCCCTCGACCTGCTGCTGGAGCTGCCCTTCATCGAGGACCATGCGGCGACGGTGGCAGAAGGCGCCATCTTCGGTCCCGATCTCGGCGCCGTGCCCGAGGACCTGCCGGAGGAGACCGCCGCTGACGCGGGCGCCGGCGGCGGCGACGGCGCCTTCTTCCTTGATCCCGCCATTCTGTTTTCCCTGGACATGCGGCTGTTCCGGCCCGAGGGCTTCCAGCCGACGGGCACTGGCGGACCCGCCGGCACCCTCGCCCTCGCCACGCTTCCCTCCGGCCCGGGTGCCGCCGCCGAGCCGGCGGAAGAGCCGGAGCGCGAAGGGGTGTGGCCCTCGCCGGCCCAGCGCCTCAGCCTCGCCAGCGACCAGCTTGCGCGGGCCCAGAAATGCCTGGCCGAGGCCATCTATTTCGAGAGCCGCGGCGAGACCAAGCGCGGCCAGATCGCGGTGGCGCAGGTCATTGTGAACCGGGTGTTCTCCGGCTACTACCCGCAGGACGTCTGCGGCACGGTGTATCAGAACGCGCACCGGCACCTGGCGTGCCAGTTCACCTTCGCCTGCGACGATGTGCGCGACGTGGTGCGCGAGCCGGACATGTGGGTTCAGGCGAAGGAGATCGCCGCCGACATGCTGGACGGCAAGCTCTGGCTGACCAGTGTCGGCCGCGCCACCCATTATCACGCCTATTGGGTGCATCCGAGCTGGGTGCGCGAGATGCGCAAGCTCGACCGCATCGGCGTTCACACCTTCTATCGTCCGCGCCGCTGGGGCGAGGGCTGAGCGGGGACCCGCGGATCAGGCGTGGCCGGCGTCGCTGGAGAGCATGCCGGGATCAATGCCCAGCTTGCGCAGAGCGTGGTCGTATTTCGTTTCCACGCTGCCACCGAAGATGAGGTCGGTATCGGCCGGGCAATTGAGCCAGCCATTGGCCTGGATCTCGGTCTCCAGCTGCCCCGGCGCCCAGCCCGCATAGCCCAGCGCCAGCACGGCACTGCTCGGTCCGCGCCCGCCGGCGATGGCCTTGAGGATGTCGAGCGTGGCGGTGAGGCAGATGCCGTCGTCGATGGGCAGGGTGGAATTCTCGACGAAATAGTCCGCCGAGTGCAGCACGAAGCCGCGCCCCGTCTCCACCGGCCCGCCGCGCAGCACCTTGACCGTGCCGGCGCTCTTGGGCAGCAGGATGCGTTCGGCGGCGGGGATCACGTCGAGCTGGACCAGGAGGTCGGTGAAGTCGATATGGCTCGCCGGCTGGTTCACCACGATGCCCATCGCCCCTTCGGCGGAGTGGGCGCACATGTAGATGAGGGTCCGGGCGAACTGCTCGTCGCGCATGGTCGGCATGGCGATCAGCATCTGCCCGTCGAGGAAGCTCGACCCGCCGCCTGGGACGTTGGGGTTCTGGCTCGCAATCATGCCAAAAGCGTACCGCGCATCCGTCCGTTTGGGAATGCATTTCGCGGTGCAGCGACGCCTCGGCGGAAGCCGGGCGGGGGCGAGCGGGCGGGGGGCTCACACGCTTGTGCACGCCGCAGGCTTTGCGCTCGGCGCCGGGAGGGGCTACCGGCTGGGGCATGATCAACCCGCTCAACCCGCCAAATCTGCGTGCCGGCGCACTCGTCCTCCTCGCCCTTCTCCCCGCCGCCGCTTTGGCCGGGCCGTCCAGCACGGCCAGCATGCCGGGCGCGGAGGTGCAGCTTCTGGCGGGCGCCGTGGCGGGCGGCGTGCTGGAGGCAGGCATCGAGATCCGCCTCGCGCCCGGCTGGAAGACCTACTGGCGTTATCCCGGCGACAGCGGCGTGCCGCCCACCCTCGCCTGGACGGGATCGCAGAACGTGGCGGGCGTGGAGATGGCGTGGCCGTCGCCCAAGCGCTTCTCCGACGGGGCGGGGGGCTTTTCCATCGGCTACAAGGGCAGCGTGCTGTTTCCGCTGACCGTGCGCCTCGCCGAGCCGGGCCGGCCGGCGCGACTGGTGGTCTCGTTTGATTTCGCGGTGTGCGAAAAGCTGTGCATGCCGGCCAAGGCCGACCTTGCCCTCGACATCGCGCCGGAGGGCGGCGCCGATGGCGCGCGCATCCTCGCCGGCCGCGCCAGCGTGCCGGAGCCGCGGGCCTTCGGCGCCGCGGACAGCCCGTCCGTGCAGAAGGTGGAGATCGACACGGCGGCGACGCCACCGCGCCTCGTCGTCGAGGTGCGGGCGCAGAACCCGAAGGCGGACCTCTTCGCCGAGGGGCCGGACGACCGCTGGGCCCTGCCCCTGCCGCAGAAAACCGCCTTGCCGGACGGCGGCGCCCGCTTCCTCATCCCGCTGGACGGGGTGCCGAGCGGCGTCTCCCCCGCCGGCGCGCGCCTTCTGCTCACGCTCGTGGACGGGCCCAAGGCGGTGGCCACCGAGGTCACCATCCCGGCTCCGTGAGGAGGCCGGCGCGCTTTCCTCCCCGGTAAAAGCCCGTATTGTCGGCGCGGGGGCGCGACAGCCCCAGACTGCGGAGAAAACGATGCCCATCTCGGTCGGCGACAAACTGCCCAACGCCACCTTTCGCGTTCCCACCGAAGACGGACCGGTGCCGAAAACCACGGACGAGATCTTCGCGGGCAGGAAGGTGGTGCTTTTCGCTGTGCCGGGCGCCTTCACGCCCACCTGCCACAAGAACCACCTGCCGGGCTACGTGCACGAGGCCGACGCCATCAAGGCCAAGGGCGTCGACGCCATCGCCGTGGTGTCGGTGAACGATCCCTTCGTCATGGGCGCGTGGGAGAAGGCCTCCGGCGCCGACGGCAAGATCCTGTTCCTCTCTGATCCGGACGCCGCCTTCTCGACCGCCCTCGACCTGACCTTCGACGGCTCGGCCGCCGGCCTCGGCGTGCGCTCCAAGCGCTATTCCATGGTGGTGGAGGACGGTGTCGTGACGGCGCTCAACGTGGAGGACGTGCCTTCCAAGGCCGACGTCTCCGGCGCCGCCGCGCTGCTCGCGCAGCTCTGAGGGCAGCGGCGCCCG
The DNA here is from genome assembly GCF_016807805.1 of Xanthobacter dioxanivorans. Taxonomy (NCBI): domain Bacteria; kingdom Pseudomonadati; phylum Pseudomonadota; class Alphaproteobacteria; order Hyphomicrobiales; family Xanthobacteraceae; genus Xanthobacter; species Xanthobacter dioxanivorans. Next base: position 745,764 of record NZ_CP063362.1, on the reverse strand, counting down.
GCCAGCCGGCGCGGTCGGCGCAGGACGGCCGGGCCGTCCTGCGCGAAGACCCCCGCCAGGTCGCTCTTGCAAGGCCGCTCAGGCGCGCGCTTGCCAACCGGGGCTTGCCTGCCGGGTGGAGATGGGCGTCCGTCTCCGCCCGCTGCGTCCCCCGCAGGTGCGGGTCGAGGGCCGGATCCAGGGCCTGGACCCGGAGCCCGCGGGCCCCGGCCGCATCCCGGCGGTGCCGGGATGCGCGCCCTCAGGCGATGATGTCGGGAAAGAGCTGGTCCTCCACCTGGCTGATGCGGTCCTTGAGCTGCAGCTTGCGCTTCTTCAGCCGCTGCACCTGCAGCACGTCCGAGCCGGAGACCGCCGTCAGTGCATCGATGGCGGCGTCGAGGTCCCGGTGCTCCTGCTTCAAACGTTCCAGAAGGACCCTGAGATCCCGTTCCTCGTCGCTCGTCATGCCCACATCCGTCACTGGCCGGACGGCACCCCCGAGCCCGCCGCACGTGGCCACGCCGGAAAGCGCGGACCCGTCTGCGGGCAGGGGACCGCATCCCGCTTCCCGTACCCCTGAGGCACGAGGGCAGGGGGCCGCCCGCCATTCCCCCGATCGCTGATGACTATGGCACGGGCTTGCCGCGCTGCAAGATGGGAGCTTGCCGGAGACCTCAGAAAGGCGGTCGACTCTTCGTTGGCTCCATGACAGACTGAATGTCGTGTTGCAGACAGGGAGTGGCTCAGAATGTCCATCCAGTCGCACCTTCAGGAGCTGAAGCGGCGCCACGCGGCCATCGAGCAGGAGCTCAGCCGCGAACTTGCACACCCCGCAGCCGACCCCGTCCGTGTCGCTGAACTGAAGCGCAAGAAACTCGTCCTCAAGGACCAGATCACGAAGCTTCACGGACCCACCACCGTACATTGATGTCGTACGCGCGTTCCCGGCCGGGTGGCGAGGCCATCTGACCGTCGAACCCGTGTCGCCCGCGAACCTGCCGTATCCGGGCGTCCGTGCTTGGTGCCGGCAGGGCTTCGCCGGGAAGGATGTCAGCGAGGCGAAACGCGTGTGGCGGGGGTCGTCCGTGGCGAGTCCCTTTGCGTTCCGGCGCGGGGGGCTTTAATCGGGCGGCATGGCTCCTCCCCTCGTTCTCCTCCAGGATATCCACCTGCGCTTCGGCGCGACCCCGTTGCTCGACGGGGCGGAACTCTCCGTTTCCGCCGGCGAGCGGGTTTGCCTTGTCGGGCGCAATGGCTCCGGCAAGTCCACGCTGCTGAAGGTGGCCGCGGGGTTGATGCAGCCGGATTCCGGCACGCGCTTCTTTCAGCCCGGGACCACCGTGCGCTACCTGCCGCAGGAGCCCGACTTCTCCGGCCATGCCACCACCTTGTCCTATGTGGAGGCGGGGCTGGGGCCGGGGGATGAAACCTATCGCGCCCAGTACCTCCTGGAGGAGCTGGGCCTGACCGGGCACGAGGACCCGGCGCACCTCTCCGGGGGCGAGGCGCGCCGGGCCGCGCTGGCGCGCGTGATCGCGCCGGAGCCGGACGTGCTGCTGCTCGACGAGCCCACCAATCACCTCGACCTGCCGGTGATCGAGTGGCTGGAGAGCGAGCTGAAGGGGCTGCGCTCGGCCATCGTGCTCATCAGCCACGACCGCCGCTTCCTGGAGACGCTGTCGCGCGTCACCGTCTGGCTCGACCGCGGGACGACGCGGCGGCTGGAGCAGGGCTTCTCCGCCTTCGAGGCCTGGCGCGACGAGGTGCTGGAGCAGGAGGAGACCGAGCGTCACAAGCTCGACCGCAAGATCGTCGCCGAGCTGGACTGGCTGCGCTACGGCGTCACCGCCCGCCGCAAGCGCAACGTGCGCCGCCTCGGCCTGCTGCATTCCATGCGCCAGGACCGGCGCGAGGAGCGACGCGCCCAGGGCAACGTGAAGCTCACGGTGAGCGAGGCAGAGACCTCCGGCAAGCTCGTCATCGAGGCGAAGAACATCTCCAAGCGTTACGGCGAGCGGACGGTGGTGCGCGATTTCTCCGCCCGCATCCTGCGCGGCGACCGCATCGGCGTCATCGGTCCCAACGGCGCCGGCAAGACCACGCTCATCAAGCTGCTCACCGGCGAGATCGCGCCCGACAGCGGCACGGTGAAGCTCGGCACCAACCTGGAAATCGCCAGCCTCGACCAGAAGCGGGCGGCGCTGGATCCGACCACCACGCTCAAGGATGCCCTCACCGGCGGCGGATCCGACCAGGTGATGGTGGGGGGCCAGCCCAAGCACGTGATCGGCTATCTCAAGGACTTCCTGTTCACTCCTGACCAGGCCAACGCCCCGCTCGCCGTGCTCTCCGGCGGCGAACGGGGGCGGCTCATGCTGGCGCGGGCGCTGGCCTTGCCCTCCAACATGCTGGTGCTGGACGAGCCCACCAACGATCTCGACCTCGAAACCCTCGATCTGCTGCAGGAGATGGTGACCGATTATCCCGGCACGGTGATCCTGGTGAGCCATGACCGCGATTTCCTCGACCGCACCGTGTCGAGCGTGATCGTGGCCGAGGGCGACGGGGTGTTCCGCGAATATGCCGGCGGCTACTCGGACATGCTGAGCCAGCGTGGGCGCGGCGTGGAGGCCCGGGACCGGAGCGCGCCGGCGGCCAGGGGAAAAGCCACGCCGGCGACGCCCGGCGGAGCGCCGGCCAGGGGCGCGGCCGACCCGCAGAAGGACCGGCGCAAGCTCTCCTTCCATGATCAGCACGCCTTGAAGACCCTGCCGAAGACCATGGATGGCCTGCGGGCGAAGGTGGAGAAACTCGCCGCCCAGCTCGCCGATCCGCAGCTCTACGCCCGTGATCCGGCCGGCTTCCAGAAGACCTCCGCCGCCCTCACCGAGGCGCAGGGCGCCCTCGACGCTGCCGAGGAGGAATGGCTGCGCCTCGAAATCCTGCGCGAGGAACTGGAGGGCTGACGCTCCCATGCCGGGATCAGCCATCCTTTCCGTTTGCCGGTGCGCAGGACTGCCGTCGGCGTGGTCGAGCCGATGAAGGCCGGCGGCTGACGGCGCGCGGCGCGGCAGGCGCCGGCCGGCCCATTTCCCTTACGCCAGGTTTTTCCGTGCAGCGGTTCCCACATCCTATTTCACATGATAAGCATGATGCATGTGAAATATGCATTTCACCACTTGTGTAATGTATAAATGGAGACGCCGCATGATCACCCGCCGTGCTGTCCTCGCACCGGCCCTGGCCCTGGCGCTCGCCGGAGCCGCCGCGCCGTTCTCGGGGGCTTTCGCCCAGCAGGGTCCGAACACGCTGCTGAATGTCTCCTACGACATCTCCCGTGAGCTGTTCACGGCGGTGAACGCCGAGTTCATCCCCTTCTGGAAGCAGAAGACCGGGCAGGAGCTCGCCGTGAACCAGAGCCACGCCGGCTCCTCGCGCCAGGCGCGGGCGATCCTGGAAGGGCTCGAGGCGGACGTGGTGACGTTCAACCAGGTGCTGGACGTGGACGTTCTGGCCAAGGCCGGCTTCGTCGCCAAGGACTGGCAGAAGAAGTTCCCCAACGCCGCCTCGCCCTATTATTCCTTCCCCGCCTTCCTGGTGCGCGCCGGAAATCCGAAGAACATCAAGGATTGGTCGGATCTCGTCCGCAGCGATGTGAAGGTGATTTTCCCCAACCCCAAGACCTCGGGGAACGCCCGCTACACCTATCTTGCCGCCTATGCCTTCGCCCTCGAGCAGAACAAGGGCGACAGCGCCAAGGCGGACGCCTTCGTCAAGGCGCTGCTCGCCAACGTGCCGGTGTTCGACACCGGAGGACGTGCCGCCACCACCACCTTCGTGGAGCGCGAGACCGGCGACGTGCTGGTGACCTTCGAGGCGGAGACGCGCACCATCGAGGGCCTCTATCCCGACCGCAAGCTGCAGACCGTCGTGCCCTCGGTGAGCCTCCTCGCCGAGTTCCCGGTGGCGGTGGTGGACAAGGTGGTGGACAAGCGCGGCTCGCGCGCCTCGGCCACGGCCTATCTCGAGTTCCTGTATTCCCCGGCCGGCCAGACCATTGCCGCCAAGGCTTTCCACCGGGTGGTGGATCCCAAGGTGGCGGAACAGTTCAAGGCCCAGTTCCCGCCGGTGCGCCTGGTGAAGGTGGAGGACGTGTTCGGCGGCTGGGAGAAGCTGCAGGCCGAGCATTTCGCCTCCGGCGCCAAGCTCGACACCCTGTTCGGGGCGCGCTGACCGGCCCGTGAATGGCCGGCGCGGCCCGGCCGTGGGTCCCCGGCTCGCCCGGGGCATCCGCCGTGCCGCCGGTCCCGGCTCGGGACGGTCGCGGCGCGGGCGTCCTCGCCGGCGGCAAGACGCGCGGCGTCCGGAATGTCGCGTTCCCGCCCTGGGTGTCGGCGAGCCGCCCCACGGTGGTGGTCTTCGCGTTCGGCGAGACTGTCATCTATCTGAAAAAACGAGCTTATCCGGACTTTTGCGCTGCGGCACGAATTTTGAATGGTTCCAGGCGACCTCCACCGAGCCCCGAGCCGTCATGTCTGAAGCCGCCGAAATCGAAGTTCTCGACATCCCGCAGGTCTATACGCACCACGTGTTCTGCTGCTTCACCCAGCGGCCGCCGCAGCATCCGCGCGGCTCCTGCGGGGCCAACGGCGCCCAGCCTCTGTGGGACCGGCTCGCCAAGAAGCTGGAGGCGTCCGGCCGCCGCGACATCGCCATGACCTCGTCCGGCTGCCTCAGCTTCTGCCAGGCCGGGCCGATCATGGTCGTCTATCCGCAGGGCATCTGGTACACGCCCAAGACTCCCGAGGATATCGACGAGATCGTCGCCTCCCATCTCATCGGCGGCAAGCCGGTGGAACGGCTGATCATCGTTCCGCGCATCTGAGCGGCGGGCGGCCCGCGGCCGCTCGGCGCCGCCTCAGGGCTTGCGGCGGTCGGCCAGCGGGAAGACGAGCCGCACGCAGGCCCCTTGCGCGCGGGGCTCGAACACCGGCTCCGTCCCCAGCTTCGATGCCATGGCCCGCACGATGCGGGTGCCGAGGCCGGTGGACAGGGCGAAACCCGTCGATTGCGCCGGCTGGGGCGCATCGAAGCCCATGCCGTCATCCTCCACCGAGAACGCCACCTGCTCCCCGAGCCGGGCGAGGCGGACCCGCACCGGCCCCTGCCCGCCGGGATAGGCGTATTTCATGGCGTTGATCACCAGCTCGGTGGCGATGATGCCCACCGCCACGGCGCGGTCGGGGTCGATGTGAACCGGGTCCGCCTCGAACGAGAGGGCGACGCCGCGCTCCCCGCCATGACCGGCGGGGACGCCGCGCGCGGAGACCTGGAGATCATCGAGCAGCGTGCCGAGATACTGATCGAGGGCCACGGTGGCGATCTGGTCGGAGGTGTAGAGCCGGCGGTGCACCTGGGCGACCGCGGACACGCGGTTGCGGGCCGCATCGAGCGCCTCCTTGACCACCGGCTCCTCGGCGGCGCCCGCCTGCACGTTGAGCAGCGACACGATGATCTGGAGGGAGTTGCCGACCCGGTGGTTCATCTCGCGCAGCAGCAGGGCGCGCTCGGCGGCCAGCGCCTCGAACCGGTCGCGGGCGGCGCGGATCTCCGCCACCGCTGCCTCGTGCGCCTGACGCATGCGCACCTGCTCCACCGCCGCGACGAAGGCGGCGCGCAGCAGCTCGATGAAGTCGGCCTGGATCTCCTTCACCACATAGTCGGACGCCCCGGCCTTGAGCGCCGCCACGGCCACGCGCCCTTCCTGGGTGCCGGTGACATAGACGACGGGCGGCGAACACGCGAGGGCGCGGATGGCCCGCAGCGTGTCGAGCCCGTCGCGCCCCGGCATGTAGTGGTCGAGCGCCACCACGTCGAAGTGCTCGGCCATGATCCGTGCCAGCCCCTCCTCTCCCGAGGCGGCGAGCTCCACTTCGAAGCCGAGCCGCCCCAGCTGGCGCTGGACCAGGCGGCCGAGGGCGGGATCGTCGTCCACATAGAGCACCTTCAGCGCGGCGCCCGGATCGCCCGCGGGCTCTCCGACGCTTGCGGGAAGGACGGGCGCCGTGCCGTTCATCAGTCGGTTTCCGGAACCTGGATGACGGAGAAGAACAGGCCCAGCTGGCGGATGGCGTTGGCGAAGTTCTCGTAATTCACCGGCTTGGTCACGTACACGTTGGCGCCGAGATCGTAGCAGCGCTGGATCTCCACCTTGTCGTCGGTGGTGGTCAGCACCACCACGGGCGAGCGCTTCAGATGCTCGTTCTGCTTGATCCGGGCGAGGATCTCGACGCCGGTCATGTCGGGCAGGTTCAGGTCCAGCAGCACGAGCAGGGCGCGGCCCACATGGTCGCGGCCGCTGCCGTCCTCGCCGAACAGGTAGGCGACGGCGCTGGTGCCGTCGACGAAGGGCAGGATCTCGTTGCGCACCCCGGCACGCCGGATGTTCTTCTCGATGAGGCGCGCATGGCCCTCGTCGTCCTCGACCATCACGATGGTGACGTGCTCAGTCATCCTGTTTTCCATTGTCCCTGGGCAGGCGGCGCGGCAGCATGACCCGGAAGGTGCTGCCCTCGCCGAAGGTTGATTCGAGCGAGATCAGGCCGCCCATCCGCCGCACCAGCGCCCGCACATGCGCAAGGCCGATGCCTTCTCCGGGGCGGTCCTGCCGGCCCGAGCGGCGGAACAGCTCGAACACGCGGCCCCTGTCCTTCGCCTCGATGCCGCGGCCGTTGTCCTTCACCATGAAGGTGACGAAGCCGGGTGTTTCCACCGCGCTCACCTCGATCCGGCCGGGCACGCCGTTGCGCAGGTACTTCACCGCATTGTCGAGCAGGTTGGTGAAGATCTGCTCCAGGGCGAGGCGGTCGCTCTCCAGCGTCGGCAGGGCGCCGAAGCGGATCTCGGCGTCGCGCTCATGGAGCTGGTGGGCCATGGAGCCGGCGATGGTGGCGATCAGCTCGCCCACGTCCACACGGCTCGGCGCGAATTCCTTCCGCCCTTCCCGTGACAAGGCGAGGATGGCGTGGATCAGGCGGTCCATGCGGGTGATGGAGGTCTTGATGAAGCCCAGCGCCTCCTCGAAGTCGCTCTGGAGGTCTCCGTCCTCGGCCGGGTCCTCGCCCGCCGCGGAGCGCAACCGCGCGAGGCGCTCGAACAGCTCGGTGCGCATGGTTTCGATCTCGCTGGTGAACCCCATGATGTTCACCAGCGGCGAGCGCAGGTCGTGGCTGACGATGTAGGCGAAGCTCTGGATCTCGTCGTTCGCTTCCTTGAGGTCGGCGGTGCGTTCGGCGACGCGCTGCTCGAGGGTCGCATTGTTGGCCTCGAGATCGGCCCCCGCCGCCTTGAGCGCGGTGATGGCGCGCCGGTTGAGGAGCAAAGCGAGCCCGCCCGTGAGGAGGACGAAGGTGAAGCCGGCGACGCTCACCGCCGTGAGCCAGACCGCGCTTCCGTGCGACGCCGCGGTCCGTCCTTCGAGGAGGCGGGTCTCCTCGGCCTTCATCTCCATCAGCAGGCTGCCGAGGCGGGTCATCGATCCTTCGCTGCGGTCGGCCCGCAGCCCGGCCATGGCGCCCGGCGCATCGCCGGAGCGATACTGCGCGATGGCCCGGTCGAAGACCCCGAGGCGCTCGTCGAGGAGCGGCCGGGCCTCCGCCACGCGCGCCTGCTGGTTGGGATTGTCCGTGGTCAGCGCCGCGATGGTGTCGAGGTTGGGCCGGGCCTGCGCCTTCGATTCCTCGTAGAAGCGCAGGAACCCCTCGCCGCCGGTGATCAGGAAGCCGCGCTCCGCGCTCTCCGCCCGGCGGATCATGATCTGCAGCTGGGAGATGGCATTCACCACCCGCAGGGTGTGGGAGACACTGGCGGCGTCATCCTGAGCGCGGTCGACCAGGGTGATGGAGGTGGCGTTCAAGGCGATCAGCACGGCGAAGCCCGCCGCCAGCAGAGCCGTGGGGCCGGGCAGGCGCAGCTTGCGCCCGGTGTCGTCGTGCCGCTCCTTGGGCACGGCGAGGCTCATCGCGCCCCTCCGAACCCCGCGTGTCGGAGCTGTCCCGACCCTTGTCCCGGTCCTTGTCCCGTCCCGGGCGGCACCAGGATGCCGATGCGGGCAGGAAGCGTGCGGCTCGATGCCGTCATCTGCGTGTCTGCCTCCTTCGGGGCGTTCATTCATGCGGGAGCCGGTGCACCTGGGTGCGCCGGCTCCGCTTGACATGATAATCACCGTTCCGCTTGAAGGTTCCCAAGCTTCGCGCTTGGATGACCGCATCCGCCGCTTTCCATGAACGGAGCATCATGCCGTCCAGTGCTACCGGCCGCCATGCCGAGGATGCCGCGCTTCCGCCGGCCGAAGACGAGGTGGCCGCCTATCTTGCCGCCTTCGGCACGCCCGACGTGGTCGAGGTGCTCCTGCCGGACACGTCGGCCGTGCTCAGGGGGAAATGGATCCCCGGCGCCGCCTTGCGCAAGATCTGGAAGGACGGGGTGGCCATTCCCCTCTCCATCTTCGGCCTCGACATCTGGGGCCGGGAGGTGGATGCCACGGAAATCCATCTGGAGACCGGCGACAAGGACGGCCTGTGCTGGCCCGTGCCGGGCACCCTGAAGCCGGTGCCCTGGGCGCCGCGGCCCACGGCGCAGGTGCTCATCACCATGCACGAGCCGGACGGCTCCGCCCGCGGCGCCCCGTGGAAGCTCGATCCGCGCCAGCAGCTCGCCGCCATCGTCGACCGCTTCGCCGCGCGGGGGCTCGTGCCCTGTGTCGCCTTCGAGCTGGAATTCTACCTGCTGAAGCCCGCCGGGGCGCCTGGCGCGCCGCCCGAGCCGGTGTTCCCGGCGACAGGGGAGGCCCGGCAGAACATGTATGCCATGTCCGACCTCGACGCCTTCGCCCCGCTGCTGCACGACATGCGCGCCGCCTGCATCGCCCAGGGGCTGCCGGCCGACACCGTGATCTCCGAGGCGGCGCCCGGCCAGTTCGAGATCAACCTCTACCATCGCACCGACGCCCTGGCGGCCGCTGACGACGCGATCCTGCTGCGGCGCGTGATCGACGGCGTCGCCCGGCGGCATGGGCTGCGGGCCACTTTCATGGCCAAGCCCCTGGTCGATTTCGCCGGCAGCGGCATGCATGTGCATGTGAGCCTGATGGAGACCTCCGGCGGCAACCTGTTCGCGCGGCCGGAGGGGGCGGGCGACCGGGCGCTGCGCCATGCGGCGGGCGGACTGCTCGCCACCATGGCGGATTCAACGCTGATCTTCGTGCCCAGCTACAACGGCTACCGGCGGCTCGTGCCCGGCAGCTACGCGCCGATCTCGATCTCCTGGGGCTACGACAACCGCTCGGTGGCGGTGCGGGTGCCCAACGGGCCGCCGGCCGCGCGACGGCTCGAGCATCGCATCGCCGGGGCCGAGGCCCATCCCCATCTGGTTCTCGCCGCCATCCTCGCCGGCATGCTGGAGGGGATCGAGGCGCAGATCGAGCCGCCTCCGCCGCTCTCCGGCAACGCCTACGAGCACGAGGCGCCGCGCCTGTCGCCCTCCATGGAGGAGGCGGTGACGCGCTTCGGCGCCTCCCCGTTCATCGCCCGGGCCTTCGGCGAGGATTATCGGCGCATCTACGCGGTGATGAAGCGGGAGGAGATGGCGGCCTTCACCCGCGCCATCCTCCCATTGGAGTACGACGTCTACCTGTGAGATCGCCGGTTTCCTGTTGAGCGGCGTTGCGCGACGCAATAGCCTTCCGGTCATGGGGGCGGGCAGCAGAACCGGCCCTCGCGCAAGAGGAGAACGGCGGATGCGTCGTCATTTCGTAGCGGCACTTCTGTGTGCCACGTTCGGTTTCTCCGGGGCGGCCCTCGCCCAGGACAAGGTCCTGAACGTCTTCAACTGGTCCGATTATATCGACCCCACGGTGCTTGAGGACTTCACCAAGGAGACGGGCATCAAGGTCCGCTACGATGTCTTCGACAGCAACGAGGTGTTGGAGACGAAGCTGCTGGCGGGCAAGACCGGCTACGACGTGGTGGTGCCGTCGGGCTCCTTCCTGCAGCGCCAGATCAAGGCCGGCATCTTCATTCCCCTCGACAAGTCCAAGATCCCCAACCTGCAATATGCCTGGCCGGAGGTCACCAAGCGCCTCGCCGTGTATGATCCCGGCAACGAGCACGCGGTGAACTACATGTGGGGCACCACCGGCATCGGCTTCAACGCCGACAAGGTGAAGGCGCGCCTCGGCGACATCCCCATGAACACGTGGGACATCGTGTTCAAGCCGGAGATCCTGTCCAAGCTGAAGGATTGCGGCGTTTATTTCCTGGATGGCCCGGAGGAGGTCATCCCCTCCGCCATGAAGTATCTGGGGATTGATCCCAACTCCAAGAATCCGGACGACATCGCCAAGGCCGGCGAACTGCTGATGAAGGTCCGGCCCTTCATCAAGAAGTTCGATTCCTCGGGCTACATCAACGCGCTGGCTCGCGGCGACATCTGTCTGGCCGTGGGCTGGTCGGGCGACGTGTTCCAGGCCAAGACCCGCGCCGCCGAGGCCGCGAAGAAGACCAAGAAGCCGCCGGTGAACATCGAGTACGTCATTCCGAAGGAAGGCGCGCTCATGTGGTTCGACAATTTCGCCATCCCCAAGGATGCGAAGAACATCGACAATGCGCTCACCTTCATCAACTACATGATGAAGCCAGAGGTGGCGGCGAAGAACTCAAACTTCATCTCCTACGCCAACGGAAACCTCGAGTCGCAGAAATTCATCGACAAGGAGATCCTGAACAATCCGGCCATCTACCCGGACAAGGAGACGTTCGATCGCCTGTTCATCGTGACCACCAACGAACCGCCGGTGCAGCGGGTGATCACCAAGGTGTGGAACACGTTCAAGCGCGGGAAGTGATGGGGTCCTGATCTCGGTTGGCTGCGGGGCCGGATAGCCGGCCCCGCAGCAGGGTGTTGTTCCGCTATCCGCGGCGGGATGAGGGGGAACAATGCGGATCGATATGGAGCGGCGCCTCGCCGGGAGGCTCCTTCGCGGCGAGCGAGTGCTCTGGGCGGGCCGGCCGAAGCAGGGACTGCTGTTCGCGCCGATAGACTTCGCCCCGGTCCTCGTTTCCCTCGTGGCCGCTGCCGTCCTCGGTTTCGCACTCTACACCTGGCTGGTCGCCGGTGGTCCTGCTCCCGTCGGCCGACGGGGCGGGCCAGTTGTCTTCGCTGTTGGCTGGGCGGCGTTGTACGGCGGACGCCATGTCCTCGATGCCCACATCCGCCGCCACACGACCTATGCGGTCACGGATCGTCGCATCATCATCCTGCAGGACGCTTTTCTGGGCGGGGTGACCATACTCGTGCGCGCCAGGCTCAATGTCATCGATCTGCAGCAATGGCCCAGCGGCCAAACCATTTCGTTCGCGCGGGAGGATGTCGATTTGCGGCAAAATCCTGGAGCGCTCGTGCCATCGCTCGATCCGGTGCCCCGCTTCCTCTGCATCGCCGATGCCGATCAGGTGTTCGGCCTGATCCATCGGACGCAGCCAGAACCCATTCCTATCCTCCCAGCCGCCCCTTCAGCTTGAACGGCGCCATGCCTTCGCGCGCCAGCTCGTCGGCGCGCTCGTTCTCGGGGTGGCCGGCATGGCCTTTCACCCAGTGCCAGCGGATCTGGTGGCGCTTCAGCGCGGCGTCCAGGCGCTCCCACAGGTCCTGGTTCTTCACCGGCTTCCTGTCGGCGGTGCGCCAGCCGTTTCGCTTCCAGCCGTGCATCCACTTGGTGACGCCATCCTTCAGGTAGGCGCTGTCGGTGTGCAGGTCCACCGCGCAGGGCTCCTTCAGGGCCTCCAGCGCCGAGATGGCGCCCATCAGCTCCATGCGGTTGTTGGTGGTCAGCGCCTCGCCGCCGCTGAGCGCCCGTTCGTGCGCCCCGAAGCGCAGCAGCGCCCCCAGCCGCCGGGGCCGGGATTGCCCGAGCAGGCCCCGTCCGTGAAGACCGCCACGTCCTTCATGCCGGCACCCTCATGCGACCAGGCCATAGTCCTGCGCGCTGTCGACGGCGCGGTGGAAGCGCAGCTTGCGCAGATATTCGAGCGGATCCTTGGGCCGCACCAGCGCGCCCTCCGGCACGTTCAGCCAGTCCACGAGGCGGGTGAGCAAAAAGCGCAGGGCGGCGCCGCGGGCAAGGCGGGGCAGCGCCGCCTTTTCGGCCGGGGACAGGGGCCGGAGCGCCTCATAGCCGGCAAGGAGCGCGCGCCCCTTGGTGACGTTGTAGGCGCCGTCCGCCTCGAAGCACCAGGCGTTGAGGCACACCGCCACGTCATAGGCGAGGAAATCGGTGCAGGCGAAATAGAAGTCGATGATCCCCGACAGCCGGTCGTCGAGGAAGAAGGCGTTGTCGGGGAACAGGTCGGCATGGATCACGCCGGACGGCAGGTCCGCCGGCCAGCTCGCCTCAAGGCGGCCGAGCTCCTCGGCGATGGTGGCGGCAAGGCCCGGCGCCACGTCGTCGGCCTGGCTTCCCGCCGCCTCGAACAGGGGCCGCCAGCCGGCGACGGAGAGGGCGTTGGCCCGGCGCATGGGGAAATCCGCCCCGGCGAGGTGCAGCTGTGCAAGGCCGTGGCCGAGCTCGGCGCAATGCTGCGCCGTGGGCCGGCGCACCGAGACGCCGGGCAGGAAGGTGACCATGGCCGCCGGCCGGTCGGCGATCTGCGCCAGCATTGCCCCGGAGCGGGCCGCCACCGGCTGCGGGCAGGAGAGCCCGCGCGCGGCCAGGTGCTGCATGAGGCCGATGAAGAACGGCAGGTCGCCGGTCTTCACCCGCTTCTCGTAGAGGGTGAGGATGTAGCTGCCGGTGGTCGTCTGGACCAGGAAGTTGGAGTTCTCGACCCCCTCGGCGATGCCGTGGAAGGAGGTCAGGGTGCCGATGTCGTAGCCGGACAGGAAGGTTCCGAGCTCCGCCGGCGAGACGTCCGTATAGACCGCCACCGCCTACTCCGCCGCATCCGGCCGCAACGCGCGCGGCAGGGGGAAGAACACGTCCTCCTCGATCGAGGTCACCGTCTCCACGGTGACGTCATAGCGCGCGGCGAAGGCGTCGATGATCTCCTCCACCAGCACCTCGGGGGCGGACGCGCCGGCGGTCACGCCCAGGCTGGAGAGGCCGGAGAACAGCGCCCAGTCGATATCGGCGGCGCGCTGCACCAGGGCGGAGCGGCGGCACCCGGCGCGCTCGGCCGCCTCGCGCAGGCGCTGGGAGTTGGAGGAGTTGGGCGCGCCCACCACCACCATGGCGTCCACCTTCGGCGCGACGATCTTCACCGCCTCCTGGCGGTTGGTGGTGGCGTAGCAGATGTCTTCCTTGTGCGGCTCGCTGAGCCTGGGGAAGCGCGCGCGCAGGATGGCGACGATCTCCGCCGTGTCGTCCAGCGACAGGGTCGTCTGCGTCACGTAAGCGAGGTTTTCCGGATCAGCCGGCGCCACCGTGCGGGCGTCCTCCGCCGTCTCGACGAGGGTGAAGGCGCCCTGCGGCAGCTGGCCGATGGTGCCCACCACCTCCGGATGGCCCTTGTGGCCGATCAGCAGGATGTGCCGGGCGCGCTTGAAGTGCACCTGCGCCTCGCGGTGCACCTTGGTGACCAGGGGGCAGGTGGCGTCGATGGCGAAGAGGTTGCGCCCGGAGGCTTCCTCCGGCACCGACTTCGGCACGCCGTGGGCGGAGAAGATGACCGGCGCGCGCGTATCCGGCACCTCGTCCAGCTCCTCGACGAAGATGGCGCCCTTCCGCTTCAGGTCTTCCACCACATACTTGTTGTGCACGATCTCGTGCCGCACATAGACCGGCGCGCCGTAGATCCGCAGGGCCTGCTCCACGGCGTCGATGGCCCGCACCACGCCGGCGCAGAAGCCGCGCGGCGCGCACAGGAGAATCTGCAGCGGCGGCTTGTCTGCGGCGTCCATGGGCGGTGGATCCAGATCGGGCATCCGGCGAATTGGCGGTTTCGGGCGGCGCGTGTCAAGCCGGCTGCCGGGGCTCTCCGCCGTTTTACCGCCCGCATCATTTGCAACTTTACCCCGGCGCGCTTATGTTGAACGCATCCCGGACATCGCGATGCGTTCCGCGGTCCGCCCCAGGGGAGGGGCGACCATGCGAACCCGCACGTTTCCGGACGCCAGATGCGGGCGCCCCGCGCGTTCCATGCCGGCGTGTCCAAGATCAGAAAAGACTCACAAGACCCAAGAGGCCGCCATGTCGAACGTACCGCTGATGCCCAAGGCCACCGCCGTCTGGCTGGTGGACAATACGGCCCTGTCCTTCGAGCAGATCGGTGACTTCTGCAAGCTGCACCCCCTCGAGGTGAAGGGCATCGCCGACGGCGAAGTGGCGCAGGGGATCAAGGGGCTCGACCCCATCTCCACCGGCCAGTTGTCCCGCGACGAGATCTCCTTCGCCGAGAAGGATCCCAACCGCCGGCTGAAGCTGCTGGAATCCAAGGTGCGCCTGCCGGAGCAGAAGAAGCGCCGCGGCCCGCGCTACACCCCGGTCTCGCGCCGGCACGACCGGCCGAACGCCATCCTCTGGCTGCTGCGCAACCATGCCGAGCTGAAGGACGCGCAGATCATCCGCCTGGTGGGCACCACCAAGGCCACCATCCAGTCCATCCGCGAGCGCACGCACTGGAATTCGGCGCAGCTCTCGCCCATGGACCCGGTGACGCTGGGCCTGTGCAGCCAGATCGACCTCGATCTGGAGGTGCAGCGCGCCGCCAAGGACCGGCCGGCCACCGCCGCGCACGAGGATCGTGGCGCGACGCTGCTGCCCGCCGACGTCACCACCGGGCACGAGCACGACGAGGACGCGCCCAAGGGCCGCGAATCCCTCGATCTTGAGACCGTCTTCGCCAAGCTCGGCGGATCGAAGAAGAACGAGGAAGAAGATTACGAGGACTGAACGCGGGCGTCGCGCCATCGCGGCGCGTCACTCCTGCGTATCCTCGCCACAGCAAAAAGCCCCGGCCGTCGGCCGGGGCTTTTTTATGCCGGCCGCTGCCGGCGCGGGCGTCCTCAGTGGGCCATCAGCACCGGCACCGTCATGGTGGCGAGGATCTCGCGGGTCACGCCGCCCATCACCAGCTCGCGCAGGCGGGAGTGGCCGTAGCCGCCCATCACCACGAAATCGGCGCCCTGGTCGGAGACCTCGTTGAGGATGGCCGCGGCGATGGGCTCGCCCGAGCTCACCGGAAGGCGGCGCACCTTGGCGGCCACGCCATGGCGGGCGAGGTGGCGCGCCACCTCCTGGCCGGCGGTATCTTCGTCTTCCTCGTGGCGGGTGACGCGGAAGATCTCCACGTCCTTGGTGCGATGCAGCAGGGGCAGGGCCTCGGCCAGCGCCCGGGCCGCCGCGCGGCTGCCGTCCCACGCCACCACCGCCCGGTCGGGGGTGAAGGGCTTGGTCTGCACGTAGGGCACGATCAGCACGGCGCGGCCGGATTCGATCAGCACCGTCTCGGCGATCACCTCCTCCGGGCCCGGCCGGTCCGGATCGGGCTGGCCGACGACGGTGATGTCGAACAGCCGCGACATGTCGGCGAAGGTGCTGGCGGCGACGCCCAGCGATGCGGTGAGGGTGCGCACGTCGTGGGTCACGCCCGCGGCGGTGGCGGCGGCGGTGAAGCCCTGGGCGGCCTTGTCCGCCGCGGCCTGGTTCTCCAGCACCTGGGCGTCGATGAAGTCGGTGGGCAGCGCGCCCATGTAAAAGGGCGGCACGTCGATTTCGTAGGCGACCGTCAGCCCGGTGAGGTGGGCGCCGAAGCTCGCGGCGAGACTGGCTGCGAAGTCGCGCGCCACGTCCTTGTCGGTGCCCTGGGCGAGATTGACCAAAATGTCGCGAATCATGTGGGAAGGCCCCCGTTCGGCCGTGTGGACGACGCGACCTTACCCTAAACTCGCCCAAAGTCTCGGGTCTTGATATGCCGCAATGAAGCCTCCGAATGCGCGGGGAACCCGGGTGCGCGGAGGCCCGAAAATGACGACGCGGCCGCCCTGGGGGTAAGGCGGCCGCGCCAATGGCACGATCAATGGGGGGGTGATCGCGCACCCCAGTCAACGCCGGGAAAGGATCGGGGTTCCGCGCCCGCCGGAAAATTTTCGCCCCCGCTGGCGCGAGGGCGGCTACAGCACATCGACACGGCGCACGGGCTCGACAGACGGACCATGACACCAGATCTCAGCATCGTCGTTCCACTCTACAACGAAGCCGGCGGGCTCGCCGGCTTCCACGCCCGGCTCAGTGCCATCGCCGCGTCGGAGGCCCGCACGCGCGGCCTGCGGCTGGAGATCGTCTATGTGGACGACGGCAGCCGCGACAACAGCGCCGCGCTCGCCGCCGGCCTGCCGGTGCTCGGCATCGACGTCCAGGTGGTGGCGCTCTCGCGCAATTTCGGCAAGGAGGCCGCCCTCATGGCCGGCCTCGACCACGCCCGGGGCGACGCCGTGCTGTTCATGGACGGGGACGGGCAGCACCCGCCCGAGATGATCCCCACCTTCCTGCGCCTGTGGAAGGACGAGGGGTGGGACGTGGCCTACGCGGTGAAGGAGGATCGCTCCGACGAGCCAGCCTCGCGCCGCACCTTCGTCCGCATCTTCTACCGCATGTTGAACTTCGGGGCGTCCACGCGCATCCCGGAGGATGCGGCGGACTTCCGCATCCTCTCCCCGCGCGCCGCCGCGGCGTTGCGGCGGATGCCGGAGCGCAACCGCTTCTTCAAGGGCCTGACGAGCTGGATCGGCTTCCGCCAGATCGCGGTGCCGTACCGCCCGGCGCCACGGGCCCACGGCTCCAGCTCCTGGAGCTTCCTGCGGCTGCTTGGCCTGTCCATGGAGGCGCTCACCTCCTTCTCGCCGGCGCCGCTGCGCCTCGCCGCCCTGTTCGGCGCGGCGCTGGCCGGGCTGGCGCTGCTCTATGGCGGATGGATCGTGGTGGAGCGCCTGTTCTGGGGCATTCCCCTGCCGGGCTATCCCTCCATCGTCGTCGGCCTGATGGTGATCGGCGGCACGCAGCTGCTGGTAATGGGCGTGATGGGCGAGTACATCGCCCGCATCCTCTCCGAGATCAAGGCGCGGCCGGTCTATTACGTGGCCGACCACGTGCTCAACCGCGCCGCCGCCGAGGCCGGCGGGCACGCCATGGCGGGGCAGGTGGCGGGCGGGCAGGTGCCGCCCCATCCGGTCGCCCTCGCCTCGAGGGCCGAGCCGTGAAGCACGTGGCGCTCTGCGCCGACGACTACGCCATCGCCCCCGGGGTGTCGCTGGCCATCCGCCAGCTGGTGGCCGGCCGCTGCATCAACGCCACCTCGGTCATGACCGTGTTCGACGGCCTCGCCGAGGAGGCCGCGGCGCTGAAGGCGGCGGCCGAGGGCACGGGGGCGAGCCTCGGCCTGCATGTGACGCTCACCGGAACCTTCGCGCCGCTCACCTCAGGCATGGCGGGGCCGGCGGGCACCTTTCCAGCCCTCTCCCCCCTGCTCCTCGCGGCGATGACGCGCCGGCTCGATCCGAAGGCGGTGGCGGCGGAGGTGGAGGCGCAGTTCCTCGCCTTTGCCGCGGCCTTCGGCCATCCGCCCCACCATGTGGACGGCCACCAGCACGTGCACGTGCTGCCGGTGGTCCGCGCCGCCGTGCTCAAGGCCACGGCGCGCCATGCACCGCAGGCCTGGCTCAGGGACGTGACCCCGGCCAGGGGGGCGCTGCACGGCTTCGATCTCAAGGGCCGGGTCATCGGCACCTTCGCCACGGGATTCGCGCGCGCCGCGGCGCAGCTGGGGCTGAGCACCAATCGCGGCTTCGGCGGCGCCTATGACTTCTCCGCCGACCACGACTTCGCGACGCTCCTCGCCCATTTCCTCAAGGGCGTGCCGGATGGCGGGCTGGTGATGGTCCATCCGGGCCGGGTGGATGATCCCCTGACGGCGCGCGATCCGCTCACCCACCAGCGCGAGGTGGAATACGAGGTGCTGCATGGCCCGCTGCTGCGCGAGATCCTCGACGCCGCCGACGTGAGCCTGACCCTTCCGCCGGCGCTGCGTCCCCGGCCGGCCGCCTGAAACCGAAAGGGCCCCCCCGCGATGCGGAGGAGCCCTGCGGCCGGATCCAGGAAAATTGCCCGCGCGTGATTGCCCGGCCGGGGCCTCGAGGCCCCGGGGCCGGCCTCAGGTGAGGCCGATTTCGAACTTGGCGGCGGTCTTGGCCTTGATCTCGTCGAGGGTCACGCCCGGCGCGAGCTCCTTCAGCACCAGCGTGCCGCCGCGCTTGGTGAACTCGAACACGGCGAGGTCGGTGATGACGAAGTCGGTCACGTGGGTGCCGGTGAGCGGCAGGGTGCACCGCTCCACCAGCTTGGGCGCGCCGGACTTCTCCACGTGCTCCATGAGCACGATGACTTCCTTGGCGCCGGCGACGAGATCCATGGCGCCGCCCATGCCCTTCACCATCTTGCCGGGCACCATCCAGTTGGCGATGTCGCCCACTTCGGACACCTGCATGGAGCCAAGGATGGAAAGGTCCATGTGGCCGCCGCGGATCATGGCGAACGAGTCGGCGCTGGAGAAATAGGAGGTGTCCGGCACCTCGGTCACGGTCTGCTTGCCGGCGTTGATGAGGTCGGGATCCTCCTCGCCCTCATAGGGGAACGGGCCGATGCCGAGCATGCCGTTCTCGCTCTGGAAGGAGACGGTCATGCCCGGCGGCAGGGCATTGGCCACCAGGGTGGGGATGCCGATACCGAGGTTCACGTAGAAGCCGTCGCGGATCTGCTGGGCGGCGCGGGCCGCCATCTGCTCACGGGTCCAGGCCATCACTTCACCTCTTCGCGCTTGCGGGTGGTCACCTTCTCGATCCGCTTCTCGGCGCCCACTTCGACCACGATGCGGTCCACATAGATGCCGGGGGTGTGGATGTTCTCGGGATCGAGCTCGCCGATCTCCACCAGCTCCTCCACCTCGACGATGGTGAGTTTGCCGGCGGTGGCCATCATCGGGTTGAAGTTGCGCGCCGTCTTGCGGTAAACGAGGTTGCCTTCCTTGTCGGCCTTCCACGCCTTGATGATGGACAGGTCGGCGACGAGGCCGGTCTCCAGCACATAGTGCTGGCCGTTGAACTCGCGGGTCGGCTTGCCCTCGGCGATGATCGTGCCGTAGCCGGTCTTGGTGTAGAAGCCGGCGATACCGGCGCCGCCGGCGCGGATGCGCTCGGCCAGGGTCCCCTGCGGGTTGAACTCCAGCTCCAGGTCGCCGGCGAGGTAGAGCTGCTCGAACAGCTTGTTCTCGCCCACGTAGGACGAGATCATCTTCTTGATCTGGCCGTTGGCGAGCAGGATGCCGAGGCCGAAATCGTCCACGCCGCAATTGTTGGACACGACGGTGAGGTGCTTCGGCCCGAGCTCGCGGATGGCCGCGATGAGATTCTCGGGGATGCCGCACAGGCCGAACCCGCCGGCCATGACCAGCATGCCGTCGCTGATCACCCCGTCCAGTGCACTTTTTGCGTCCGGGTACACCTTGTGTCGCATCAGTTCCTCCTCGGCGCTCGCGCCGCGATGAGCTTATGGGGTCGGCCGGCCCAACGGAAGCGGGGCCGGAGGGAAAGCAGTGCCTCGCGCGTCAGGTGCGTGTCAGAGCGAGGAGACGAGGTGGCCGCCATCGACCACCAGCGTCGTCCCGGTCACATAGGCCGAGGCATCGGAACACAGGAACAGCAGCGGCCCCTCGAGGTCGGCGAGGGCGCCGAGCCGGCGATAGGGGATGCGCTTGACGAGGGCCTTGCCGGCCTCGCTCGCGAAGAAGTCGCGGTTGAGGTCGGTCTCCACATAGCCGGGGCACAGGGCATTGGCGCGGATGGCGTAGCGCGCCCATTCCAGGGCCATGGACTTGGTCAGCTGCACCAGGGCGGCCTTGGAGGCCGAATAGGCTGCCACCTGCCCGGCGACCCGCAGCCCGAGGATGGAGGCGACGTTGACGATGCTGCCGCCCCGTTTGCTCTCGGCCATGGCGCGGGCCGCGGCCTGGCCCACGAGGAAGCCGCCCTTGAGGTTGGTGTCGAGGATCGAGTCCCACTCGGCGGCGGTCTCGCTCAGCAGCGGCGTGGTGGCGGTGACGCCGGCATTGTTGACGAGAATGTCGAGGCTCCCGAACGCATCCGTCACCTCGGCGACGGCGCGTGCGGCGGATGCCGGGTCGGTCACGTCGAGCGCCACCGGCAGGGCATCGCCGCCGGCGTCGCGGATGCGCGCGCACAGGGCGGCGCAGGCATCCACGCGCCGGGCCGCGACGGCCACGCGCGCGCCGGCCGCGGCGAGCCGTTCGGCGAAATAGGCACCCAGGCCTCCGGACGCGCCTGTGACCAGCGCGGATCGGCCCTCGAGGCTGACGCGAAATTCCATGGATCGTTTCTCTCACCAGCAGGGGCCGTTGGCCGGCTCTTATATTGAGTCAGGGTTTAATAGACATGGCTCGGGGACCGGCGCAAGGGGCGCCGGCGCAGGCTTTTACCGGCTTTCCCCGGTCGCGGTCCAGCGGTCCGCCGCCACGTCGTCGCTGGCCTTTGCCGCCACCCAGGCGCCGCCGTCGGCGCGCTCCTCCTTCTTCCAGAAGGGGGCGTTGGTCTTCAGCCAGTCCATGAGGAATTCCGCGGCGTGGAACGCCGCCGAGCGGTGCGCCGAGGAGGTGACCACGAGCACGATGGGCTCGCCCGGCGTGATCCGTCCATGCCGGTGCACCACGGTGGCGCCGAGGAGCGGCCAGCGCCGGCGGGCCTCCTCCAGATGCCGCGTGATCTCCTCTTCCGCCATGCCGGGATAATGCTCCAGCGTCAGCGCGGCGAGGGCCGCGCCGTCGGCGCCCGCATCGGCGCGGCACAGGCCGGTGAAGGTGACCACGGCGCCGACGTCGGTGCGGCCGAGGGTGAGGCTGGCGCTCTCCGCCGCGGCGTCGAAGGGGGGCTCCTGGATGCGCACGGTGAACACGCCGCTCAGCCTCCGGTCATGGGGGGGAAGAAGGCGATCTCCCGCGCGCCGCCCAGGGGGGTGTCCGGCTTCACGTGGCGCCGGTCGAGGGCGGCGCGCACGACGGCCGGGTTCTCGAAGGCATGAGCGTGGGCCTCGTCGCGGCCCGCGAGCCAGCGGGCGAGGTCGGCGACGGTCGAGACTTCCGGCGGCGGCGCCACGTCTTCCTCGGCGAGCCCGACCCGCTCGCGCAGCCAGGCGAAATAGAGCACCCTCACGGCTCGTCCTCCACCAGGTGCCGGGCGCCGGCGCTGAAATAATCGTAGCCCGTATAGAGCGTGAGCACGGCGGAGATCCACAGCAGGATGAGGCCGATGAGGTTCACCCCCGGCAGCACCGCCTCGCCCGCCTGTCCGGTGATGAGCACGCCCACGGCGACGAGCTGCATGGTCGTCTTCCATTTGGCCAGGCGCGACACCGGTACCGAGACGCGCAGCTCGGCGAGGAACTCGCGCAGGCCGGAGACCAGGATCTCGCGGCACAGGATGACGATGGCGGCCCACAGGGACCAGCCGCGGATGGTGCCGTCGGAGGCGAGCATCAAAAGGCAGGTGGACACCAGCAGCTTGTCGGCGATGGGGTCCAGCATCCGCCCGATGGCCGATTGCTGCGACCAGACGCGGGCGAGGTAGCCATCGAAGAAGTCGGTGATGGCGGCGGCCACGTAGAGGGCGAGCGCCACCCAGCGCAGCCACAGCCCGCCGGCCAGGATATCCGACCAGAACAGGCAGGCGGCCACCAGCGGCACGGCCACGCAGCGGGCGTAGGTGAGCAGGTTCGGCAAGGAGAGCGCATGGCTGCGCCGGCCCTGGCCGGGGGCCGAAGAAGGGGAAGAACGGGTCGCTGCCTCGGCCATCACCATCACGTCGCCGGTGGGGGAGCCGCCTCATGCGCTCCGTCTGGGATCCTATTTAGGCCGTGGGAGCGGCGGGCGGAAGCCTCCGCAGCTCCGACGGCCTCACGATGTGGGCCGTTCATGGAAGTAATCATACACCGCCTTGGCGGTGCCGGCATTGATGCCGGCCACCTGCTCGAGGTCCGCCAGCGAGGCCCGCTCGATGGCCTTCAGCGTGCCGAAATGGCGCAGCAGAGCCCGCTTGCGGGTGGGTCCGACCCCCACGATCGCCTGCAGCCCGGCTTCCGTGATGTCCTTCTTGCGCCGCGCCCGGTGGGAACCGATGGCGAAGCGGTGGGCCTCGTCGCGCAGGCGCTGGATGAAATAGAGCACCGGATCGCGCGGTTCCATGCGGAAGGGCGCGCGGCCGGGCAGGAAGAACTGCTCGCGCCCGGCCTCGCGATCGAGGCCCTTGGCGATGCCCACCAGCGGCACGTCGGTGATGCAAAGCTCGTCCAGCACCTGCCGCGCCACGTTCAGCTGGCCGAGGCCGCCGTCGATGAGGACGAGGTCGGGCCAGGGGGAGGCCTCGGCGGCGTCGGGGAGGGCCTCGGGTTCGTCCGGGGGATCGGCTTGGCTGCTGTCCCGATCCGCACGGGAGGCGGGGGCGGGGATCTCGTCGCCCGAGAGGAGGCCCTCGGGGAGGCCTTCACCCCTCACCCCGCCCCTCTCCCGCAAGGGGAGAGGGAGAAGCTGTGGCGCCGGCGGTGGGACTTCCTCTCCCCTTGCGGGAGAGGGCTGGGGTGAGGGGGAATCAACCTCTGGCGGGAGCGCCGCCTGCTCCGATGCTGCCTCGGCATCCACGCCGTCCGGCCCGGCCGCCCCCTCCCGCGGCGCTTCCTTGAGCAGCCGGGAGAAGCGGCGGCGAAGCACCTCGCGCATCATGCCGAAATCGTCGCCGGGCACGAGGTCCGCCGACTTGATGTTGAACTTGCGGTACTGGGATTTGCGGAACCCCTCCGGCCCCGCCACGATCATGCCGCCCACCGCATTGGTGCCCATGATGTGGGAATTGTCGTAGACCTCGATCCGCCGGGGCGGCCGGGCCAGCCCGAAGGCGGTCGCGACCCCCTCCAGAAGCCTGGCCTGGGTGGCGGTCTCGGCCAAGGTGCGGGCGAGCGCCTCGCGGGCGTTCTGGAGCGCGTGCTCGACGAGGTCGCGCTTCTCGCCGCGCTGGGGCACGGCGATCTCGATGCGGTGGCCGGTCTTCTCCGACAGCGCCTCGGCCAGCAGCGCCTGATCCTCCACCTTGTGGGAGAGCAGGACGAGGCGCGGGCAGGGCTTGTCCTCGTAGAACTGCGCGAGGAAGGCGCCCAGCACCTCGGCCTCGCTCAGGGAGCGGTCGGCGCGTGGATAATAGGCGCGGTTGCCCCAGTTCTGGCCAGTGCGGAAGAAGAACACCTCGATGCAGGTGGCGCCGCCCTGCTGGTGGCAGGCGAACACGTCCGCCTCCTCGACCCCGCGCGGATTGATGCCCTGCGAGCCCTGCACCGCCGAGAGCGCGGCGAGGCGGTCGCGCAGGCGGGCGGCGCGCTCGAACTCCAGGTCCTGCGAGGCCGCGTCCATCTCCCGCGCCAGCTCCTCCTTGATGGCGCGCGAGCGGCCGGAGAGGAAGGCGCGGGCCTCGCGCACCAGCTCGGCATAATCCTCCTGGCTCACCTCGCCGGTGCAGGGGCCGGCGCAGCGCTTGATCTGGAACAGCAGGCAGGGCCGGGAGCGGTTCTCGTAATAGCTGTCGGAGCAGGAGCGCAGCAGGAAGGCGCGCTCCAGCGCGTTGATGGTGCGGTCCACCGCCCACACGCTGGCGAACGGGCCGTAATAGTCGCCGGGCCGGTTGCGGGCGCCGCGGTGCTTGGCGATCTGCGGCGCGGCATGGTCGGCGGTGATGAGGATGTAGGGGAAGGACTTGTCGTCGCGCAGCAGCACGTTGAAGCGCGGCTTCAGCTGCTTGACCAGGTTGGCCTCCAGCAGCAACGCTTCCGGCTCGCTGCGGGTGGAGACGAATTCCATGGACGCGGTGGCGGCGATCATCCGGGCGATGCGGTTGGTGTGGCCCACCGGGCGGGTATAGCTGAGCACCCGCTTCCGGATGCTCTTCGCCTTGCCCACATAGAGGACCGTGCCGTCCGCCGCGATCATGCGGTAGACGCCGGGACCGGCGGGTGCGTGCTTCGCCGCGCGCACGATGGCCGCGCGGCCGGAAGCGAGGCTCTCCTCGCCGGGGAGCGGCGCGTCCTGCGTGTCGAGGAGGACCAGGCCCTCCTCGTCCATGTCCTCCGCGTCCTCCGCTTCCGGCGGGAGAGCGGGGTCGGCCTTGGCGAGGGCGATTTCGGGCGGGTCGATGGGGCGTCTGCCGGTCATGGCCCCTATGTAATGCGCCCGGGCGGCGGAGGGAATCGCCGAGGCGGCCGCCATTGCGTTTACCCCTGCTCAACCATGGCCGCATGCGGCCGCCACGCGACGCCGGGCGGCGATCGGGCAATGAAGATATTCGCCTTGTTTTTCAATGAGATGTCCGATTAACCCGGTGTTAGGCATCCCGGCGGGCGAGGCTCGGCCGGACAGAAATGGGCAAGGTTCCCCTGCGAGGGTCGCGGCAAGCCCGGGCGCGGCAGGCGCCGGCGACATTTCTGGAGGACCTGTCCATGCGTTTGCGTCTGCTCGCTTCCACCGCTGTCCTGGCCGGGCTCGCGGCCGGGCTCGGGCTCGCCGCCCCAGCGGCCGCGGCCGACCTGTCGGGCCGCTACGCCCCCGTCGCCTATGCGCAGCCGGCGCCGGTGTTCACCTGGACCGGCTTCTATCTGGGCGCCAATGTCGGCTATGGCTGGGGCTCGTCGGGCTTCGACAGCCCCGCCGGCGCCGTGGGCGGCCTGCAGGCGGGCTATAACTTCCAGTTCGCCAGCCCCTTCGTGCTGGGCGTCGAGACCGACTTCAACCTCTCCGGCATCTCCGGCGGCACCTTCGGCCTCGACTATTTCGGCACGGTGCGGGCCCGCGCCGGCTATGCCTTCGACCGCGTGCTGGTTTACGGCACCGGCGGCTTTGCCTACGGCCAGGGCAGCCTCGATTTCTTCGGCCTGTCCTCCAGCGCCACCCAGACGGGCTGGACTCTCGGCGCCGGCGCGGAGTTCGCCCTCGATCGGAACTGGAGCGCGAGGGCTGAATATCTTTACGTAGATCTTGGCAGCGCAACCTTTCCGACCCTCACCGGGCCCGTTACTACCGGCCTTGATGCCAATATTCTGCGGGCAGGCGTCAATTTTCGCTTCTGAGCGAAAGCCTGACGCTAGGGCATGATTTGTGGCGGAACATGGGAACAATCTCACCTCTGCCACTTTTTACCCAAGGCCGCGTCACATCTGTAAAGGAACATTAGAAAGTTGCCACATCTCTGCCCGGTTTGATTTTGGGGGTGTGGCCCGTTCGCTACAGACGCTCGCGGCCCTCGGCTGTATGAAAGAACCACCTTCGGCGAGGGTCCTCCGGGACGACGCCGACCGAACCAAAGAAGGTAATGATCATGTTGAAGCGTGCACTTCTCGGGGCCACAGCCCTGGTTCTTCTGGCCGGCTCCGCGTCGGCGGCCGACCTGTCGACCCGCTATCCCGTGAAGGCGGCGCCGATTCCTGTGCCGATGTTCTCCTGGACCGGCTTCTATATCGGCGGCAACGTGGGCTGGGGCTGGGCGAGCAACACCTACGACTACACGGCGTTTGGTTCGCCCTTCACCTATTCCTATGACCTCGGCGGCTCCAACGGCTTCTTCGGCGGCGGCCAGGTCGGCTACAACTATCAGTTCGCCAACAACGTGGTGCTCGGCGCCGAGGCGGATCTGGAGTGGGCGGACATCGGATCGAGCGCGGTCCTCGTCGGTGGCCCGGCGGGCGGCATTCTCGCCTCCCAGAACGTCGACTATTTCGGCACCATCCGCGCCCGCCTCGGCTACGCGATGGACCGCTTCCTGCCGTACATCACCGGCGGCGCCGCCTGGGCCAAGATGAACTATTCCGACCCGTTCGGCATCAGCTACGACACCACCAAGTGGGGCTGGACCGTGGGTGCGGGCGTGGAATACGCCATCACCAACAACTGGACCGTCAAGGCTGAGTATCTCTATCTCAACTTCGACAATACCAGCAACACCCTCGTCAACGGCGACCAGCTGTCGGTGGGCACCAATCTCAGCACCGCGAAGCTGGGCGTGAACTACAAGTTCTGATCCGACGCCTCGCGTCGAAGGGGGTTCCCGGCCTGGCCGGGAACCCCTTTTTCTTTTTCGGCCTGCCGCGCCACACGCCTTCGTGAGCGCTGCCCCGCCTCCGCCATCGCTTTGCCGCGGCCACGCCATGAGCCCGCCAGGGCCGGCGCCGACACTTGCTACACCTGTCGGCATGCGAGGGAGCGCGGCCATGAAGCGGTTTCTCGTCGGTGCAGCAGCTTGTGCGGCCCTGGTGGCCGGTTCCATCTCGGGTCCCGCCGCCGCCGCCGATCTCGCCCGCGCACCCGTCGCCAAGGCGCCCGTGGCCATCCCGGTCCCGGTCTTTTCGTGGACGGGGTTCT
Source organism: Xanthobacter dioxanivorans (assembly GCF_016807805.1). Lineage (NCBI taxonomy): Bacteria > Pseudomonadati > Pseudomonadota > Alphaproteobacteria > Hyphomicrobiales > Xanthobacteraceae > Xanthobacter > Xanthobacter dioxanivorans. The sequence goes on along the minus strand of NZ_CP063362.1, from coordinate 719,278 downwards.
ATATCGGCGGCAATGCCGGGTACGACTGGGGTTCGGGCCAGGACGCGCTGGCCGTCGCGGGCGTCGATCCCAAGGGCTGGCTCGCCGGCGGCCAAGTCGGCTACAACTACCAGTTCAGCAACAACATCGTCGCCGGCGTGGAGGCGGACGTCCAGGGCGGGGACATCAGCGGCGGCACGCCCGCGGTGTCCAGCACGCTCGACGTGTTCGGCACCGTGCGCGCCCGGCTCGGCTATGCGTTCGGGCGGGTGCTCCCCTACGTCACCGGCGGCTTGGCCTGGGGCAACAATTCCATTGATTTCGCCGGGCTCGGCCAGTCCCAGACCCTGACCGGCTGGACCGCCGGCGCGGGCATCGAATATGCCCTGACCGACCACTGGACCGCCAAGACCGAGTACCTCTACACCGACTTCGGCTCCAAGTTCTACGACAGCCTCGGCGCCAATGCCGGCGCCACCTCGCAGACGGCGCGGGTCGGCTTCAACTACAAGTTCTGACGCCCGACCACGCCAGGCCGGTTCGAGCGGGCGGGCGCTGGCCGCGCGCCGCCTATCCGGCGTGGCCGGGCGCAGCCCGCAGCGGCACCGGCTGGGCCGTGCCAGCCTCGTCGCGCACGGCGAAGTGATAGCGCCCGCTCGTGTCCCGCGTCACTTCGTAGGTGAGGCGGGAGGCGATGCGGTTTTCCGCATCGAAGGTGAGCACCCGCGGGCGCAGCGTCACGATCTCGCCTTCGGTCACGTAGACCGAATTGCAGATGATCACCTGGTCGCCTGGCTGGCAGGTGCGCGCCGCGGCGCCGTTGAGGATGCAGCAGCGTGAGCCGCGCTCGCCGAGAATCACGTAAGTGGAGATGCGGGCGCCGGAATTGCGGTTCCAGATCTCGACGAATTCGAGCGGCAGGATCCCGGCCTCCTCGCAATGGTCGGGGTCGAGGGTGATGGAGCCGTGATAATTCAGCTCGGCCCCGGTCACGGTGATGCCGTGCAGCTTGCCGGCGACGATCTTGCGCATGGGCCGAGCCCTACTCCCGGTTTGGAAAAAGCGCGCTGTGATAGGCCCTCGCGCCGGTCAGGGAAAGCCCCGCCGCGGCCGGCCCGGGCCTGTGCCGGTAACAAGGGGATGCAATTCTTGAACGCTGCCGATGCGTGCAATTGACGCCGCTCCTCGCCTTTTTAACTATGTTCATGCTACGAGCCCGCTTCGGTAACCACAGATGAGGGCTGAAATGGCTCATCCGGCAGCGCCCGCCACGGAGCGCGCCCAGGCAGGTCAGGTGGCAGGCCAAGTGACTGATGCAGGCCAAATGACGGGTCAAGCGACGAGGCGGATGCAGGCCGGGCCGGTGCGCATCGGCGTCACCGGCATCGGCATCATGGGCTCCAACCACGCCCGCGTTCTCTCCGGGCTGCCCGACGCCGAACTGGTGGCCGTCGCGGACCCCGACCAGGAGCAGGCCCAGCGGGTCGCCAGCTTTCTCGGCTGCAAGGCGGTGGGCGACCACCACGCGCTCCTCGACCTCGGCCTCGACGCGGTGGTGGTGGCGGCACCCACCCACCTGCACCACCCCATCGCCCTCGACGTGATCGCCGCCGGCTGCTCGGTGCTGGTGGAGAAGCCGGTGGCCTCCACCACAGAGGAAGGGCGTGAGATCATCGCCGCCGCCCGGGAAAAGGGCGTGACCTTGATGGTCGGCCACGTGGAGCGCTTCAATCCGGCGGTCCGCGCCGTGAAGGATGCGATCCGCGGCGAGAACCTCCTGTCCATCGCCATCACCCGCGTCGGCCCCTTCCCGCCACGCATGTCCAATGTGGGCGTGGTCATCGACCTCGCCGTGCACGACATCGACCTCATCCGCTGGTTCACCGAATCGGACATCGTGGAAGTGCAGCCGCAGACCTCGGCGGCGCTGGCCGAGCGCGAGGACATCGCGCTGCTCCAGTTCCGCACCGCCTCCGGCGTGCTCGCCCACATCAACACCAACTGGCTCACCCCCTTCAAGGCGCGCACGGTGCACGTGGCGACCTCGAAGAAGTACGTCATCGGCGACCTGCTCACCCGCCAGGTGACCGAGCATTTCGACTACCGGCCGGACGGGTCCTATTCCACCCGTCACCTGCCGGTGGCCTATGCCGAGCCGCTGCGGGCGGAGCTCGAAAACTTCCTCTCCGCCGTGCGCGCCGGCCGCCCGCCGGAAGTCACCGGCGAGGAGGGGGTGGCGAGCCTCGAGATCGCCATGTCGTGCCTGCCCGGGGCCAGCGCCGCGCAAACCGCCAGGCGCCGCGCCGTCGGCTGACCGGGACGGGCGGCGTCGTCCGCGCCCCGTGGCCGCACGATCAGTCCGCACGATCTGCCCGCCCGCCCGATCCGCCCGCTCATGCCACCGGCCCTGGTCCGCGACCGATGCCGGTGGGGTGTGCTCAAGCGCCGCGCGGGCTTGACCCAGGGCCAATGAGGCATGCTCATCGGCCCTGGGGATTTTGCTCCTTCGGAAATCTGCCAGGGATAAGAGATGACCTCTCCCGCGACGGCCCAGACGGCCCCCATCGCCTTCATCGACCTTGCCGCCCAGCGCGCGCGCATCGGCAGCCGCATCGACGAGGCGGTGCTGCGCGTGCTCGCCTCCTGCCGCTTCATCAACGGGCCGGAGGTGACCGCCTTCGAGGAGAAGCTCGCCGCCTTTGCCGGGGCGAAATATGCCGTCTCCTGCTCCAGCGGCACGGACGCGCTGGCGCTGCTGCTCATGGCGTGGGGCGTGAAGCCCGGCGAGGCGGTGTTCTGTCCCGCCTTCACCTTCTGCGCCACCGCCGAGGTGGTGCCCTATCTGGGCGCGACGCCGGTGTTCGTGGACGTGAAGGAAGACACCTTCAACATGGACCCGGAAAGCCTGGAGCTCGCCATCCAGGTGGCCATCGCGCAGGGGCTGGAGCCGCGCGTGGTGATCCCGGTGGACCTGTTCGGCCAGCCGGCCGACTACGACGCGATCCTGCCCATCGCCGAGAAATACGGGCTCAAGGTGCTGTGCGACACGGCGCAGGGCTTCGGCGGCACCTGGAACAACAAGCGCACCGGTTCCATCGGCGATGCCACCGCCACCTCCTTCTTCCCGGCCAAGCCGCTGGGCGCCTATGGCGACGGCGGCGCCATCCTCACCGACGACGCGGAGCTGGTGGCGGTGCTCAAGAGCCTGCGCGAGCACGGCCAGGGCGTGGACAAGTACCAGAACGTGCGCATCGGCATGACCGCCCGCCTGGATACGGTGCAGGCGGCGGTGCTGCTGGAGAAGCTCGCCATCTTCGAGGAGGAGATCGCCGCCCGCGAGCGCATCGCCCTGCGCTACAACGCGCTCCTGCGCGACGTGGCGACGGTGCCGGTGGTGGATCCGCGCGCCTCCTCGGTCTGGGCGCAATACACCATCCGCCTCGCCCCCGGCGTGCGCGACGGTCTCGCCGACAAGCTGAAGGCGGAGGGCATTCCCACGGCGGTCTACTACCGCCTGCCCATGCACCTGCAGCCTGCCTATCGGCACTATCCCGCCGCCGGCGCCATTCTGCCGGTGTGCGAGGCGCTGGCGGAGGAGGTCATCTCCCTGCCCATCCACGCCTATCTCGACGAGGCGACGCAGGACCGCATCGTCGACGCGGTGAAGCGGGCCCTGGCGGCCTGATCGGGGGCGGCGGCCAGGCCGCATTGCGCGGGCACCTGCCTGTGCTCTAGGGTCCGGCCGCGTCTCGAGGGGCCGGCCTGATTTCATGTTCCGCAACATCCTCTCCGTCGGCGGGCTGACGCTCGTCTCCCGCCTCGCCGGCTTCATCCGGGACGTGGTGATGGCGGCCGTGCTGGGGGCGGGGCCGGTGGCGGATGCCTTCCTCGTCGCCTTCCGGTTGCCGAATCACTTCCGCGCCATCTTCGCCGAGGGCGCCTTCAACGCCGCCTTCGTGCCCACCTATGCCCGGCTGCGGGAACAGGGAGGTGTCGCGGACGCGCGGGCGTTCGCCGACGAGATCCTCACCGCCATGATGCTGGTGCACGCGGTGCTGCTCGCCCTGGCGCTGGGCTTCACGCCGCAGTTCGTCGGGCTGCTCGCGCCCGGGCTGGCGGACGATCCGGAACGCTTCGGCCTCGCGGTGACGCTCACGCGCATCACCTTCCCCTATCTGGCGCTCATCTCGGTGGCGACGCTGGTGTCCGGCGCGCTCAACGCTTCCGACCGCTTCGCCATGGCGGCGGCGGCGCCGATCCTGATGAATGTCTGCATGGTGGGCACGCTGCTGGGCGCCGCGCTGTTTCCCACCGCCGGCCATGCGGCCGCGTGGGGGGTGCTGATCTCCGGCGTCGCGCAGCTCTTCGCCGTCGGGCTCGACGCGGAGCGCCACGGCATCGGCCTGCGATTCGGCCGGCCGAAGCTGGATCCCGGCACGCGGCAGTTCCTGAAAGCCCTCGGCCCGGCGGTGATCGGATCGGCCGGGGTGCAGATCGCGCTGTTCGCCGACACCATCATCGCCACCTTCCTGCCGGCCGGGGCGCTGTCCGCGCTTTATTACGCGGACCGGATCAACCAGCTGCCCATCGGCGTGGTCGGCATCGCCGTCGGCACGGTGCTGCTGCCGGAGATGGCGCGCCGGCTGGCGGCGAAGGACGATGCCGGAGCCGCCGAGGCGCAGGCGCGCTCCATCGAGCTCGCCGCGCTCCTCGCCATCCCCTTCGTCGCCGCCGCCCTCACGGTGCCGGACCTCACCATGCGGGCGCTGTTCGCCCGCGGCGCCTTCACCAATGCCGACGCGGCGGCGGCGGCGGCGACGCTGCAGGCCTACGGGGTGGGGCTGCTCGCCTTCGTGGTGGTGCGGGCCTTCATCGCGCCGTTCCATGCGCGCGGCGATACCCGCACGCCCATGATCGCCTCGCTCAGCGCGGTGGCGCTCAATGTGGCGCTCAAGTTCGCCCTCATGGGCAGCCTCGCCCAGGTGGGCCTTGCCCTCGCCACCGCCGTGGGCGGCTGGATCAATGTGGGACTGCTCATCGTCTTCGCCGTCCGGCGCGGCTTTCCCGTCGGGGACGCGCCGCTCGGCGGACATCTCCGGCGCCTGGGCATGGTTCTCGTTCTGGTCGCCGCGGTCCTGTACGCCACCTCGTCCGGGTTGCAGCTGCTGCTGCCGCAGGGCTTTCCCGCTCGCGAGGAAGTGATGCTCGCCGGCGTCGTGGCGGTGGGCGGGGCGGTGTACGCGGCGGCGGTGGTGCTGCTTCTCGGCCGGTCGTTCCTGGCCGGTGTCATGGGACGGGCGAAACCCGTCCAAACCGGTTGACCCGGGCCGGCGGATGTGAACTTTTTCCGCCCGGGCGTTTTGCATTGCACACAGCTGTGCTAGACGAACGGCCGATTTTCCGGTTTCGGCCATCGGTTGCGGGAGGTGCCGAACCTTCGCACATGTTCATCGACGGACGCTCGCGCCCGTCCAGGAGCCGGACCGATGCCCCACGTCGCGTGCCCAAAAGTATTCAGCTACCTTGCGATGGCGCTCGCTTTGGCGCTGCCGCTGGCCACGGCCGGCGAGGCTGCCGCCCAGGGCGCCGCTCCGCCGCCTCCCGTTGTGACGGTGGCCAATCCGACCCCCAAGACCGTCACCGACCGCGAGGAATACGTGGGCCGCTTCGTCGCCGTCGACGAGGTGAACGTGCGCGCCCGCGTCTCGGGCTATCTCGACAAGATCGGCTTCACCGACGGGCAGATCGTGAAGGAGGGCGACCTGCTCTTCACCATCGACCAGCGCCCGTTCAAGATCGCGGTCGACCAGGCGCAGGCCAATCTCGCCCAGGCGCGCGCCAACCTCGATTTCGCCAAGGCGGACCTGGAGCGCGCGCGCACGCTGCTGGAGGACCGCACCTCCAACGCCATCTCCAAGCAGACCTTCGACCAGCGCACCCAGGCCGAGCGGACGGCCGCGGCCATCGTGCAGTCGCAGGAGGCGCAGGTGCGCTCCGCCCAGCTCGACCTCGCCTTCACCGAGGTGCGGGCGCCGGTCACCGGCCAGATCGGCGACCGCCGGGTGTCGGTGGGCAACTACGTCACTGGCGGCACGGCCGGCTCGCCGACGCTTCTGGCCGTCATCGTCTCCACCGACCCCATCCGTTTCGAGTTCACCATCGACGAGGCCTCGCTGCTGCGCATCGCGCGCCGCAAGGGCAGCGCCGAGATCAAGGGTGACCCGGTGTCGCTGAAGCTGCTGGACGACAAGGACTTCGTCCACCAGGGCAGGCTCGACTTTCTGAACAACGTGATCGACCGCGAGACCGGCACCATCCGCGGGCGCGCCGTGTTCGACAACAAGAACGGCTTGTTCCGCCCCGGCATGTTCGCCCGCATCCGCCTGCAGTCCTCCGATCCCTACCAGGCGCTTGCCGTGCCGGACGTGGCCATCGGCACGGAGCAGGTGAACAAGTTCGTCTACGTGGTGGGCCCCGAAAACAAGGTGGCGCAGAAGGTCGTCACCCTCGGCCCGCTGGTGGACGATTTGCGGGTCATCCGCAGCGGCCTCTCCGCCGACGACAAGGTGGTCGTGAACGGCCTCATGCGCGTGCGGCCGGGGGTCACCGTCAACCCGCAGATGGCGGAGGCCAAGCCCGCCACAGCCGCCGCCGCCCCGCCCGCCCCGGCGAAGTGAGGCGGCCGTCATGCGCTTCTCCCACTTCTTCATCGATCGCCCCATCTTCGCCTCGGTGGTCTCGGCGGTGGTCGTCATCCTCGGCGCGGTGTCCTACCTGCGCCTGCCGGTGGCCCAGTATCCGGAGATCGCCCCGCCGGTGATCACGGTGACGGGGCAGTATCCCGGCGCCTCGGCGGAAATCGTCGCCGAGACGGTGGTGGCGCCCATCGAGCAGCAGATCAACGGCGTGGAGCACATGATCTACATGTCGTCGAACTCGACGGCGGATGGTCGCTTCTCCATCTCGGTGACGTTCGACATCGGAACCGACCTCGATATCGCCCAGGTGCAGGTGCAGAACCGCGTGGCCATCGCCCAGCCGCGCCTGCCGTCCGAGGTGCAGCAGGTGGGCGTGATCACCGCCAAGTCCTCGCCGGACCTGCTGCTGGTGGTGAGCCTCTACTCGCCCGACGGCTCGCGTGACCCGCTCTTCATCTCGAACTTCGCCAATATCGAGATCAAGGACGTGCTCTCGCGCATCGACGGCGTGGGCTCCATCACGGTGTTCGGCTCGCGCGAATACGCGATGCAGATCTGGCTCGATCCGGACCGGCTGTCGCAGCTCAACCTCACCACCACGGACGTGGTGGCGGCGCTCAAGGCGCAGAATGTGCAGGTGGCCTCAGGCGTGCTCAACCAGCCGCCGGTGCCGAACCAGCGCGCCTTCCAGATCGCCGTGCGCACGCTGGGCCGCCTGTCGGACCCCGCCGCGTTCGCCGACATCGTCATCAAGCAGACCGACCAGGCTCTGGTGCGGCTGAAGGACGTGGGACGGGTGGAGATCTCCGCCCAGGACTACGCCTCCACCTCGTTCCTCGACAAGGACATCTCCATCAACCTGGGCATCTTCCAGCGCCCGGGCTCGAACGCGCTCGCCACCGGCAATGCGGTGGTCGCGGAGATGGCGCGCATCGGCAAGACCTTCCCCGAGGGCCTGAAATACTCGATCTTCTACAACCCCACCGAATTCATCCAGCAGTCGGTGGATGCGGTGGTGCACACCATCGGCGAGGCCATCGTGCTGGTGGTGCTGGTGGTGATCCTGTTCCTGCAGACCTGGCGGGCGGCGATCATCCCCATCCTCGCCATCCCGATCTCGCTGGTCGGGACCTTCTTCGTGATGACCCTGTTCGGCTTCTCGCTGAACAACCTCTCCTTGTTCGGCCTGGTGCTCGCCATCGGCATCGTGGTGGACGACGCCATCGTCGTGGTCGAGAACGTGGAGCGCAACATCGAGGCGGGGCTCTCCCCGCGCGATGCCGCCTACAAGACCATGGACGAGGTGGGCGGTGCGCTGATCGCGATCTCGCTGGTGCTGTCCGCGGTGTTCGTGCCCACCGCCTTCATCACCGGCATCTCCGGCGAGTTCTACCGGCAGTTCGCGCTGACCATCGCCGGCTCGACGCTGATCTCGCTCCTTGTCTCGCTCACCCTGTCGCCGGCCATGTGCGCGCTGCTGCTGAAGCCGCACCGCTCGGCGCATGAGAAGCCCGCGTGGTACGCGCGGCCGGTGGTGGGCTTCTTCCGCCTGTTCAACCGCGGCTTCGAGGGCCTCGGCAACGGCTATGCCTGGATGACGTCCCGGCTGGTGCGGGTGGTGGCGCTGATGCTCATCATCTATGCCGGCATCGTCGCCTTTGGCGGCTGGCTGTTCGTGACCACGCCGCAGGGCTTCATCCCGCAGCAGGACCGCGGCTACCTCATCGTCGTCGCCCAATTGCCTCCCGGCGCCTCCATGCAGCGCACCGAGGCGGTGATGAAGCGCGCCGGCGAGCTGGTGCTGGGCACGCCGGGCGTGGGCCACATCGTCAACATCGCCGGCTTCTCCGGCGCCACCTTCACCAACGCGCCGAACGCGGGCGCCATGTTCGTGATCCTCGATCCGTTCGCCCAGCGCGCCGGCCATCCCGAGCAGACGGCGGCCGCCATCCAGGGCGCGCTGTTCGGCAAGGTGGCCTCGATCCAGGAAGCGCAGATGATCGTGGTGCAGCCGCCGCCGGTGCAGGGCATCGGCAACGCGGGCGGCTTCCGCATGATGATCGAGGACCGCGCCGGCAACGGTCTGCTCGCTTTGCGCAACGCCACCTACGCCATGATGGGCGCCGCCGCCCAGACGCCGGGGCTGATGCAGGTCTACTCCCTGTTCGAGACCTCGACGCCGCAGCTGTTCCTCGACATCGACCGGCAGAAGGCGCAGTTGCTCAAGGTCAACGTGGCCGACGTGTTCTCGGCCCTGCAGACCTATATCGGCTCGTCCTACGTCAACGACTTCAACCTGTTCGGCCGCACCTTCCGGGTGCAGGCGCAGGCGGATGCGCCGTTCCGCCTGGAGCCGAAGGACGTGCTGTCCATAAGGGTGCGGGCGGCCAACGGGGAGACGGTGCCGCTCGGCTCCTTCACCACCGTGCGCGACATTTCCGGTCCCTACCGGGTGCCGCGCTACAACCTCTACCCCACCGCCGAGCTCGACGGCTCGCCGGCGCCCGGCTACTCGCAGGGGCAGGCGATCCAGATCATGCAGGAGCTGGCGGCGAAGGTGCTGCCGCAGGGCTTCTCCTATGAGTGGACGGCGCTCGCCTACCAGCAGCAGCGGGCCGGCAACACGGCGATCTTCGCCTTCGCCCTGGGCGTCGTGTTCGTGTTCCTGGTGCTGGCGGCCCAGTATGAGAGCCTCACCTTGCCGCTGGCGGTGATCCTCATCGTGCCCATGTGCCTGGTGGCGGCGCTCATCGGCGTGATCCTGAGGGGGCAGGACAACAACATCCTCACCCAGGTGGGCTTCATCGTGCTCATCGGCCTCGCGGCCAAGAACGCCATCCTGATCGTCGAGTTCGCCAAGCAGCTGGAGGACCAGGGCCACGGCCGGCGCGAGGCCTCGGTGGAGGCGGCGCGGCTGCGCCTGCGGCCCATCATCATGACCTCGCTCGCCTTCATCCTCGGCGTGGTGCCGCTGGTGTGGGCGACGGGGGCCGGCTCGGAGCTGCGGCAGGCTCTGGGCACGGCGGTGTTCTCGGGCATGATCGGCGTCACGCTGTTCGGCCTGGTGTTCACGCCGGTCTTCTACGTGTTCGCCCGCTGGCTGGCCGGCCTGGGCGCCGGGCGCCGCGCGGCGACGCCGGCTCCCGACCATCCGGCGCCGGCCGAATAGGCCGCCGGATCCGCCAGCCCATCCTGAAGGAAACGCCCTGCCTCTCACCGGAGGCAGGGCGTCTTCGTTTGATCGTCGCGTCCCCGGCGCCTGCGTTGGCGGCTCGCGCCGGATGTGGTAGTGACTGACGCGTCAGTCATTCATTGCCGGCGAACGACACCACCGCCATGCTGCCGACGACGAGAGCGCCTACGGGACCTGCCGCCGGTTCGGAAGCCGGGCCGCGCGAGCCCGCGCCGTTGCCGCCGGCGGAGAGGCCCGCCCCGGCGCCGCGCCGCAAGCGGGCCGCGCCCATGGACAAGGCGGCACGGCGGCGGGCCATCCTCGAAGCCGCCCTGGCCGTGTTCGCGCGCGACGGCTTCGCCGGTGCGCGGCTCGACGAGGTGGCGCGCCGGGCCGGCGTGGCCAAGGGCACGCTCTACCTCTATTTCACCGACAAGGCGGCGCTCTTTCGTGGCCTCGTGGAAGAGACCGTCGTCCCGGTCCTCGCCGATGCCGACCAGGTGGTCGCGCTGTTCCCGGGGACGACGCGGGAGCTTCTCGACCTGCTCATCGAGCTGCTGGCGGCGCGCATCCTCGACACGCCGGCCCAGGCGGTGGTGCGGCTGATGATCGCCGAGGGGCCGCGCTTCCCGGAGCTCGCCGCCTTCTACCATCGCGAGGTGGTGTCCCGGGGCCTCGCTCTGGTGCGCCTGATCATCCAGCGCGGCCTCGACCGCGGCGAGATCTCCTCCGACCTCGCCGTGCGCTTCCCCCAGCTGGTGATATCGCCGGCGATCCTCGCCGTGGTCTGGAACAGCATGTTCGGCGCCATCGATCCGCTCGATGCGCGTTCCTTTCTCGCCGCCCATCGCGACCTGCTGTTGCGCGGCCTCGGATGGAGAGACAGTTGAGAGGCGCCGCACTCTTCCTCGCGCTGGCTGTCCCCGCGCTGGTCCTCGCCGGCTGCGACGCAGGCGGCCCGCAGGCCTTCTCCGGATATGTGGAGGGCGAACTCGTCTTCATCGGTCCCACCGAGCCGGGGCGGATCACCCGGCTGCTGGTGGAGGAGGGCGATCAGGTGAAGGTCGGGCAGGTCGTCGCCCGCGTGGAGGACGATCTCCAGATCGCCGACCGCGATGCGGCGGCGGCGCAGCTGAAGGAGGCGCAGGCCCGCCTCGCCGATGCCCGCTCCCCGCTGCAGCGACCCGAGGAGATTGCCGTGCTGCAGGCCTCGGAGCAGCGTGCCGCCGCCGCCCTCGATTTGTCCCGCATCGACCTCGACCGGCAGAAGACGCTGGTGCCCAAGGGCGCGTCCTCCCAGGCCAACCTCGACGCCGCGCAGCACCAGTACGACCAGAACCAGGCGGCGCTGGACGAGGCGCGCAAGCGCATCTCCGCCGCCGGCATCGCCTCCCGCACCCAGGCCATCGAGGCGGCGGAGCAGGCGGTGCTGGCCGCCAGCGCCAACCTCGCGGGCGCCCAGGTCCGGCTGGACCGCCGCACCGTCAAGGCCTCCGTGGAGGGCCCGGTGCAGACGGTCTACTTCCGGCCGGGCGAGCTGGTGCCGGAGGGCCGGCCGGTGGTGTCCCTGCTGCCGCCGGGCCTGGTGAAGGTGCGCTTCTTCGTGCCCGAGGCCGCCTTGCCGAAGGTCGCCCTCGGGGCCCCGGTCTCCGTCACCTGCGACGGCTGCCCGCCGACGACGGCGAAGGTCTCCTTCATCGCCGCCCAGGCGGAATACACGCCCCGGTCATCTACAGCCGGGAAGAGCGCTCCAAGCTCGTCTACATGGTGGAGGCCCGGCCCGACGACCCGGCCAAGGCGCGGCCTGGCCAGCCGGTCAATGTCAGCCTGGGCGCCAGGCCGTGAGCGCGGATGCGCCGGGCCCGGTGCCGCGGCCGGAGGTGAGGTCGGACCCGAAGCCGGATGTGGCCATCGAGGTGGAGGGCCTGTCCAAGAGCTTCGGCGGCAATCGCGTGGTGGACAACCTGTCCATGCGGGTGATGCGCGGGCAGATCTACGGTTTCCTCGGGCCGAACGGCTCGGGCAAGACCACCACCATCCGCATGCTGTGCGGCCTGCTGACGCCGGATTCCGGCCGCGGCACCTGCCTCGGCATGGATATCCTGACCGAATCCCGGCGCATCCGCGAGCATGTGGGCTACATGACGCAGCGCTTCTCCCTCTATCAGGACCTGTCGGTGCGGGAGAACCTGGAGTTCGTCGCCCGCGTCTACGGTGTGCCGCAGCCGGAAAAGGCGGCGGCCGACGCCTTGAAGCGCCTCGGCCTCGAAGGGCGGGGCAAGCAGCTGGCGGGGGCGCTGTCCGGCGGCTGGAAGCAGCGCCTGGCGCTCGGCGCCTGCATCCTGCCGGGTCCCGATCTGCTGCTGCTCGACGAACCCACCGCCGGCGTCGACCCGCAGGCGCGGCGCGAGTTCTGGGCGCAGATCCACGACCTCGCCGCCGAGGGCCTGACCGTGCTGGTCTCCACCCACTACATGGACGAGGCCGAGCGCTGCCACGAGATCGCGTACATCGCCTACGGCAAGCTGCTCGCCCAGGGCACGGTGCAGAGCGTGATCGCGGCGGCGGGGCTCACCACGGTCACCGTGGAGGTGGCTGGCGAGGTCGGCCACGAGGCGGGCCTGCTCGTTGCCCGGCTCGGCCGCGACCTCGCCGAGCGGCCGGGGGTGGACATGGTGGCGCCCTTCGGCACCGCGCTCCACGTGTCGGGCCGCGACGCCACGGCGCTGGAGGCGGCCATCGCGCCCTTCCGGAGCGACGCCCGCCTCGTCTTCCGCGCCGATGCGCCGACGCTGGAGGACGTGTTCATCGACCTCATGCGCCGCTCCAGGGACGAGCTGCGATGAGCGCGCGCACGGCTGCCTTCGGCTTCCTGCGGCGCGTCGGCGCCATGATCGTCAAGGAGTTCATCCAGCTCCGGCGGGACCGGGTGACCTTCGCCACCATGATCATGATCCCGCTGCTGCAGCTGATCCTGTTCGGCTACGCCATCAACACCACGCCGCGGCAGCTGCCCACGGCGGTCTTCTCCCACGAGAACACGGACGTCAGCCGCGCCATCCTCGCCGCCTTGCGCAACACCGCCTTCTTCGCCTTCGTCAAGGAGGCGGGCAGCGCGGAGGAGGCCGAGCACATGATCCGCGCCGGCGAGGTGCTGTTCTTCGTGGAGATCCCGGCCGGCTTCGAGCGCGCGCTGCGCCGCGGCGACCGCCCGCAGCTGCTGGTGGCGGCGGACGCCACCGACCCGGTGGGATCGGCCAATGCCCTCGCCGCGCTCGGCGGCGTGGTGACCTCCGCCCTCGCCCGCGAGCGCTTCGTCGACGATGCCGGCACCAGCGCGTTCGAGATCGTGCAGCACCGGCGCTACAATCCCGCCGGCACCAGCCAGCTCAACATCGTGCCGGGCCTGCTCGGCACCATCCTCACCATGACCATGCTCATCTACACCGCGCTGTCGGTGACGCGGGAGCTGGAGCGCGGCACCATGGAGAGCCTGTTGTCCATGCCCATCCACCCGGTGGAGATCATGCTGGGCAAGATCACGCCCTACGTGCTGGTGGGCATCCTGCAGGCGGTGCTGATCCTCGGCGCCGGCATGGGGCTGTTCGGCGTGCCGCTGGAAGGCTCGGCGCTGCTGCTGGCGGTGGCGACGCTGCTTTTCATCACCGTCAACCTTTCCATCGGCTACACCTTCTCCACCCTGGCGCAGAACCAGCTCCAGGCGGTGCAGATGTCGTTCATGTTCTTCCTGCCCTCCATCCTGCTGTCGGGCTTCATGTTCCCCTTTTCCGGCATGCCGCAGTGGGCGCAGTGGATCGGCGAGGGGCTGCCCCTCACCCACTACCTGCGCATGGTCCGCGGCATCCTGCTGAAGGGATCCGGCTTTTCCGACCTGCGCGTAGATGGCGCGGCGCTGCTGGTGTTGATGCTCGTCGCCATGGGCATCGCCGTGGCGAGATTTCGTCAAACCCTTGACTGAATGCCGCGCGGCATGATGTCGCCAAGATCAGCGCTGCGATGTGAGGCCGCAGACCGTGGCTAAAATGCAGCCGACCGCGTTCAATGACCACGTGTCTTAAGTTGTCCGACTTTCCGGAAAGGACGAAAGTTGGCCCGCCTGCCGATAAAATCGCCGGCTAAGCCTTTGGCGTTGCGACCGGCCGTCGCAGCGCGCATCGACCGCGTCACTTCACGCAGCTTTGACCTGTATCAAGGAGAAAACGGGCTTGCGGCGCATGGTGCGCCACGGCTCCGAAGGTGCAGTGTTAATGCCTCGGCGCGAGGGGTTCTGAAATGTCAACAATCCAAGATCCGGTCCGGATGCCGGCGAAGTCCATGCGGTTCGGGGAAGCCGGGCTGCTGGTGGTCTTTGCCGCCTTCGCCTTCTTCGCGATCGTCGTCGCCGCCAAGGCCTACACGCCTGAATATGCGTTCCACGCGTATCTGTTCGCCGCGGCCAGCATCGCGTCGGTGTTCGCCATCGGCAACCGCTACATGAACCGGGCCGCCGGTCCGGTGCCCCAGTTCATCGATGGCAAGCCCAACTACAATTTTGACGTGGTGAAGGTGGGCACCATCCTGGCGGTGGTGTGGGGGATCGCCGGCTTCCTGGTGGGGGTGATCGCGGCTCTGCAGCTCGCCTTCCCGGTGGTCAACCTCGACCTGCCCTGGATCTCCTTCGGCCGCCTGCGCCCGCTGCACACTTCGGCGGTGATCTTCGCCTTCGGCGGCAACGTCCTCATCGCCACCTCGTTCTACGTGGTGCAGCGCACCTCGCGCGCGCGCCTCGCCGGCGACCTCGCGCCGTGGTTCGTCGTGCTGGGCTACAATTTCTTCATCGTCATCGCCGGCACGGGCTACCTGCTCGGCATCACCCAGGGCAAGGAATACGCCGAGCCGGAATGGTATTCGGACCTGTTCCTCACCGTGGTCTGGGTGACGTATCTCCTGGTGTTCCTCTTCACCGTGCTGAAGCGCACTGAGCCGCACATCTATGTGGCGAACTGGTTCTACTTCGCCTTCATCATCACCATCGCGGTGCTGCATCTCGGCAACAACGCCTCGGTGCCGGTGTCGGTGTTCTCCTCGAAGTCCTACATCATCTGGTCCGGCGTGCAGGACGCCATGTTCCAGTGGTGGTACGGCCACAACGCGGTGGGCTTCTTCCTCACCGCCGGCTTCCTCGCCCTGATGTACTACTTCATCCCCAAGCGCGCCGAGCGGCCGATCTATTCCTACCGGCTGTCCATCGTGCATTTCTGGGCGCTGATCTTCATCTACATCTGGGCCGGCCCGCATCACCTGCACTACACCTCGCTGCCGGACTGGGCTCAGACCCTGGGCATGACCTTCTCGATCATCCTGTGGATGCCTTCGTGGGGCGGCATGATCAACGGCCTGATGACCCTGTCGGGCGCCTGGGACAAGCTGCGCACGGATCCCGTCATCCGCATGATGGTGGTGGCGGTGGCCTTCTACGGCATGTCGACCTTCGAGGGTCCGATGATGTCGGTGAAGGCGGTCAACTCGCTCAGCCACTACACCGAGTGGACCATCGGCCACGTGCATTCCGGCGCGCTCGGCTGGGTGGCCTACATCTCCTTCGGCGCCATCTACTGCCTGGTGCCCTGGCTCTGGAACAAGCGCGAAATGTACTCGCTCAAGGCCGTCTCCTGGCACTTCTGGATCTCGACCCTCGGCATCGTGCTCTACATCTCCTCCATGTGGGTGGCGGGCATCCTCCAGGGCCTGATGTGGCGGGCCTACACCCAGCTGGGCTTCCTCGAATACTCGTTCATCGAGAGCGTCGAGGCGATGCACCCGCTCTATGTCATCCGCGCCCTGGGCGGCATCCTGTTCCTGGCCGGCGCGCTGATCATGGCCTGGAACATCTGGAAGACCATCACCATGACTGAAGCGGCGACCGAGCAGAAGCTCGCCCTTCAGCCGGCTGAATGAGGGAGGTCCCCATGGCATCGCAAGGCACCTCCATCTGGGCCAAGCACCAGATCTTCGAGAAGCACTCCTACTGGCTGATGCTCGGCATCCTCGTGGCGATCTCCGTCGGCGGCCTGGTGGAGATCGCGCCCCTCTTCTACCTGAAGAGCACCATCGAGAAGGTGGAGGGGATGCGCCCCTACACCCCGCTGGAATTGGCCGGGCGCAACATCTACGTGCGGGAGGGCTGCTACAACTGCCACTCGCAGCAGATCCGCCCGCTGCGCGACGAGGTGGAGCGCTACGGCCACTATTCGCTGGCGGCCGAGAGCATGTACGACCACCCCTTCCAGTGGGGCTCCAAGCGCACCGGCCCGGACCTCGCCCGGGTGGGCGGCAAGTATTCGGACCTGTGGCAGGCCGAGCATCTCAACAACCCGCGCGCCGTGGTGCCGGCCTCCATCATGCCGAGCTACCCCTGGCTGGCGAAGACCAGGCTGGACGGCAAGCACATCGCCGCCGACATGAAGGACCTGAAGCTGCTCGGCGTGCCCTACACCGACGAGATGATCGCCAAGGGGCAGGATGACCTGAAGACCCAGGCCACCACCGATGCCGCCGATGCCGACGCCCTCGCCAAGCGCTACCCGAAGGCGCAGGTGCGCGACTATGACGGCAATCCCGGCGAGGTGACCGAGGCGGATGCCCTCATCGCCTACCTGCAGATGCTGGGCACGCTCGTGGACTTCAAGCTCTACGACAACCAGGCGAATGTGAGGTGAGTGATGCACGAGACCTATCTCTGGCTTGCCTCCTTCGCCCAGACCGGTGGCCTGCTGCTCTTCGTCCTCGGCTTCGCGCTGGTGATCGCCTACGCCTTCTGGCCCTCGAAAACGAGGAAGAAGGACTTCGACGACGCCGCCAATATTCCGCTCAAAGAGGATTGATCCCGTGAGCACGACACATGAAACCCACCACGGCAAGGTGGATGCCGCCACCGGCGTCTCGACCACCGGTCACGAATGGGACGGCATCTCCGAGCTGAACAACCCGCTGCCGCGCTGGTGGCTGTGGGTGTGGTACGCCTGCATCGTCTGGGCCGTCGGCTACTGGATCCTCTATCCGGCCTGGCCGCTGATCAACTCCGCGACGCCGGGGCTGCTCGGCTGGAACTCGCGCGCGGCGGTCCAGACGCAGCTCGCCGATCTCCAGGCGCTGCGCGCCGAAAGCGCGGCCAAGCTCACCAATGCCTCCCTCGAGCAGATCGAGCAGACGCCGGCGCTGCTCACCCTCGCCCGGGCCCAGGGCCGCGTGGCCTTCGCCGACAATTGCGCGCCGTGCCACGGTGCGGGCGGCGGCGGCGCCACCGGCTTTCCCAACCTCAATGACGACGACTGGCTGTGGGGCGGCTCGCTGGCGCAGATCCAGCAGACCATCAACTACGGCATCCGCTCGAAGGATTCCGAGACGCGGACCGGGTCCATGCCCGCCTTCGGCCGCGACGGCATCCTGCAGAAGGCGGAAATCTCGGCGGTCGCCGATTATGTCCGCACCCTCTCCGGCATGGCCAAGCCCGGCGCCGACTTCGACAAGGGCAAGGAGGTGTTCGCCGCCAACTGCGCTGCCTGCCACGGCGACGACGGCAAGGGCAACCAGGAACTGGGCGCCCCCAACCTCACCGACGGCATCTGGCTCTACGGCTCGGACAAGGCCACCATCGAGGCTGGTATCGTCAACGGCCGCGGCAACGAGATGCCCGCCTGGCACACACGCCTTGATCCGACCACCATCAAGGCGCTTACCGTATACGTGTATTCGCTCGGCGGCGGCCGCTGACCGGCCGAAGACCTCGCCACCCGGCCCGCACCGCGGGCCGGGTGGCTCAATTCCGGGAGCCGGACCGGCTCGGGCGCCGATCGCGATCGGCGCCCCGGCCAGATGAGACGCACGCGGGCGCCGTGTGTTCGGGACGAGGGGGGCGTCGGCGCGGCATGGGCGTTGCTGCTACAGCGTTGCGGCAACGCCGTCGCGCGACGCGGGGAGCCAAAAGGTCGCGCGACCAATCGACTGCGCGACCTTTCGCCAGCAGGGCCGCACAAACATTCTAAGGTATGAATGTTGGGCGCCGGCAACAGGGAGAGCCCTGCAGACCATAGCCGGCCCCAACGCGAGGGCCTGCCCTCACCCCGTATCGCCGGCCTTGCGAAGACCGGCCAACCTTCGGCAAGCGAGCCATGACTGCCCTGTCCACGAACCCCGAGCCGAAGGCCGCCGTTGCTGCGGTCGCCGTGGCGTCGGATGACGATATCCCGCTCTACGAGGCCCGTCGCCAGATCTATCCGCAGAGCGTCCACGGGCGTTACCGCACCATCAAGTGGATCGTGCTCGCGGTCACCCTCGGCATCTATTATTTCCTGCCCTTCGTGCGCTGGGATCGCGGCCCGGATGCTCCGAACCAGGCCGTCCTGATCGACTTCCCCGCCCGGCGCTTCTACTTTTTCTTCCTCGAGATCTGGCCGCAGGAATTCTATTACGTGGCGGGCCTGCTCATCCTGGCCGCGCTGTTTCTGTTCCTCATGAACGCCGTGGCCGGGCGCGTGTGGTGCGGCTACATGTGCCCGCAGACGGTCTGGACCGACCTGTTCATGGCGGTCGAGCGGCTCATCGAGGGCGACCGCCGCGAGCGCATCCGCGCCGATGCCGCGCCGTGGACGCTGGACAAGTTCGCCCACAAGACCCTCAAGCACTCCGTCTGGCTGCTCATCGCGTGGTGGACCGGCGGCGCCTGGGTGCTCTACTTCGCCGATGCGCCGACCCTGGTGAAGGAGCTCGCCACCTTCCAGGCGCCGGCGATCGCCTACATGTCCATCGCCGCGCTGACCTTCACCACCTACGCCCTCGCCGGCCACATGCGCGAGCAGGTGTGCACCTACATGTGCCCCTGGCCGCGCATCCAGGCCGCGCTGACCGACGAGTACGCGCTCAACGTCACCTATTGCTACGACCGCGGCGAGCCGCGCAACTCGGTGAAGAAGGCGGCGGTGCTGCGCGAGCACGGGCAGCCGGCCGGCGACTGCATCGACTGCGGCCAGTGCGTCGCCGTCTGCCCCACCGGCGTCGACATCCGCCAGGGCATGCAGCTGCCGTGCATCCAGTGCGGCCTGTGCATCGACGCCTGCAACACTGTGATGGACAAGATCGGCCGCCCGCGCGAGCTGATCACCTATGAGAGCGAGGCCAACCTCGAGGCGCGCCTCGCCGGCAAGCCGTTCGTGCAGCGGATCATCCGGCCGCGCACCATTCTCTACGCGGTGCTCATCTGCCTTGCCGCCGGCCTCATGCTCACCGCGCTCATCGGCCGCTCGACGGAAGGCGTCGCCGCCATCCACGACCGCAATCCGCTGTTCGTGCGCCTCTCGGACGGCGGCGTCCGCAACGCCTACACGGTGCGCCTCATCAACAAGGCGCTGCAGGAGCGCACCTTCGCCCTGTCCGTCGACGGCGTCCCCGGAGCCACCCTCGAGGTGGTCGGCGACAGCGCCGATGCGCTTACCGTGGGGCCGGACCAGACCCGCGAGATCCGCGTCCTGGTGGCCACCCGTGACAAGCTCGAGCCATCCGCCTCGCTGCCCATCACCTTCCGCATCCGCGACAAGGCATCGGAACTGTCGGCGGCAGTCAACGACCACTTCATCGGCCCCTGAGACGGGCAGATGGACAACGAACGGAGGGACGACCACATGGGACGGGCGACCACGGCTCCCCGGGCACCGCGCGAACTGACCGGCCGCGCGGTTCTCCTCATGCTTCTCGCCTTCTTCGGCGTGGTCATCGTGGTCAACGTGATCATGGCCCGCTATGCGGTCACGACATTCGCCGGCGTCGAGACCGAAAGTTCCTACAAAGCGGGCCTCGCCTTCGCCGGCGAGCACCAGGCGGCCGAGCGGCAGGCGGCGCGGCACTGGAACGTGTCGGTGCAGCTCCAGTCGCCGGGCGGGCAGGCCCGCGAGGTGGTGGTGCGGGTGCTCGATGCCGCCGGCAAGCCGCTCTCCGAGCTCCTGCCGGACGGCGAGCTGTCGCACCCGACCGATTCGCGCCGCGACGTGGCCCTCGACCTCCAGCCCCTCGGGGACGGGCGCTACCGTGCCCGTGCGGTGGCGGGGCCGGGCCAGTGGGACTTGGTGATTGATTTTGCGCAAGGCGGGGAACGGATGTTCCGGTCCAAGAATCGGGTGCAGCTTCCGTAAGCCGCTTTGAACGGTCGTCCGGTCTTGAACCGGTCTCCCGAGGTGGCGACGAGACTGCCGGTTGGCGACCGTCCAGTGTCGACCGAACCTTCAGTACGATCAGGCCGGTCGGCTCGTCGCGTCGGCTGGCCTGTCGTACTCTTCCTCTTTACGGGTCCGAAACTTCTCGCTGTACTGGCTGGCGGGGCCCGGCAAGCCCCCGGGGATGGAGCCATGGCTGAGGCGATCGACTATTCCATCTTCGTCGCACGTTCGGAGGACGGGCTCGCCCAGATGAGCCTCGCCATCGACGGGATCGACTGCGCCGCCTGCATCGCCGAGATCGAGGACGGGGTGAAGGCGCTGCCCGGCGTGGTGCGCGCGCGCCTCAACTATTCCACTCACCGGCTCACGGTCGCCTGGCGCGAGGAGACCTCTCCCGACCGGGTGGTCAGCCAGCTGGAGGCGCTGGGCTATCGCGCCCATCCCTTCGCCGGCCGCGCCGAGGAGAGCGAGGCGCGCCACGCCCGCTGGCTGCTGCGGTGCCTGGGCGTCGCGGGCTTTGCGGCCATGAACATCATGCTGCTGTCGGTCTCGGTGTGGTCGGGCAACGTCACCGACATCACGCCCGAGACGCGCGACTTTTTCCACTGGGTCTCCGCCCTCATCGCCCTGCCGGCCGCCGCCTATGCCGGCCAGCCCTTCTTCCAGAGCGCGTTCCGCGCGGTGCGCTCGGGCAAGCTCAACATGGACGTGCCCATCACCATCGGCGTCACGCTGGCGCTGGGCATGAGCGTGATCGAGACGGCGCTGAGCCAGGAGCACGCTTATTTCGACAGCGCGATCATGCTGCTGTTCTTCCTGCTGGCCGGGCGCTACCTCGACCACGAGGCGCGCCGGCGCACCCGCGCCACCGCCGGCAACATCGCCGCCCTGCGCGGCGAGATGGCCCACCGCCTCGGCGCCGACGGCGTGCCGGTGCTGGTGCCGGTGCAGGCGCTGAAGCCCGGCGACACCATTCTCGTGCCGCCCGGCGAGCGGGTGGCGGCGGACGGCACGGTGGCCTCCGGCCGCTCCAGCATCGACGAGAGCCTGATCACCGGCGAGACCCTGCCCCGGGCGCTGAAGCCGGGCGACGCCGTCTATGCCGGCAGCCTCAACGGGGAGGGTGCGCTGCATCTCACGGTCACGGCGGGCGGCGAGAACACGCTGGTGGACGACGTGCAGCGCCTGCTCGACGGGGCGCTGGCCGAGAAGGGCGCCTATGTGCGTCTCGCCGACCGGGTGGCGCGGCTCTACGCCCCCATGGTGCACCTGACCGCGCTCGTGGCCTGCATCGGCTGGCTCCTGGCCGGGGCCGGGCTGCATCATTCGGTGATGATCGCGGTGGCGGTGCTCATCATCACCTGCCCCTGCGCCCTGGCGCTGGCGGTGCCGGCGGTGCAGGTGACGGCCACCGGCCGCCTGTTCCGCGCCGGCCTGCTGATCAATGCCGGCGACATGCTGGAGCGGCTGGCGGCGGTGGATACGGTGGTGTTCGACAAGACCGGCACGCTCACCCTGCCGGAGCCGGCCCTGGCGCTACCCGCCGGCGCCGATGCGGCACTCGTGGGCCTCGCCGGGCGGCTCGCTCTGTCCAGCCGCCACCCGCTGGCCCGGGTGGTGGCCCGGCGGGCGGACGGGCCGGCCATCGAGGGGGTGACGGAAGTGAGCGGCCAGGGGGTCGAGGCGGTGGTCGACGGCCGCAGCGTGCGCCTCGGCAGCCTCGCCTTTTGCGCTGCCGCCACGCCGGCCGGCCTGCCCGACGGCGCCTCGCTCATCGCCTTCCGCAGCGGCGAGCGCACGCTGGTGATGGGGGTGGAGCAGGCGCTGCGCCCCGATGCCCACGAGGTGGTCTCGGCCCTGAAGGCGCGCGGCCTCAATGTACGCATCCTTTCCGGCGACCGGCCGGCGGCGGTGGCGCCGGTGGCGGAGGCCCTCGGCATCGCCCATGCGGAAGCGGGGCTGAAGCCCGCCGACAAGATCGCCGCCCTCGATGCCCTCAAGGCGGCCGGCCGGCGGGTGCTGATGGTGGGCGACGGGCTCAACGACGCCCCGGCGCTGGCGGTCGCCTCGGTCTCCCTCTCGCCGGCCACCGGCGCGGCGGTGACCCAGGCCCATGCCGACGCGGTGTTCCTCGGCCGGCGCCTCGCCCCGGTGCTCGCCGCCGTGGACGGCGCCCGCGTCGCATCGCGGCTGATGCGGCAGAACCTCTCCCTCGCCGTGCTCTACAACGTGATCGCCGTGCCGCTGGCCATCGCCGGCATCGTGACGCCGCTGATCGCCGCGCTGGCCATGTCCGGCTCTTCCATACTTGTGACCGTCAACGCCTTGCGCGCGGCCCGGCCGGGGCGCAAGGATGAGGCTGCCGACGCCGAAGCCGGGACCGCGCGGACCAAAGGCGCGGCGAAGACGGGCATGGAGGAGGCGGCCGCATGAACGTGCTCGTCTATCTGCTTCCCCTCGCGCTGCTGCTCGGCCTCGGCGGGCTGTTCGCTTTCCTGTGGAGCCTCAGGAGCGGGCAGTATGACGACCTCGACGGGGCGGCGGTGCGCGTCCTGTCCGACGACGACCTGCCCAAGGACGGTCCCTCCAAGAGCGACCTGAAGACGTCATGAGACGCACCGCGCCCGCTCCCGAACCCCGTGCGGGCATGCTGGTCTGCGTCTGCGACCCGCAGCTCGACGCGCCGGCCAACGACAACGGGCCGCGTCCGGTCTCCACCTTCGGCCTCGCCCTGGGGTTCGCCTTCGCCGTGCTGGCGCAGACCGTGGCCTCCGCCGCCTTGCCGCTGGCCGGGGCGATGCTGGCGCCGCGGCCGAGCCTTGTCACCTGGCCGTTCGCCGCCATGCTGCTGGGAGCGGCGCTCGCCTCCTTCCCCGCCTCGTTCCTGCGCGACGCCTTCGGGCGGCGCACCGGCTTCGCCCTCGGCGCGTCGCTGGGCATCGCGGGGGGCGCGCTCCTGGTGGCGGCGCTGCTGCAGCGGCAGTTCGCCTGGGCCTGCCTCGGCGCGCTGTGGCTCGGCATGGCCCAGGGCTTTTCCTTCTTCTACCGGCACGAGGCCGCGGCCGCGAGCGGCCGTCCCGCCGCCGCCACCGCCGGCGTTCTGGCCGGCGGCGTGCTCGCGGCCTTCGCCGGACCGACGCTCGCGGGCTTCGCGGAACAGCTCGCGGCGCCCTTCTTCCTCGTCGGCGCGGCGGCGCTGGCGGCGCTGGCCCACACCTGCTCCCTCGGGGTGGCGGTGCTGCTGGCGGCCGACCCCACCACCGTGTTCCGGCCGAAGGCGAAGGCGCCGCTCTCGGCCATCCTGTGGCCGACCCTGGTGGGCGGCGCGGCCTGGTTCGGCATGAACGCCGTCATGTCGGGGGCGCCGTTGGCGCTGGTCGGCTGCGGCATCGGCGGGGCGGCGGTGTTCGGCTTCATCGCCTTGCACGTGGCCGCCATGTATGCGCCGGCGATCCCCCTGGCCCTGGTGGGCGATCGCGTGCCGCCGGTGGCGATCGCGGTGGCGGGCGCCCTTATTGTCGCCATCGGCGTGCCGCTGCAGCGCCTGGGAACCCCGAGGCCATCACCGCGGCCCTCATCTGCGTGGGGGCGGGCTGGTCCATCGCCACGGTGGGCGCCACCGGCTGGATCTATCGCGCCGGGCAGCCGAGCCGCCTCGCCCTCGCTTTGCATGACGGCGGCCTGTTCCTCGGCGCCATCTGCGGCGCGCTCATGGGCTACCTGCTGGCCTGATCCCGCCGGCCCGACGGGCGTGGCCCTCGGGCGCATCCGTCTCCAATCAAAAAGCGAGAGGGCGATTCACCGGCCACGGGAAGCAGAACCTGTTTCCAACGGGTCGGATCGCACTCTAGGAAGGCGGGGACATCCACGCCGGAGCCCGCCCGTGACCCATCCCTTCTCCCTCGACGGCCAGACCGCCCTCGTCACCGGCTCGGTGGCGGGCCTCGGCTTCGAGATCGCCGCCGCCCTCGCCCGTGCCGGCGCCCATGTGCTGGTGAACGGGCGCGACGCTGGGCGGCTCGGCGCCGCCGTCACCGCCATCATCCGCAAGGGCGGCAAGGCCGAACCCTTCGCCCTGGACGTGTTCGACCCGCAGGCGGTCACCGCCGCGCTGAAGGCGGCGTCGCCGATCCACATCCTGGTGAACAATGCCGGCGCGCGCGACCGGCGCGGCTTCCTCGACATGGAGGATGCCGATTTCCGCCGCCTGGTGGAGGTGGACCTGCTCGCCCCGGCGCATCTCACGCGCGAGGTGGCGCGGGGCATGGTGGCGCGCGGGGCCGGCGGCCGCGTCATCAACATCACCTCCATCGCCGGGCCGCTGTCGCGGGCGGGCGACGCCGCCTACACCACGGCGAAGGGCGGGCTGGAGGCGCTGACGCGGGCGCTGGCCGCCGATCTCGGGCCGTACGGCATCACCGTGAACGCGATCGCCCCCGGCTATTTCCTCACCGCGCCCAACGAGGCGCAGGCGCGCGACCAGGCGGTGGGGGAATGGCTGTCGCGGCGCACCTCCCTCGGCCGGTGGGGACGGCCGGAAGAGGTGGCCGGGGCGGCGGTGTTCCTGGCCTCGCCGGCGGCCTCCTACGTCACCGGCCACGTGCTGGCGGTGGACGGCGGCTACATGGCGCATTTCTGATGCCGGCGGCCGGCGAGCTTCGCGGGCCGGGCCGGCCTCATCGCACCCAGAAGCGCGGCAGGAACAGCACCAGCACGGTGAGGATCTCGAGCCGGCCCAGCATCATGGCGGCGGTGAGCAGCCACAGGGCCGGATCGGGCAGGCCGCCGTAGTTGGAGGCCGGCCCCACCACCGGCCCGAGGCCCGGCCCCACATTGGCGAGGCAGGCGATGGCGGCGGAGAACGCCGTCCGCAGGTCGAGGCCCATCATGTTGAGCCCGACGCCGACGAGGAAGAAGGCGAGCAGATAGAGGAACACGAAGGACAGGACCGAGCTCACCACGTCGTCCGTCACCGGCGCGCCGCCATAGCGCAGGGGGAACACGCCGGTGCGGAAAGAGATGCGCTTGAGGTGCTGGCGGATGGCCTTGGCGGTGATGGCGAGACGCAGCGCCTTCAGCCCGCCGGAGGTGGAGCCGGTGCAGCCGCCGATGAACATGAGCACGAAGAAGAGGGCGTCGGAGGTGGCGCCCCAGTTGGTGTAGTCCACCGCCATGAAGCCGGTGGTGGAGATGAGGGAGGCCACGGTGAACAGCGCCCAGCGCAGGGCGGTCTCGCCGGAGGCGATGCCCTGCGTGCTCTGCTGCACGAAGGAGAGCAGGGTGAACACCGCGACGATGGCGAGGAACAGGCGCACCTCGGGATTGGTGAACAGCCGCCGCAGATCCCCCGACATGGCGCGCACATAGAGCGGGAAGGGCAGGGCCGCCAGCAGCATGAAGCCGATGGCCACATAGTCCACCGCCGGATTGGCGAAGACGGTGATGGACTGGTCCGAATTGGCGAATCCGCCGCTCGACAGGGTGGACATGGCGATGGTCGCCGCGTCGAACGGGCCGAGCCCGGCGGCGAGGTAGGCCATGGCGCACACCGCGGTGAGCGCGAGATAGACCACGAGCAGCCGCTTGGCGATGGCGCCGGCTCGCGGCAGAAACTTCTCCGACCTGTCGGAGGATTCCGTGCGGAACAGCTGCATGCCGCCGATGGACAGCACCGGCAGCACCGCGATGGCGATGGCGATGATGCCGATGCCGCCGAACCAGTGCAGCAGCGCCCGCCACAAAAGGATGCCGGGCGACATGCTGTCGAGCCCCGACATGACGCTGGCGCCGGTGGTGGTGAGGCCCGACATGCTCTCGAACATGGCGGCGGTGAAGGAGAGCTGCGAGGGCCCCCACACCAGCGGCAGGGCCGCGAACACCGACAGCACCAGCCAGACCGAGCTGGTCAGGAGAAACGCCTGCCGCAGGTCGAGCTTGCGGGCCGCCGCGCCGCGGCCGGTCATCCACAGCAGCACGCCGACGAAGATGGTGATGGCCGACGCGCCGACGAAGGCGCCCTGGCCGCCGGAGCGGCTGGCGAAATCCACCACCGCCGGGGCGAGCATGGCGACGCCGAGAATCGACAGGAGAATCCCGAGCGTCGCCGCCACCGGGCGCAGGCTGAGCACCGAAACGGCCTCGGCCTCCACCGTCGGTATGCGCGCGTGCATGGATCCCCCCCTTTGCGGCCGCGTCAGTTGAGCACGCGCCGCACGTCCGGCACGTCGAGCGAGAAGGCCGGGATCTCGATGGAGAAGACCTCCCCGTTCCCGGCGAGCATTTCATAGTGTCCGCGCATGATCCCCGTGGGAGTGTTGAGCGGCACGCCGCTGGTATATTCGAAACGCCCGCCCGGGGGCAGGGTCGGTTCCTCGCCGACGACGCCGGCGCCGTGCACTTCCTCGGTGCGGCCGTTGGCGTCGGTGATGATCCAGTGGCGCCCCTTCAGCTGCACGCTCTCAAGGCCCAAATTGGCCACCTCGATGGTATAAGCCCAAAAATATCGGCCCTGGTCGGGCTCCGACCGCTCGGCCACGTAACGCGGCGTCGCGGTCACCTGAATATTCCGTGTGATGGCGCGGTACATACCCGCTCGAGCTCCCCTCACGGCGGGAGAAAATGCCCCCGCCGTGGCACAGTGAACCCGCGTTGTCGCCCGCGCGCAACAGGCCCCGCCGTCGCGCGTGCGGAAGCGAGGCCTCACAAGGCTTCGGCGCCCGCTGCGAGGTCAGCGATGAGATCGTCGGGGTGCTCCAGGCCCACGGAAAGGCGAAGCAGCCCGTCGGAAATGCCCATCTCGGCGCGCGCCTCCGGGGTGAAGCGCTGGTGTGTCGTGGTGGCGGGATGGGTCAGGAGGCTTTTCGCATCGCCGAGATTGTTGGAGATGCGGATGAGGCGCAGGGCATTGGCGAAGCGGAAGGCGCCCTCCTTCCCGCCGGCGACGACGAAGGTCACCAGCGTGCCGCCGCCCTTCATCTGCCGCCGGGCGAGCTCGGCCTGGGGATGGTCGGCGCGGCCGGGATAGATCACGCGCTCCACCCCCGGAAGGTCAGCGAGGGCATCGGCCACCTTCACCGCGCTCGCCTGCATGCGCTCGACGCGCAGGGCCAGGGTCTCCAGGCCCTTGAGCATGATCCAGGCGTTGAACGGGGAGATGGAAGGCCCGGTCTGGCGCAGGAACGTCTGCAGGTGGTCGGTGACGAACTGCTGCGAGGAGAGGATGACCCCGCCCAGGCACCGGCCCTGCCCGTCCACGTGCTTGGTGGTGGAATAGACCACGATGTCGGCGCCCAGCTCGAAGGGATGCTGGAGCAGGGGGGTGGCGAACACGTTGTCCACCACCAGCCGCGCCCCCGCCGCATGGGCGATCTTCGCCACGGCGGCGATGTCGATCAGCTCCAGGGTCGGGTTGGTGGGGCTTTCGAGGAAGACCACCTTGGTGTTGGGCCGGACCCCCGCCCGCCAGGCGTCGAGATCCTTGCCGTCCACCAGCGTGGTCTCGACGCCGAAGCGGGGCAGGAAGTCCTCCAGGATCCAGCGGCAGGAGCCGAACAGGGCGCGGGCCGCCAGCACATGGTCGCCGGCGGAGAGCTGGCACAGCAGCGCGGCGTTCACCGCGGCCATGCCGGACGCGGTCGCCCGCGCGGCCTGCGCCCCTTCCAGCAGCGCCATGCGCTCCTCGAACATGGCGGTGGTGGGGTTGGAATAGCGCGAGTAGACGAAGCCCGGATCCTCGCCCTTGAAGCGTGCCTCGCACGATTCGGCGTCGTCATAGACGAAGCCCTGGGTGAGGTAGAGCGCCTCCGACGTCTCGCCGAAGGGGGAGCGCGTCGTGCCACCGTGGACTAGGCGCGTCTCCGGGTGGAGTGTAAGGGGATCTTTCGGGACGAAGCGGGAGGCGGGCTTGGGAGCCACGGACATGACGGTCTCCGGGGAGGCCGAGGGGATCAGGCGCGGATTTCGCCCGTCGCCGCCGGCATCCGGCGCGAGGCTCCCCCGTCTCATCGTCCCCGGCCTTTTAGCAAGGTTGTTTAACGTGGCTGCAAGCGGGCCGGCTCAAATTCACCACCGCGTCAGTTAACTGCGGGCCTCCCCTTGGCGTCAAGGGCTTCGTCCGGTAAATCGAACGAAAAGGACGGGAAAGCGGATATGACGATGCGTGCGACCGAGCATCTCAAGCCCGGCATCCTGCCCGCCGAAGCCATCACGGCATTGAAGGCGGCGGGGATCGTCTCCTGCCGCAAGCCGCTGGACGACGACCAGATCCAGCCCGCCAGCCTCGATCTCAGGCTGGGGCGCACCGCCTGGCGCATCCGCGCGAGCTTCCTGCCGGGGCGGGCGTCTCGGTGAAGGAGCGCCTTGCGGAGCTGGCGCTGCACGATTTCGACCTCGCCAAGGGCGCGGTGCTGGAGACGGGATGCGTCTATCTGGTCGAATTGTCCGAGCGGCTCAAGCTGCCGTTCGACCTCGCGGCGGCGGCCAACCCGAAGAGCTCCACCGGGCGTCTCGACGTGTTCGTTCGCGTCATCACCGACGGGGCGCGGGCGTTCGACACCATCCCGGCGGGCTATAACGGCCCGCTCTATCTGGAAATCTCCCCGCGCACCTTCCCCATCCTCGTTCGCGCCGGCTCGCGCCTGTCCCAGGTGCGGTTCCGCCGGGGCGTGGCGCGGCTGTCCGACCTCGAGCTCCTCGGCCTGCAGGCCGGCGAATGCCTCGTGGACGCGGCGCATCCGGACGTGGCGGCGGGCGGCATCGCCCTCGGAGTCGACCTCGCCGGCGACGCGCTGGGCGGGCTCCAGGGCTTCCGGGCCAAGAAGCATACGGGCGTCATCGACGTGGACGTGGCCGGCGTGCTCGACGTGGAGGATTTCTGGGAGCCCATCCGCGTGCGCGAGGGACGGCCGGCGGGCCTCGTGCTCGATCCGGATGCCTTCTACATCCTCGCCTCGCGCGAGGCCGTGCACGTGCCGCCGGACTATGCGGCGGAGATGGTGCCGTTCGATCCGCTGGTGGGCGAATTCCGGGTCCATTATGCCGGCTTCTTCGATCCCGGCTTCGGCAATCCCGCCGCCGGCGGGCGGGGCGCCCGGGCGGTGCTGGAGGTGCGCTCCCGCGAGGTGCCGTTCATCCTAGAGCACGGCCAGACCGTGGGCCGCCTCGTCTACGAGCGCATGGCGGGGCGTCCCGTCACCCTCTACGGCGCCGACATGCGCTCCCACTACCAGGGCCAGGGGCTGAAGCTCTCCAAGCATTTCAAGCCGGTGGTGCTCTGAGGCCGAGGGGCTCCGCGGCCCCCGCTCAAGCCCGCGCGGCCCGCTTTCACGCCGCCCCGGAGGAGGGGGTGGGCGCGCGGCCGGCGGCGATCACGTCCTCCTTGCGCCAGGGCGCGTCGTCGCGCAGGGCGGCGCGCAGCTCCCGCAGCGGGCGCAGGACCGCGTCCGAATAAGCGAGATAGTCCGCCACCAGCGGCAGCAGCTCTTTCACCGCGGGATCGTCCGCCAGCTCCAGCACGGTGGAGACCGCCGCGTCCACCGCCGGCTTGGCGGCGTCCGCGCTGCCGCCGGGCGCTTCGCCCAGCACCACCTCGAAGCCGGTGAGGATGCGCGAGCGCGCCGCCTCCACCAGGGCCACCACCTCCTCGCGCGCGCCGGCCTCCGCCGTGGGCAGGCGCAGCGCCACGTCCTCCAGCAAGGCGAGATAGGTAATGAGCACGTCCAGCGTGGACACGATGTTGGCCGCATCCCCGGCGGAGTGGCCGAACACCTGCTCGGCGCCGAGATTGGGCAGGCGGGTGCCCATGGCCCGCACGTCCTGCACCAGGGCGGAAACGCTCGCGCTCGGGCCCTGGTGCGGCCACCAGGAGGCGAACGCGGCGCGGCAGCGCCGCAACAGCGCCAGCACCTCCGGCCGCAGCTGGTCGGTGAGGTAGACCGGCAGGACCAGGTAGGAGATGCCGAGGGCGATGACGGCGCCGATGGCGGTCTCGTAGATGCGCGCGATCATGCCCTCCGTGCCGAGGTCGGAGATGAGGTGCAGGCCCAGGACCACCGACAGGCCCACCGCCGCCGACGCCACGTCGTAGCGGTCCTTCTGGGTCACCAGCGCGATCATCTGCGCGCCCATGCAGAAGGCGGCCAACAGCCAGGTGTGGCCGCCGAGGGCGAGGAAGAGCCCCATTCCGATGGCCACTCCGATGATGGTGCCCACCGTGCGGTAGCGCACCCGCAGGTAGGTCTCGCCCACGCTGTTGCCGATGACGAACATGACGGTCATGGTCGCCCAGTAGGCGTGGTCGAGCTGCACCACCAGGTCGAGGGCGGTGGTGATGGCGGTGGCGATGGCGCCCTGGCAGGCCACCCGCAGCGGCGCCGAGAGCTGGCGCCCACCGTCCGGGCCGGGCACGAGGAGCGGCGTCGGCCGGGGGCGGGGCAGGTCGCCCGCGTCCACCGTATCGTGCGGCGGTGGGAACGGCGCCATCTCGGCGGCGGCGATGCCGGTCACCACCAGGGACAGCCGGTCGAAGGCGGTGAGCGCCCGCATCAGGGCGAAGCGGGCATCGGGCGGCAGCTCCGGCGAGAAGGCGACGCGGCGCAGCTGGGTGACGGCGCGCTCGAACCGCTCCTCCGCGTGCACGTCGGAGATGTGCACCGCCTCCAGGCGGCGGGCGATATGGTCCGCCGCGGCGGCGAAGGGGTGGCGCCAGTCCGGCGTGTCGGGCGCCTTTTCCGGCACGCACTCGGAGAGGAGCTGCACCGCCACCCGCAGCCGGTAGAAGCGCACCCGCAGCCGCTCGAAGTCCGGCTGGGAGCCGGGATCCTCGGCGATGGCGGCGGCCAGCGCGCTCCAGACGCGGCCGCGCAGGTTCTCCAGCGCCTCGTTTGCCGCCTCGGGGAAATGCCGGCCGCCGCGCACGGCTTCCGACAGCTCGCGCAGATAGGTGGCGATGGCGCCCTGCATGTCGAGCGTCGTCTCCACGAAGGCGCGCACCGCCGACGGCCGCCACGGCGACAGCCGCACCGCCGCCGCCACCAGCGCGCCCTGGCAGAAGGCGGCGAGCAGCAGCGCGCCCTCGATCCGGGTGGGACGGATGATGGTGCCGACCGTCGCCACCACGATGAGGGCGAGGCCCGCCCGCTGGCCGTCCATGCCGTAGCGGCGCAGGGCGAGGGCGCAGAAGGAGAGGGGGATCAGCAGCAGCTTCTGCACCACGTCGTTCAGGTGCCCCGTGCCGGGGCCGACGAGGGCGATGACCAGAAGGAACGTCGCCCCGAGGCCGAACAGGCGGGCCATGGTGCGCGCCTCGGCGGCCACGCTCGCCGCCGGGTTGAAGCTGATCATCACCAGCGCGGCGCAGCCGGCCATCAGGGGAAAGGTCACGTCCATGCCCAGCCGGAAGGCCGAGGACGTGGCATAGCCCGCCACGATCACGATGATGAAGGAGACGCCGAGATGGAAGGCCCGCGTCAGGTCCACCCCGCCGGGGTCGTGATCGGCGAGCCAGGCCTTGACCCGCCCGAGCAGCGGGTCCGCCGGTGGATGCGGCGCGGCGGGCGCCGGCGTGTGGTTCGGATGCGGTGGCGGCTCGGGGCGGGGCGGCGTCTCGGGCATGGGGGGAGGAATTCACGCTTCGCCGGTCGTGTCCAGTGGGCTGCCGGCCCGTGCATTCAACTTTGCCCGCATCTGCTCTATAGGCACCACGGCCCCCCGGCGCGGGGCCGGCCGGGTTTCGGCCGGGAGAACGGGAACGGACGAATGACGGCGGAGACCCAGGCTCGGGTGCGGGAGCTTTATGCGGCCAAGCTCGCCGCCGGCGACATCTCGGAGGATCCGGCGCAGGTCGCCGTGGTGGACGAGTTCGCCCGGCTGGAGCTGGAGCTGCGCCAGCGGGCGCTGGCGCGCAAGTCGTCGGCGCTGGGCTGGCTGTTCCAGCGCCGCGCGCCGGTTCCGCCGAAGGGCATGTACGTCTACGGCAAGGTCGGCCGGGGCAAGACCATGCTCATGGACCTGTTCTTCGACGCCCTGCCGGCCCGCGGCAAGAGGCGCGCCCATTTCCACGAATTCATGGGTGACGTGCACGAGCGCATCTTCCGCGAGCGGCAGGCGCAGAAGGAGGGCGCGCGCAAGACCGCCGACCCCATCGCCCCCATCGCCGCGGCCCTGGCGGAGGAGGCCAGCATCCTGTGCTTCGACGAGTTCCACGTGACCGACATCGCCGACGC